>JAFZQE010000083.1 GCA_017552325.1 Oscillospiraceae bacterium
ACGCAAGCTTCGTGATCGTCCCGTCGGCGTTGAGAATGCCGACGCTGCAAACCTTGTCGGAGTTCACCGTAAAGGTCACTTCGCCCTCGTACAGAGCCTCGTCGTCCAGCCCGACGTTCGCCTTGCCCTTGGTGTAGTCCGCCACGTAGATGTGGTAGCCGTCAGGTCCGAACTTCGGCAGCACGACGTCCCTGATCTGCGTCGTGAAGAGCTCGCCCATGAAGACCGCCGTGTAGCGTCCCAGGCCGTTCTCCGTCTCCGTCGGCTCCTGGATCACCTCGTAGATCGCCGTGACCTCTTCCGTGACCTCGTGCGCCGGATCGTTGAGGCAGACCGCCGCGGCAATGACCGTGTAGCTCCCGTCCTCCTCCAGGATCCAGCTGTACTCGGGCGCGCCGTAACGGTGTCCGGTCGCCGTGATCGTCTGCTGTTTGACGTCCGTATAGGTGACGCCGTCGAGCGTGACCGACGCGGTGCAGATCCGCAGGCCATCCGTCTCGCAGCCGGCCGGGGTCACTTTCTCGCTGATCTCTGCCGTGAGCGTCACGGTATGGCTCTCGTCGCTGCGGCAGACAAAGCTTGCCGTCGCCGCGGTAAAGCCGTCCCAGGTCCATGTGGGATCGCCCCAGTCGTGGCCCGTCGCCGGAAGAGTGACCGTCTTCGTCTGTGCTTCGAAGGCCGGGTTCGTGAAGCTCGCCGTGTAGATCCTCGTGCCCTCGGTCTCGCAGGCCGCGGCCGGATCGTCCGTATAGCTCGTGCTCGCCGTCTCGGTCTCGACGTGCGTGCCTGGTATCATTTTGGAAACGCAAGTAAAAATTACTAAATATTTCAAAAATAAAGAAAAAGATGGTATCGTTTACATAATTTTGTAATCGATTTCCTCGCCAACGACTATATTACGCACGAGTCTTTGCCGAAAAAAAGCGGTCTCTGTCGGCCGCGAAGCATAAAAAATCGCCGGAGAGGGCGTTTCCGGCGGTGACAGGACAAAAAAACCCGAAGGATGGTTTCATCCTTCGGGGTTTTTACTGACTTCGGTCAGCCCTCGATCACGTGGCCGTGCTCGTCTTCCTCCGGGAAGCGGAAGTCCTCGGGGTTGTAGGCGACGCCCCTGCGGTCGTAATAGTCCTTCACCGCCGCGCGCACGGCCTGCTCGGCCAGCACGGAGCAGTGGATCTTGTGCACGGGCAGGCCGTCGAGCGCCTCGACCACCGCCTTGTTCGACAGCTTGAGCGCCTCCTCGATCGGCTTGCCGATGATCAGGTCGGTCGCCATCGAGCTCGTAGCGATCGCGCTGCCGCAGCCGAAGGTGTTGAACTTGCAGTCGGTGATCACACCCTCGTCGTCTACCTTGATATACATCCGCATAATATCGCCGCACTTGGCGTTGCCGACTTCGCCGATGCCGTCCGCGTCGTCGAGCTTGCCCATGTTGTGGGGATTGCGGAAGTGTTCCATCACCTTTTCACTGTAGAGAGCCATCGTTTTATCCTCCTAATCGTATTCAAATCGTTTTTGAGGCAGCTTTGCCGCCTCAAAAACACTCTGAGGCGAGCTCTGCGAGCCCTCGCGCCGACCAAGCACAGCTTGTCTCCCGTAAGCCGTGTGCGATGAGCGCGAGTTCCTCACATGCGAAAAACAATTTTCGCAAGTAACTTTAAAACAGATGCGGGCGCTGGCCCTTCTGCAGCTCGTCCCAGACCGGGGACATGTTGCGCAGATAGGCGACGACCTGCGGGACGACCTCGATGATGTGGTCGATCTGTTCCATCGTGTTGTACTCGCCGATCGACAGGCGCAGCGAGCCGTGCGCCACCTCGTGGGGCAGGCCGATCGCCAGCAGCACATGGCTGGGGTCGAGCGAGCCGGAGGTGCAGGCGCTGCCGGAAGAGGCGCAGATGCCCCGATCGTCCAGCATCAGCAGCAGGCTCTCGCCCTCGATGCCCTCGAAGCACATGTTCACCGTGCCGGGGACGTGGTGCTCGAGGCTGCCGTTGATCTTGCTGTGCGGGATCTTGGAGAGCTCGGCAAAGAGCTTGTCGCGCATCGGGATGATCTTCGCGGTGTTCTCCTCCATGTGCGCGACGCTCTCCTTCAGCGCCGCGGCCATCGCGACGATGCCCGCCACGTTCTCGGTGCCGGCGCGCTTGCCGCGCTCCTGGGCGCCGCCGTCGATGATGTTGCTGACAAGGATGCCCTTGCGGACATAGAGCGCCCCGACGCCCTTCGGCGCGTGGAACTTGTGGCCGGAGATCGACAGCATGTCGATGTTCATCGCCTTCACGTCGATCGGCATGTGGCCGGCGGCCTGCACCGCGTCGGTGTGGAAGGGGATCTTCTTCTCGCGGCAGAGCGCGCCGATCTCGGTGATGGGCTGGACGGTGCCGATCTCGTTGTTGGCGAACATCACCGTCACCAGCGCGGTGTCCGGCCGGATCGCCGCCGCCACGTCCTCAACGCGGACGACGCCGTCCTCGTGCACGTCCAGCAGCGTGACCTCGAAGCCGTCCTTTTCCAGGCGCTTGAGGGTGTGCAGCACGGCGTGGTGCTCGAACTTCGTGGAGATCAGGTGCTTCTTCCCCTTCTTCGCGCCGTTGCGCGCGGCGGAGACGATGGCCTGGTTGTCCGCCTCGCTGCCGCCGGAGGTGAAGATGATCTCCTTCGGGTCGGCGTTCAGGCAGGCGGCGACGTCCGCCCTCGCCTGCTCGAGCCCTTCCTTCGCCTTCTGCCCGAAGGCGTATAGGCTGGAGGGATTGCCGTAATCCTCCGTCAGATAGGGCAGCATGGCCTCAAGCGCCGTTCTGCTGACGCTGGTGGTCGCCGCGTTATCCGCATAGACAAACATAAAATACTTCCTTTCTTCTATTCCTATCTTTTCACTGGGAATTATATCACATCCGGAGATTTTGTCAAGTGGCTGTTTTCCACTTCTCGCCCGTCAGCAGATCCTGCAGGCTGACGCTGTCGAGATAGGCGTTGGTGATCTCGTCCAGCTCCTTCCACATCGGGATCGTGATGCAGGCGGCGGCCTTGTCGCACTGGATCTCCCCGTCCCGGATGCAGGCCACCGGCGCGAGATTGTCCTCCTGGCAGCGCAGGATCTCCCCCACGCTGTAGGCCGCCGGGCTGCGGCTGAGGCGGTAGCCGCCCTCCTTGCCGCGGCTGCTCTCCAGCAGCTCCGCCTTTTTGAGGCCGGAGACGATCATCTCCAGGTATTTCATCGAAATGTTCTGCCGCTCGGCCACGGTCTTGAGGGACACGAAGCCCTCCTCCTGGTGCCGGGCCAGGTCGATCATCACGCGCAGCGCATAGCGCCCCTTGGTCGTGATATTCACTCTTCCCACCTCCTTTTTTCGTCCGCCGCTTAATATACCACAAAGTTTATAGGAATTAAAGCCCCTTTTTATTTTTCTTTCCGGCTATCACATTCTCCCTATGGATGTCAAAGGCAAAAGCTATTTGCGCATCCAAAACGCGCATGATATGATTTACATATAGAAGATCCTTACAGCGCGGAGGCGAAGACATGGGTGTTTCTCTTTCCGAAATAACAACCTCGGACGCCGCTTCTTTCCGTCAGATGGAGCAGCTGCTCCGGCGGGCGGGGCTCCGTCTCGACAAAAATCTGGACTATAGCTGCGGTCTGTTTGACGAGAGCGGACGCCTGCTGGCGACCGGGAGCTGCTTTGGCTGCACGCTGCGTTGTCTTGCGGTCGATCCGGAGCGCCGGGGCGAGGGCCTGTTGAACCTTCTGGTTACCCATTTGGTCGAGCGTCTGGTCGAGCGCGGCGTCAGTCGGGTCTATTTATGCACGAAAGCTGCCAACAGCCCTTTTTTCCGCGAACTCGGCTTTTATGAAATCGTCCGCAGCAGCGACGGCCTCTGCTTTATGGAAAACCGCCGCGGCGCCTTTTCCGGGTATCTGCAGCGCCTGTCCCTGAACCGAAGCGACGGACGCAGCGCCGCCGTGGTCATGCACGCCAACCCCTTCACGCTCGGGCATCGCTATCTGCTGGAGCGGGCCGCGGCGGAAAACGACAGGGTGTTTCTCTTTCTGCTCAGCGAGGAATCCGGGCCGATCCCCTTTTCTGTGCGCAGGCAGCTCGTCCGCCGGGATATTGCTGATCTGGATAAGGTCGTCTGTCTCGACTCCGGCCCTTATATGATCAGCTCCTCCACCTTCCCGAGCTACTTTCTCCCGGACGAAGACGACACTATTCTCGCGCATGCCGGTATTGACCTTCAGGTCTTTCTGCGCGTTGCCGAAGCGCTCGGGATCCGTTCACGCTATGTCGGCGAGGAGAAAAGCAGCCACGTCACCGCAGTTTATAACCGCATGATGCATCAGCTTCTGCCGCCTCGCGGCGTGGAAGTCCACGAGATCCCCCGTCTGACGAGGGACGGCGTCGTCGTCAGCGCCAGCAGCGTGCGTCAGGCGATCCACGACGGCGACGCGGACACGCTTCGTCTGATGCTCTCCGAAGCTTCCCTCCGCTATTGGGAAAGCGCGGAGGCCGCCCCTGTCGTTGAAGCGATCCGGCGTATGGCTTCACCGCGCCATCATTGAGGAGATATCATCATGGACGTGTCCTTGCGGCAGGTGCTTGAAGCGCGCGACGCCCGAGCCGCGCGCCAGCAGGCCCTTTTATCGGAATACGGCCGCCCTCTGCTCTCCTTCTGCATGAACATCCCCGGGCCCGTCAAAGACAGTCCTCTGATCCGGCGCGCTTTCCGCTCGGGGCTAGCCGCCATGAAAACGCGGCGCCTCCCGCTTTTTGCCTGTGACGAGCGCCATGCGGTCACCGGCCCGGAGTTTTTGTGCGCCGCGGATATGGACGCGGAGGCGCTGAAGGAGATCTGCCTCGCGCTGGAAGACGAAGCGCCCGTCGGACGGCTGTTCGATATGGACGTCATCGACCGGAACGGCAGAAAGCTATCCCGAAGCGATGAGCGCCCCTGTCTGATCTGCGGAGCGCCGGGGCGCGCCTGCGCCTCAAGGCGGCTGCACCCTGCGGAAGAACTGCAGGCGGCGGCGCGGAGGCTGATGGAAGGCCATTTTCTTCGCCACGACAGAGACGCAATCGAGGCGCTCGCCACGCAGGCGCTGACCGATGAAGTGGAGACTACGCCGAAGCCTGGGCTCGTGGACCTCCGGAACAACGGATCCCACCAGGACATGGACCGGGACAGTTTTTATGCCAGTATCCGCAGCCTTCGGCCCTTTTGGGGCCGCTGTTTTTCCGTCGGCGTTTCCACGGCCGGTCTGTCGCCCGGAGAAAGCTTTCGCCTGCTGCGTCAGGAGGGTCTTGTCGCCGAGCGGACCATGCTGGCTGCCACCGGCGGCGTCAACACCCATAAGGGCGCCATTTTTCTTTTGGGCGCCGTCTGCGGCGCGATCGGAAGGCTCTGGTCGGCCGGTGCGCCCTGCCGCGATGCACAAAGGATCGCAGCGGAATGCTCAGCCATGAGCCGCGCTGCCGTCGAAGCAGATTTCGCCGCCATACGCAAAGTAGGCCAGGGCCGAAGCAGTGGAGAACGCCTTTATCTGGAGTTCGGTCTTCGCGGGGCGCGCGGTGAACTGGCGGACGGGCTCCCCTCTGTGCTGGACTGTGCCCTTCCGATCCTCTCCGCTCTGCTGAGCGCCGGGGAAAGCCGCAGCGATGCCGGCGTCGCCGCGCTTCTGCATCTGATCGCACGGGGCGGCGACACCAACATGGTCCGCAGAGGCGGGCCGGAAAACGCCCGTCTCGCCGCGGAGGAGGCCGCCGCCCTGCTCGCGGGGCGGGCCATGCCGGAGCTCTCCGCCGTCGAGGCGCTGGATCTCTCCTATATCCAGCGAAACCTGTCGCCCGGCGGCTCCGCCGATCTGCTCTCTCTCTGCTTTTTCCTGCACGACTGGGAGCAGACCGAGCCCTGACCACAGCCCGAGCCTCTTCCGTTCCGATCCCGAACGGCATGCCGTGCGGGATCTTTTTTGCGCGAAAAAGGAGAGCAGCCCGAGGCCGGAACTGCTCTCCCAAAAAGAGGAGGGGAAATGTTATCGTTATTGACGGTGCGCGAGGCCGACGATCTCACGCGCCGCAGCGTAGCCTTTTTCCGCCAGGTAGCTCTCGATCCCCGCAATGATCTCCGGCATGACGTTCGGATTTGAAAAATTGCGGGACCCGACCTGAACGGCGCTGGCGCCGGCAAGCATATACTCCACCGCATCCTGCCAGGAGCAGATGCCGCCGCAGGCGATAATGGGGATCTTCACCTGCTGAAACGCGCTCCAGACGAGGAACAGGTTGGCGGCCTTGACCGCGGGGCCGGACAGCCCGCCGAAGCTGCTGCCCAGCACGGGTTTCTGACGGTCTATGTCGATCTTCATCGCGCGGAAGGTATTCGACAGCGTCAGCGCGTCCGCGCCCGCCTCTTCGGCGGCCCTGGCAAAGGGGACGATGTCCGGCACGCTCGGGTTGAGCTTGGCGATCAGCGGCAGGCGCGTGGCTTTCCGGCTTTCGCCCACGGTATAGCGCAGCGTCGCCAGATCCGAAGAGAAGGGCAGGCCGCTGTCGATATTGGGGCAGGCCAGATTCATCTCCACCGCGCTGATGCACGGGTCGTTGTCCAGCAGCTCGAGGCACTCGGCGTAGTGGCCCGGTCTGCTGCCGGAAATGCTCAGCACGACCGGTACGTTCAGCGCGGCAAAGCGCCCGATCTCGCGCTCCATAAAGGCTTCCATCCCGACGGAGGGGATGCCGACGGCGTTGATCATGCCGCCGTACACTTCGACGACACGCGGCGGCGGATTGCCCGGCCGCGGATGGCGATGGACGCTCTTAATCATGATCGCGCCCAGGCTCTCCATCGGGAAGAGACCGGCGTTGTTTTCAAAATAATCGTAAGTGCCGGCGGCAGGCATTACAGGGTTTTTCATGAACAGCGTGCCGATCCGGACCGACAGATCTCTTTCTGCGCTCATTCGACGATCCTTTCCAGCGGCAGAACAGGTCCCTCGCTGCAGACGCGGATATAGGACGAAACTCCGTCTTCGGAAACGGTCCGGCACACACAGCCCTTGCAGGCGCCGACGCCGCAGGCCATCCGCGCCTCGAGGGACAGGTAGGCGGCGAAGCCGTACTGCTTCTGAAGCAGCCTGATATCCTTCGCCAGACGCATCGAGCCGCAGGAATACACGGCGTCAAAGTTCATGCGCAGGCAGTCTGCCGCGAGCTCCTGCGTGACCTTCTTCGTCGGATCGGAAGAAAAGACCGCCTTCGCGCCCAGCGACCCGTAAAAGTCCCAGTCCGGCAGCAGCGCCTCGCTTCTCGCCGAGAGATAGGCGCGGATCTCGCAGCCGCGCGCGGCATAGGCCTCCGCCAACGGCCGCAGCGGCGCCGCGCCGACGCCGCGCCCGACAAGCGCTACGCATCCGGCGTGCTCCAGAACGGGAAAGCCGTTCCCAAGCGGGCCGTGGACCTGGATGTAATCTCCCGGCCTGCAGCGCGCCAGACGTTCCGTCCCGGCGCCTTTGACACGGATCACGAACCCGATTCTGCCCTTCTCTGGGTCGATCTGATTCAGACTGATCGGCCTGGGCAGATAGGGCTCCATTTCCTGCCAGGATCTCAGCATGGCAAACTGTCCCGGCTTTGCCTGCGCGGCAAACTCCGGTGCGTCGATCAGCAGCCGGACCAGGCCCTCGCCCAGCCTTTCATTCTCGATCACCCTGCAGGAAGCGAACATGACTTGGTTCCTTTCTTATGTCTTCTTTTTCTTGCGCCGCTCGTTTTTCAGCCGGTACAGCTCCTTGACCGTTTCCGGCAGTCCCTTTTTCAGGCTGATGATGCTGCAGTACAGCGCATAGCCGAAGAAAAGCAGCGCCAGGACGTAGATCTCCCGGAAGCGATATCCCTCCACGTGGAGCAGACCGGCCGCGATCTTCCATCCGAACCAGACGACGAGCGCCGCGGAGGCGATCAGAAGCAGGACGCTGACAGGTTTGAGGTATTTGTGTTCATACGGTTTCACGCGCTTTCTCCGTTTCCGCGCCCATCAGAGCGCTCCGTCGTAGACGCCCGCCGCCCTGGCCATCGCCAGGGTCTTCCGGGCGCCGTCGTAGAAGGCGATGTCGATCATCTTGCCGTCGACCGTAAAGACGCCGATGCCCTGCGCCCGCTTCGTCTCGATCTCGCGGACCACTTTTTCGGCAAAGACGATCTCTTTGGCGGTCGGCGTATAGATCTCATGCACCGGCGCGATCTGGCGGGGATTGATCAGCGACTTGCCGTCAAAGCCCATGATTTTGTCCATCTCGACCTCTGCGCGGAAGCCGTCCATGTCGTCCAGATCGGTGTAGACCGTGTCGAAGCACTGGACGCCGGCCGCACGCGCCGTGATGACCATGAGCTGTCTCGCCCCGGCCAGCTCGATCCCGGTCTTGGAGATCTTCGTCTGCAGATCCTTCGTATAGTCGCCGCCGCTGAGGGCCACGCCGAACAGCCGCTCAGAGGATTCGCAGATCTCCAGCACGTTCAGCACGCCCCGCGCGGACTCGATCGCCGCCATCAGCAGCGTGCTGCCGATCTCGCGGCCGAACTCACGCTCGGCCTTTTCGACCTCGCGCTCGACCGCGATCACATCGCCCGCGCTCTCGGTCTTGGCGATGCGGATCGAATCGCAGCCTCCGGCCACGCACACGCGGATATCCTCGCGCCAGTACGGGGTGTCGAGCCCGTTGATGCGAACGACGCGCTCCACGCCGCGATAGTCGATCTCGCGCAGCGCGTGGAACAGCGAATAGCGGGCGGCATCCTTCTGGTTCTCCGCGACCGCGTCCTCGAGATCCAGCATGATGGAATCGGGACGGTATACATAGGGGTCCTTGATGAGACTCGGTTTCTGCGCGTTCAGAAACAGCATCGAGCGTCTCAGTCTTTTTTTGTTGTCATTTTTCATCGGCCAGCTTCTCCCAGGGGATCTGATCGGTCTGTCCCGCCGACCGGTAAACCGCCGCTTCCACGCGCGCCCGGATCGTGCAGTCCAGAGCTCCCATATCCTTCACCGTTACTTTTGCGTCCGTCACGTCCAGGCGGCAAAGCGTATCGAGAATGACCGCCCTGATCTGTCTGCCGAACTGATGGATCACCTTGCTGTCCAGCTCCAGCTCCACGCCGCCGTTCCCCGGCTCGACAATGACCTGCGCATCGCAGGATTCCAGCGTGCCGGCTGCCGCGGGTTTCTCAATGATCATCGCCGTTTCCTCCCGTTACAAGATATAAATATTGCCGTCCATGATCCTTCTGGCGGTCCGGACGATCCCGGCCTTTTCCACGTTGCCGTCCTTCATGACCATTTTCACTTCCGTGACGCCGCTGGCATGGCCCAGGCGGACGCTGCCCTGCTTCCGGAGCGGAGCGGCCAGCTCTTCGGCCAGCGTTCCCTCCATGCAGGCGGCCGCAGCCGTTGCGATCGCATAGGTCATCGGATATGCCTTGTGCATGACGCCGAGCGATATCATCCGGCAGCAGAGATCCGTCTCTTCCGCTTTCACCTGTCGGCCGTCCATGCTGACGTAGTCCTGCGGACGGGACAGGATGCCAATCTTCGGCGAGGCGGCAAAGGCCTCGCGCGCGTCCTCCCAGCGCTCCACCAGGCCGGCTTTCTGCGCCGCCATGCAGCGGATCCGCTCCAGGAGCTCCATCTTTTCCGCGTTTGCGTTCAGCTCGCCGAGCTCCGTGCCCTTCAGGCCAAGATCCCCGGCCCGGACGAAAACGGCCAGATTCGACACGTCGATGACCGTCACTTCGTATCTCCCGAAATCCGGGATATCGAAAAACTCTCTGCGCCTGCCGGTCGGAAAGACCCGGCCGGTGGCCGCGCCGCCCGGCTCGCGGAAAAACAGGTCGATCTCCGCGCCGGTCCCGGGAACGCCGTCGATGGACGTATCACCGTAGACCGCCGCCCGCCCGTTCTCCACGCGGACCAGCTCCTCGATGATCTTCTTCGTGTTTTCGTTATACACCCTGACCGTTGTGATCGGCTCCGCCGCGCTGACCAGTCCCTCATCGATGGCGAATGGGCCGACGGCGGAGGAGATGTTGCCGCAGTTGAGGTTGTCCGAGACGTCGGCCCGGTCGACACCGACTTGGACGAAGTAATAGTCGACGTCGGCGCCCGGCCGCTCTGAAGGCGAGATGACGGCGATCTTGCTCGTGGAGGACACCGTGCCGCCCATGCCGTCGATCTGCTTGACGTCAGGGGTACCCATGGTTTTCAGAAAGATCTCCCGCCAGGCGCTTCTGTCCTCCGGAAGATCCTTCCGGTGAAAGATGACCGCCTTGCTCGTTCCGCCGCGCATGTAAACGCACGGGATCTTCTTCATGCCGCCGCCCCCCTATTCTTTGATCTTCCGGATCACGTCCAGGATCGTGCCGTCGCGGTATTCGACCAGCGCGACAACCTCGTCCTCGAAGGGAATGGGATCCGGCCTGCCGGTAATGCCGTAGGCGATGTCGCGCAGCTCTTCGATCGTCATGATCGGCAGCCTGGAGTATTTATACGCCTCCAGCAGATCTGCGCGGCGGGGATTGATCGCGATGCCGTAATCCGTCACGACGACGTCCACCGTCTCGCCCGGCGTCGTCACCGTGAGCACGCGGTCGCAGACCGTCGGGATGCGTCCGCGGATCAGCGGCGCGACGATGATGCTGCAGCGGGCTCCCGCGGCCGTATCGGGGTGGCCGCCGGGCGCGCCGCGTACGATGCCGTCCGACCCGGTGATCACATTGACGTTGAAATCGACGTCCACCTCCAGCGCGCCGAGAATGACGAAGTCGAGGCGGTTGACGTAGGCGCCCTTGTTCATCGGGTTGGCGTATTCGGAGGTAGAGATCTCCACATGGTTCGGATTCCTCTTGATATGTTCGATCGCGAAGGAATCAAAGACCTGCGCGTCCACGATCTTTTTGACCAGCCCGTCGTCCATCATGTCGCACATGGCCTTCATGATGCCGCCGATCGCAAAGCCGATGCTGACGCCGCTCTCCTCCATCGGCCGGCGCAGCAACTTGGTCACGGCCAGCGCCGCGCCGCCGCCGCCCGTCTGGAAGGAGAAGCCGTCCCTGAAATACGGAGATTCCGTGATGATCCTGGCGCAGTAGTCCGCCATCATCAGCTCGCGCACGTCCTTGGTCTCGCGAATGACGTTGCTGACAATCTTTTTCGGGTCGCCGATCTCGTCCACGACGCAGACATAGTCGACGTCCGTCATCGAAATACTGGCGGGAACATTTGGGAAAAGCACCAGGCAGTCCGTCAGGACGACCACCTTGTCGGCATAGCGGGCGTCCGCCATCGAATAGGACAGCACGCCGCAGTCGCTTTTTCCGCCGACGGGACGAGCGTTGCCGTATTCGTCGCAGGTTGGTGCGCCCACGAACGCGATGTCCAGATGGATGTCGCCCTCCTCAATCGCGCGCACCCGCCCTCCGTGGGAGCGGATCACCGCCGGCCGCTTCAGCTTCCCATACGAGATGGCCTCGCCGATCCGGCCGCGCACGCCCGAGGACTGGATGCTGCTGACCACGCCCTGCTCGATCAGCTCGTCGATGTAATCGTGCGCCGTTCCCATGGAGCTGGCGCAGATCGTTATATCCCGGACCCCCATGGCCGCGACCTCTTTCATGACCAGGTTGATCACATAGTCTCCGTCGCGGAAATGGTGATGGAAGCCGAAGTACATGCCGTCGTGCACGCCGCATTTTTCCAGCACGCTGCGAATACTGTCCACCACCTTGCTGTGCCCGTCGAGCCTCGCGGAGCGAACGGTCGGGGCAGCCTTCCGATAGGAGCTTTCGCAGCGGAAAGAGGGGCCCCGGTAGACTTCCTTTCCTGTTTTCCGCAGCCATTCGTCGGGGATTTCTCTGCCAAGACTGTTTCTCACAAACACCACTCCTATTCGCTCAATCTGTTGTAGTTGATCAGGCATCCCTTGGCGATTATCTCTCGCTCACGCTCCGTCAGCGTGTCCAGAGACAGCTCGATCTCCGTGAGACCGCCGTCGGAGAGGACGCAGGCCTTCACTTTTTCGGCCCCGGCAAGCAGCTGGCTGCGGATTTTCGGGATCCACAGGAAGGAGCCGACTTCAAACACCAGCTCTCCCTGATAGGTAAAGGGCAGCAGGCCCCAGTTGATCAGGTTGGAGCGATAACGCTTGGTCGCGTACTTCCGGCAGATATTGGCCCAGCCGCCGAGCACCTTCTGATTGGAGGCCGCATACTCGCGCGCGGAGCCGTCCCCGGGCGAATTGGCATACAGAAAGCTTCCGACGCAGGTATTTTCCGCGCTGCAGTCATAGCCGTTCCCGCGCAGCAGTCCCGCCGCTTTTTTCAGTTCCTCGTCCCGGAGGAAGGGATCTCCCCCGGCCGTGATCTCCTCCTGCCATGCGCGGATCGCTTTGCAGCGCCCCACATATTCCGGCACCTTGGCCGACAGGGTGTACTCGGCGATCTTCGAGAAGTTGGAGCGATACGACGAGCTCTCTCCGTTGGGGATCAGCTCGTCCGTCGTCGTCACCGGATCGGTGATCAGCGCCGCGCATTTGACCAGGAGATTCTCGTTGAGCGAGGGGATCTTCGGGATATCGCCGATACCCGGACCCTTGACGAGCCGGGTCGAGGGTTCGGCATGACCGAAGCAGTCCAGCAGGCGCTTGTCATAGATGGAGCCGTTAAAGTGATACTTGTAGCTCCGCAGGTCGAGATCCAGCTCGGTCGCCGGAGTCAGAATGCCGCCGTTGATGCTCGTGGCGGCGATGCTCATCGCGTCCATCAGCGCCGCGGTCGCCATCTGCCCCTTGCCGGGCCGCGAGCCCTCGCGGTTGGAGTAGTTGCGCGTCGTATGCCGGATCGAGAAGCCTCCGTTGAAGGGCACGTCGCCGGCGCCGAAGCAGGGGCCGCAGAAGGCGCTGCGCAGAACGGCGCCGCTCTCCAGCAGGTCGGCGGCGATGCCGTGACGCATCAGTTCATAATTGACCGGCTGGCTGGCCGGATAAATGTTCAGTGTATATCCCTGATTGCCGATGGACCTCCCGCGAAGGATATCCGCGGCATGGGCTATGTTCTCAAACAGGCCGCCCGCGCAGCCGGCGATCACGCCCTGATCGGCGCGCACCTTGCCGTTGACGATCTTGGAGCGGAGATCGACCCTGATGCCGAACTCCTTCATCTGCTCTGTGCAGGCGAACTCGGCGGCGTGCAGGATGTCGTCCGCGTTTTCGTTCAGCTCGCGGATGCTGTACGCGTTGCTCGGGTGGAAGGGCAGCGCAATCATCGGCTCAATCTCTCCGAGATCAAGCTCGATCAGGCTGTCGTAATAGGCAAGCCCGCCCGGATGCAGCTCCCGGAAGGCTTCCGGCCGTCCGTGAAGCGTCAGGTAGTCTCTGACTTTGTCGTCGGTCTCCCAGATGCTGAACATGGCCGAGGACTCCGTGGTCATCACGTCGATGCCGTTGCGGAAATCCACGCTCAGCGAAGCGATGCCCGGGCCGCAGAATTCCAGCGTCTTGTTTTTGACAAAGCCGTTCTTGAAGACCTTGCCGATCAGATAGATGGAAACGTCCTGCGGGCCCACGCCCGGTTTGGGCGCGCCGATCAGATAAACGAGCACCGTCTCCGGCCGGGTGATATCGTAGCTTTTGCTCAGCAGCTGCTTGGCGATCTCGCCGCCGCCCTCGCCGGTCGCCATCGTGCCCAGCGCGCCGTAGCGCGTGTGGCTGTCGGCGCCGAGGATCATACTCCCGCCGCCGGCAAAGCGCTCGCGCATGAACTGGTGCATGACCGCCTGGTGCGTCGGAAGAAAAATACCGCCGTACTTTCTGGCCGCGCCCATGGCGAACAGATGGTCGTCCTCGTTGCTTGTTCCGTCGTTATAGCAGAGCGCGTTGTGGCAGCTCGAGAGCACGAAGGGGATGGGAAATTCTTTGACGTTGCAGGCAATCGCCGTCTGCAGCACGCCGATATAGGTCATATCCTGCGCGACGAGCGCATCGAACTTCAGGCTGAGCCGGTCCATGCTCTCCGAGTGATTGTGCGCCTGAAGGATGCGGAAGGAAATGGTCTCCCGATATGCGTTTTCGATTTCGGCTTCGGAAAAAGGCGATAGTTCAGCGGGTCTTTCCGCTTCTTGGGCTTCCACGATCCGGCGGCCGCCGATCAGGTACACGCCACTGTCTCTCATTTTCATTTTCTTGGTTTATCCTCATCTTCTTCTCTTGTTCTCATGAATGAGCGACGCTTTTGTGCGCAGAGCTTCTCTGCGCACAAAAGCGCTTGTTTTCGGTGCCTCTTACAGCGCCTTCATCTGTTCCAGAACCTCGGCCGTCGGGATCACGTCCGCGCACTTGCAGTTCATATCGAACAGGTTGAGCTTATGGGTAATGTCGATCCGGTCATAGACTGCGTCCTCGGGCACGATCACGCGGAAGCCATAGGAGAAGGCGTCCACCGCCGTGGCGCGGACACAGCCGCTCGTCGTGCAGCCGGTGACGATCACCGTGTCGCAGCCCAGTGTGATCAGCTGCGTCGCCAGATGCGTGCCGAAGAAGCCGCTGGGATAGCGCTTGGCGACGAAGATGTCCCCTTCCTGCGGTTTGACCTCGTCCACCACCTCAACGCCGCGGCTGCCGACGCGGTGGATGCTGCCGCTGGCAAGCCCCGGGACCTTGTCGGCCCAGCGGCCGGCGTCCTGCTTGTCGCGCCGCTCGATCATCACGTAGATGACCGGGAAGCCCTTTTCGCGCGCCAGATCCGTCAGCGCCTTGATATGCGGGATACATTTCCAGGCCCGTTCTCCGCAGCTTGTGCCGTAGCCGGAATGCAGCATGGATTCCATGATCGGCACGTTGTCGCCGACCGTCCGGTACTGCACGTCGATCAGCAGCACCGCCGGTCTTTTGCCCATGCCGACGCTGTGTCCGATAAAACCGGCCTGCTCATAAACCTTGATGTCCTCTTCCGAAATGATGTCGTCCCATACATGTGCCATGATCATAACCTCCTGCCAGTTTATCGAAGCATTTATTCACCGAAGGACGCGGGGATGTATTCGCCGTAGTCCTCGATCCTCTTCAGTTCTCCGTTGAGCATGACGGTCTTGCCGCGCAACACCGTCCGTACCGGCGTAGCGTGCACCTTCATGCCCTCATAGACACAGAGATCTGCCAGCGAGCCGTTGTTTTTGGCCGTCAGCACCGATTCGCGGTTCATGTCGACCAGCGCGAAGTCGGCATCACTGCCGACGCGGATCGCTCCTTTCTTCGGATAGGCACCGAAGATTCTGGCGGGATTCTCCGAAATCAGCTCGACGATCTTCGTCAGAGGGATGTTCTTCCGGAAATAGCCATACTCCAGGACAAGCTGCAGCACGTTGCCGGTTCCGATGAAGCCGGGCAGACCGAGCCAGATGGAGCCGCGCTTCTGCTCATAGCCGCGCACGCAGTGGTCCGAGCCGATGGTCTGGATCTCACCGCTGCACACGCCCTCCCACAGCGCCTCGCAGTCTTCGCGGCTGCGGATGGGCGGGTTCACCTTCGCGTTGATGCCGGCCTCGCAGTCGGTGTCGAGGATCAGATAATGCGGGCAGGTCTCCACCAGGATCTCGATGCCGAGATCCATGCCGCGCAGCATACGGATCATCTTAAGGCCGGCCTTGGAGCTCAGGTGGACGATATAGATCTTGGGGCATCCGGCCTTGGCCGCGAGGAACACCGCGCGGAAGATGGACTCGGCCTCGGCCCAGCTCGGACGGGCCTCGTCCCATGCGGCGAGGTCGTCTCTCCCCTGCTCCTTCAGCGCCGGGGACAGGGAGAAATAGATCTCCATGTTCTCGCAGTGGACGCAGGGGATCGCGCCGGCTTCGCCCAGCGTTTTGAAATAATTGTACAGGAGGCCGTCGTCCACCGCCTCCAGCTTCAGGCGGACGCTTTCGGCGCCGCGGCAGGTCATGAAGTACTTATAGGAAGCCACGCCCTTTTCGCTGACCAGCGCCGGGATCTCCTTGAGCTGTTTCTGATCGGCGATGCTGTAATGGAACAGATAGTCCACCATGCAGTTGGCGTCGCCGAGCGTTCTGTTGCCGGGATGCTGTTCCAGATAAGAGCCTCTCTGGAGCATATAGATCATCATGGTCGTCGTCCCGCCGAGGGCGGCGTTTTGGCTCTCATGATAAAATTCTTCTTTGGGCATGTTGGCAAAGCCAACGTGGGTATGCGGATCGACGACGCCGGGGAACACATGCAGACCGGAAGCGTCGATGACCTCGGCGCCCTCCAGCTCCTGCTCGCTGATCTCCGCAATCTTGCCGCCGTTGACGCCGATGCAGGCTTTTTCGATGACACGGTCCGGGCACACGACGGTGCCGTTTTTGATAACAAGTTCAAATGCCATTGTTTTTTCTCCTTTGTGCCATACGTGCTCTACCACGTCGGTTGGAAAGGACCCAACCGACGTGATAGACAGGTTTTTTGTTTACCGCCGCGCGGTCAGGGATACACTCAGGCCAGGATGCCCGTGTAGTAGGCGATCAGCAGCAGGCCGAAGCAGACGAAGCCGGTGAAGACATTGACGAAGGTCATGTACTTGTAGCCCTGCTTGACGTCCAGGTTGGTGAACTGGGTCAGCACCCAGAAGCCGGAAGAGTTGGCGTGGTTGAAGGTCAGCGTGCCGGCGCCGATCGTCAGCGCGAGGACCAGCGGGGACAGGCCGAGGACGTCCATCATGCCGCCGAAGATGCCGACGGAGGTCATGGCGGCGGTCGTCATGGAGCCGGTCGCGGCAAAGATGATGGCCGTGGCGACGAAGACGACGATGATGGGCGGGATGCCGGCGCCGGCGATCCACTCGCCGAGCTGGCCGATGGCGGGAGCAGTGTTCAGGATCTTGCCGAAGGCGCCGCCCATGGCGGTGACCATCAGGGGGATCATTGCGACGTCGCAGGTACGGGTGAGCCAGTTGTCGGTGATGCAGCGGAAGAACTTCATCTCGCCGCCGTCATAATTCTTGGTGTTGCGGATGGCATTCTTGATCGTGGTCTCCTTGCGGCCGAGGGCAACAAGGATCGCGCAGACAGCGCCGCAGCAGAGGGAGAAGGTGCGGTCGCCGAACAGCTTGGTGACATTCAGCACCGGCGAATCGGCAGGCAGCGCGGCGTTGCAGATGGAGGAGACGGTCAGCAGGATGACCGGGACAAGGATCGGGGAGAGCGCCGCAAAGAAGTTGGGCAGGTTCTCGCCTTCGATCAGCAGCTCCTCGGGGCTGGCGTCGGCGGGAGCTTCTTCAATGCCGACCACGAAGTCCGGACGGGGCTCGATGAATTCCTTGGAGACCCACTTGTTCAGGACGAAGTAAGCGATGAAGAACGCGATGAAAGACAGGATCAGGCCCCAGCCGATCACGCCGCCGAGGCTGGCGCCGAGGGCGAGGGTAACGGCCAGAATGCCGGGCGTGGGAGGCACGATGCCGTGGGTCAGGAACTGACCGGTCACCAGCCAGGCAGCCATCGTGGACATCGAGGTCTTGGTGCGCTTGGCCAGAACGTTTGCGATCGGCGCGCAAAGGATCATCGTGACGTCGCCGAACACGGGGATGGACATGATGTACGCGGTCAGAGCCACGGAGAGCTCCATCCGCTTGCCGCGGAACAGCTTGATAAAGCCGTTTGCGATGGCAATCACCGCGCCGGTGTCCTGCATGCCCATGGCAATGATACATCCAGCCAGGATGGGGATGCCTATGCTCGTGAGCGTGCCGCCAAAGCCGGCGCAGATCGTGCTCAGCGTGTTGTACAGGCCCTGATTGGTCGTGATACCAACCAGAATAGCGGTCAGGAACAAGCCCAGAACGGGGTGCATCTTGAACTTGACCAGCAGGAGAACCAGCACAACGACAGCCAGCACCAGGATGATGAGTAAGCTAAGCGGTGTCATTTTTTCTATCCTCTCCTTTTGAAAAAAATATCATTGAATGGGTTTTCCCATTTCAATACGACCTAAAGATGAAACGGAACGATATCTCCGTTTTCATCAAAGGGGATGTCCTCCGGCTCCGACAGGACCCGGATGTCCTTCCTCTGCCGGATTTCGGGCAGATAGGCGGTCGAAACGTACATCTCCTCCAGCAGCCCGGTGTTGATGATTCGGATCAGTTTGATCTCCTCCGTCTCGTACATTCCGATCGTTTCAAGAGCCGCTTCGATCGCTTTTCTGTCGTTTTCCATCACAGCGGGCTTTTTGCAGAACTCCGGCATTGAGGCCGCCAGACCGTTGACGATCACGCTGTCCCAGTTCGTGTTCTGCTCATACTTCCTGGAGATGAAATCGCACAGCCCCGGCATGCCCGGCGAGCCTGAGGAATGTTTCGTCAGCCCCAGCGCCACGATGCGCTTGATCTTCGGCGAGGCCGGCTCCGGGGAGATCAGCGGCTTGAGGATCCGGCCGACCACCTTGGTATCCATGCCGGTGCCGGAGACGTCCTTGCCCACCTCGTCGATCACCAGCACGTCCGCCTTCTCGAAGGGGAGATGCAGCGTAATCGCGTTGTATTCGGCCAGCAGCCGCGATTCTCCTTCCAGCAGGGCGTCGAAGGTCGACGTATCCAGCACGTCCAGATCGGCGATCTGGTTGCGGCAGTTTTCCACGACGCCGACGCCGAAAAGAACCTTGCCCGTCTCGACGATGCGGGAGGACACGTCGGAGAGCACGCGCGGGAAGCCCCAGCGCATGATCGCCTTGTGATAATAGGTCGCGCCGCGGAACTTGCCGAGGCCGATGGTTAGGATCTTAATGATCCCGCTCTCGAACGAATTAATGAAGTCCGTGTGCGTTTTGATACGGTTGCAGACCACGATGTGATCCGCCTCCACGGCCAGCTTGTCCACCATGACGGACAGCCCCAGATCCCGGCTTTTCCCGATCTCCACTACGTCGATCTGCGAACGGATCGGCGCGCCGACGACATCCTCCGTCAGGCCGTAGTTCCGCAGGAACTGAGCCTGTCCCTCCGCCGTGGAAGCCCCGTGGCTGCCCATGGCCGGAATCAGAAATGGCTTGAGTCCCAGCGCCTTCAGCTCGGACACGACCGCCTTTACAACGCGCGGATAGTCCGGAATGCCGCGGCTCGTGCAGCCGACGGCCACCGTTTCGCCCGGCCTGACCTTGCCCGTTATGCCGAGCTCTTCGATTCGCCGATGGATTG
Source organism: Oscillospiraceae bacterium (assembly GCA_017552325.1). Classification (GTDB taxonomy): domain Bacteria; phylum Bacillota; class Clostridia; order Oscillospirales; family Oscillospiraceae; genus Limivicinus. The sequence goes on from JAFZQE010000083.1 coordinate 19,233, forward strand.
TCTCTTCTACATCCGTCTTGACCGGAAGCTGAAAATCCTGCTGGATCCGGACGACTTTCGGAATGTTCATTTTCTGTCGCCCCACGTGCCGCCCATTGCGAGCAGCTGGTCATAGATCCTGCTGACGCTGTTGCGCTGGAAGCCGTCCACCATTTCGTCGGGATAGCCGGTGTAGCGCTCGGTGTCGCAGTGGATAAGGTCCGGGAAGCGCAGCTCATCCTGGATCTTTTCCTTGCTGTCGCCCCGGTTCATGCGCGCGTTGATCTCGTTGACGTAGTCGAGGTACATCTGACGGTACTTCCTCGCGCCGTCCTTGTCGGTCACGTCGCCGTGGCCAGGGACGATGGTGTCCACGTCCAGTTCGTTGAGGATGAAGTCGATCGTATCGAACACGTCGGGCAGGCAGCACTCCTGGGAGGAGGGCAGGCCGCACTCGCAGACGTTGTCGCCGGAGAAGAGCACCTTTTCCTTCGGCAGATAGGCCATCAGGTTGTTGGGCGTATGGCCCTTCTTGTGGATGAGCTGGATCTCCGTGTCGCCCAGGAAGAGGGTCATGCGGTCCGTGACGGTGATGTCCGGGATGCGGTACTCGTAGTCGCCGTGGATCAGCGGCACACCCGTCGGATCGAAGTGCCCCAGCACATAGTCCATAAAGGGGCTGGTCGGGTGCCGGTCGAGCAGCGTGTCTCTCGTGCCCACGGTGGCGATCATCTCACCGCCGAAGAAATAGGCGCTGAGCGTATGGTCGATATGATGGTCGGAGATGATCAGATATTTCGTCGGGCCGAGGGATTCGACGAACCGACGCCAGTTCATCGCGTCGGAGGCCTTGTGCGGCGAGTCAAACAGCACAACGCCCGCCGAGGTGACGATGGCGGAATCGTTGGAACCCAGATTCTCGGTGATCGTGTAAATGTTGTCTCTGACCCGGATGATGTTCTGCGCCATGTTGCGTTCTCTCCTTTCCCGTTCTCAGAAGATGCGGCCGATAAAGCCGATCAGATTCTGTACGCGCCTCGGAGAGAAGATCTCGATAAACTCGCAGTCGCAGCCGTCGGACTCCAGCCAGTGGGCCATGCCCTTCGGGATGACGACGATGTCGCCCACCTTGGCGATTGTGTCGTCCTGGCCGTCCATGTGGATGTTGATCCTGCCCTTCTGGATCAGCATCACCTGTTCTTCCTCCACATGAACATGGTTGGGGATCCGCATCGGGTGCTTGACCGAGATATAGTTGATGCCCATATTTTCGCCCACGACCGAACGTCTGAAATTGTTCGGCTGCACCTCGACCACCGGAAACTCTTCCCAGTTTCTCACATACAGATTTGCCATAGTGATCCTCCTTTTTGATCGTTGTTGTTTTGAGACGCGCAGCAGCTCTCCGCACTTCCGTCCGCATCTCTTGCCGCTTTCTCCAAAAAAGCATTGACTTTCTTCGAAATTATTGTATAATTGACTCAAATTATAGTCAAATACTATTTATCTTATGATTTCAATAACTTTTTCCTATTTAAAGGAGCGCTTATGACTGAGAACGAACTGCTCTATATCAAGGCCGTCACCGAACACAAAAGCATCACCCGCGCCGCGGCCTCCCTGTTTATTTCCCAGCCCTCGCTGAGCCAGGCCCTTCAGCGTATCGAAGCCGGGATCGGCACTCCGCTCTTCACCCGGACCGGCAGCGGCCTGCTCCCGACCTACGCCGGCAAAATCTATTATGAAGCCGCGCTGAAGATCCTAAAGATCCACTCGGACGTGGTCAGGGAGATCGGAGAATACTCGCAGGGTAACTCCGGCCTGCTGCACATCGGCATTTCCCCGCAGTTCGGGCAGTATGTCCTGCCCTTTATTCTGCCCCACTTCTCCCCGCTTTTTCCCAATGTTGACATCAACATCACCGAAGCGGCCTCTCATATCCTGATCGAAAAGCTCTTTTCCGGCACCTGCGACTTTGCGGTGCTCAACTGCTCCGACGACGACTTCCAGCCTCAGTTTGAGTATGATCTTGTGATCTCCAAACCCTTTGTCATCATCGCCAACCGGGCAGACCCGATCTGCGAGCTGGCGACCATCAATCCCGCCTATCCCTTCCCCGTGCTCGATCCCTCCCACCTGCAGGACAAGCGTCTTATCATGATCCACGCCGGGCACCGTGTGCGCAAGATGGCGGACACGATCCTGGCTCAGGCCGGCGTTCTGCAGCCGAACATCCCCTTCAGCGTGGAAACGATGCAGACCGCCTTTACTCTGGTCAGCAACGGTCTCGGCGTCTCCTTCTCACCGACCCAGTTCGCCGTGTCCATGGCGCCGCCGAACGTCCGCTTCTTTTCCATTCCCGAAAAATACAAGACCAAATGGTCCACCTGTGTCACGATCGTAAAGGACGGGCACCTCTCTCCCCCTGCGCACGGCTTTATACGCATCGTCAAAGACTATTTTCAGAACAAATAAGCCCCGGGAAAACATTTCCCGCGCCGCCGTCAACAGAAAGGAAGACGCACGATGAATCCGCACGAATACACGCAGGTCAATGACAGAACCTTTCTGTTCAGCGGGCATGAGCTGCCGGAGGATGAGCGCGAGCTGATCCGGCTCCGGCGCGATTTTCACCGCCATCCCGAGTCCGCGTGGACGGAGTACCGGACGACAGCCGTCATTCTTCGCGAGCTGAGAGCCGCGGGCATCCCCGTCCTCTACGGGCCGAGCCTGCACGAGCCCTCGTGCATGTACGGGCTCCCCCGTCCAGAAGCGGCCGAGGAGGCCTTCCGGCGCGCGGCCGGGGAGCTGGGCGGCGACGGGGAGATCCTTCCGATGCGCGGCGGCTTTACGGGCTGCATGGCGATCATCGAGGGCGGCCTGCCCGGGCCGGTGAAGATCCTTCGCGTCGATATCGACTGCAACGAGGTGGCCGAAAGCCGCTCGGCGGAGCACCGCCCCTTCCGTGAAGGCTTTTCCTCGGTACACGAGGGGCTGACCCATGCCTGCGGGCACGACGGCCATGCGGCGATCGGCGTCGTGACCGCGAAAATGATCGCCCGCCACCGTGACCGTCTGCCCGGCACGGTGAAGATCCTGTTCCAGCCCGGCGAAGAAGGGCTGCGCGGTGCCGCCAGTATGGCGGCTGCGGGCGTGGCGGATGACGTTTCCTTTCTCTTCGGAGGGCATCTCGGGCTGACGCTCACGAAGCCCGGCGCCGTCGCTGCTTCCGCCGTCGCGATCCTGTCCAGTACCAAGCTCGATCTCCGCTTTGAGGGGAAGGCGGCCCACGCGGGCATGTATCCCCAGCTCGGGCGCAACGCGCTCGGCGCCGCGGCGGCGGCGGTCACCAACATGCTGGCCATCGCCCGGCACGGAGACGGCGCCAGTCGCATCAACATCGGTACGCTGCACGCGGGCAGCGGGCGGAACGTGATCCCTTCCTCTGCGGAAATGCGTCTGGAGACGCGCGGTGAAACCGCGGAGATCAACCGCTACATGCTGGGCGAAGTCCGCCGCATTGCCCGGGCCGCCGCAGACATGTACGGCTGCAGCCTGACCGAGACCATCATGGGCAGCGCCGATTCCGCCGAAAGCTCTCCCGCTCTTGTTGAGCATGAAATGGCGCTCCTGCGGCAGATGAAGGAAGTCGGTGAGGTCATCCGTGAGCAGAAGTTCGGTGCGGGCGAGGATGTGACCACACTGATGCAGGTCGTACAGGACCGCGGCGGTCAGGCCGCGGAGCTGATGTTCGGCACGCCGCTGGCCGCCCCGCACCACAACGGCAGCTTTGACTTCGACGAAGCCGTTCTGCTCCTTGCCGCCAAAGTTTTCGCCGAAATCATGTTCAGCCTCTGAAGCCCGGCTTCAGAGGCTGATGCCATATCATCCACGGAAAGGAGACTGCACAATGTGGGATCATATCGTTAAAAACGGCGTCCTGACCGACAGCCGGAGCAGTGTTCGCGCAGATCTGTACATCAGGGACGGCGTCATCGCCGCCATCAGCGCCGAAGCGCTTCCCGGCGAAGCCGCCGAGATCACCGACGCTGCCGGGAAGCTGGTTCTGCCCGGTTTTATCGACAGCCATGTCCACAGCCGGGACGGCCGGAACGGCTTTTTTTACAAGGAGGATTTCGCGCACAGCAGCGCCGCGGGCGCGGCCGGCGGCGTGACGACCATCCTTGAAATGCCCAATTCCAACCCCGCCGTCTACTGCGCGGATAATTTGCTTGATCTGGCCGGGGTACTCTCGCCGAAGGCCTTCACGGACTATGGCATCTGGGGACTCTGTCTCGGCCCGGTAAACAACGGGGAACTGACCGCTCTGCGCGACGCCGGCGCCGTCGCCCTCAAGTTTTTCTGGGGTTACGCGGTCGATCTGAACAGCTACCAGCTCATTTATAATTATCGGGACGGCATGGAGAACGTCCTGCCCCCGCTGGACGACGGGCAGGTCTATCAGCTCTTCCGCGAGGCGGCCAAAACAGGCCTGCCCGTGGCCATCCATGCGGAAAACTTTGCCCTGATCCGCGCGCTCACCGAGGAGATCGGCCGCAGCGGAGACGACAGCTACGCCGCCCTGCTCGCCTCGCGTCCAGCTGTGTCCGAGCTGACGGTCATTCAGACGGCCATCGCCTTCTCCCGTGCGCTCGGGACGCGGCTCCACATTTTGCACCTGGCCGCCGGAGACGGCGTCGAACTGATCCGGCGCGCCAAACAGGAAGGCCTCCCGGTCACGGCGGAGACCTGCCCGCATTACCTGGCCCTGACCGACAAAGACGCAGAGCGCTGCGGCTCGTCCATGAAGGGCTATCCTCCGGTCCGCACGCAGCGGGATCAGGACCTGCTCTGGGAAGGGGTGCGCGACGGCACGATCTCCCTTGTCTGCTCCGATCACGCGCCGCACAGCCCGGAGGAGAAGCTGCGCGGTTTCCGGGAAGCGCCGGCAGGGACCGCCTCCATCGAAACGACGTCCATGGTCATGCTCAACGCCGTCCACGAGGGGAAGCTCGACATCCACCGCCTGGTGTCCCTGCTCAGCGAGGAGCCCGCGCGCCTCTTCGGCCTCCACCCCCGCAAAGGCTCCCTTCAGATCGGCAGCGACGCCGACCTGGTCGTCGTCGATCCGGATCTCTCCTACACCTTTCACCAGGAGGATCTGCACTCGCGCACCAAGCTCTCTCCCTACGACGGCCGCCGCTTCTGCGGAAAGGTCGTCAAGACGATCCTCCGCGGCCGTACGGTCGCGGAAAACGGCCGCATCGTCGGCGCGCCGCGCGGCGTCTGGATCCGTCCGTGAAAGGAAAAAAAGAAAGCGGCGGTCTTCAGACCTCTGCTTTCCTTTCCTGCCGCCGCCGGATCCTTTCTAAAATACGCCCAGATTCTTGAGGAGGAAGATCCAGCCGAACATGGTAACGACGCAGAACAGGCTGGTGGTGATGACAATCTCCCCCGCCAGCTCGCCGTCGCCGCCCATCTGCTGGGCCATGGTGAAGGAATTGGCCGCCGTCGGCGCTGCAAACACCGCGAACAGGCTGACCATCTCGATGCCGCGAAAGCCGAGCGCCATCGCCGGCAGCAGCGCGGCCGCCGGCACGACGAGCAGACGGACCGCACAGACCGCCGCATGGTAGACCGCGTTGCTTTTCAGGCGGTCGAAGCGGAAGAAGGCGCCGAGCGTAAACAGCATCAGCGGGCTCGCCACTCCCGCCACGCTGTTGACGGCGGACACGCAGGCCGCGGGCAGGCGGATCTTCAGAAGCAGCACCAGCAGGCCCAGGGCCGAGCCGATGATCAGCGGATTTTTGATCACTTCCAGCAGCATCCGGCCGGGACGGATTTTGTCCTCGCTGTACGCTTCCAGGCAGATGACCGCCAGGACGTTGAAGATCGGCACGATCACGGCCATTGTCACCGCGACGGCCGAGACGTCGCCGCCGCCGGTCAGCGATTCGGCGATCGGAACGCCGATGATCGCCAGATTGGACCGGAACATGCCCTGGATCAGGACGCTTTTCTTGTCTCTGTTTTTCACGGAGGCATGTACGGCCAGCCAAATCAGCACATAGGAGATCAGCACCCCTGTGATCGCATACAGCAGCAAAGCCGGACGGACTGCCGTTTTCAGATCCGACGCGTAGATGTTTTTGAACAGCATGACCGGCATGAACACGCGAAAAGCCACGCGGTTGAACTTGAAGATATCCTGCTCCTGAATGATGCCGACGCGCTTGGCCAGATAGCCGGCCGCCATAATGAAGAAAACCGGCAGCACCGCGTTCAGGCTGACGAGGAAATGCTCTCTCATGGGTGTATCGACCTCCTTCAGCGGTCGGAAAGGCAGTCCGCCGCAAGCTCTCTGCCGAAGGCCCGCGCGCGCAGGCAGTCCCGCTCGAAGAACTCCTCCCGATGACGCATCTTGGCCGCCGCGTCAAAGCGCTCGCTGGCATAGACGGAATAGTCGTCGAACTGGCAGGTATCCACGATGTTGAGCAGCTTCGTCGGGCCGACCAGACGCTCGAAGTCCAGGCGATCCGTCTCCGCGGGATAGCGGTTGATTGCCGGATCGTCCACATTCATCGTATACAGCAGCCCGGTCCGCAGATCCTTCTGATAGCCCTTATGGCCGTCGCGGGCATAGATCTGGGAGGGGTAGAACAGCCGTTCGTAAAAGCAGCGCACCATGCCCGGAACCGTGCGAAAATAGATCGGGGCCGCGACGATCAGCAGGTCGGCCGCCAGCGCTTTGTCCAGCACCGGCTTCAAGTCGTCCGGCCAGGCGCAGCGCGCAAAGCTCGTTCCGCCCAGGCGTTTGCAGGCGAAGCAGCTCCGGCAGCCGGTATAATGCAGATCATAGAGATCGATCTTTTCGGTCTCTGCGCCAAGCTCCTCCGCGCCAAGCAGCGCCTCCTGCAGCATCCGGTCGCTGTTCCAGTTCTTTCGCGGGCTTCCGTTGAGTCCCAGTACGAACATCGTGATCTCCCCTTTTTGCAGTTTTACAGTATCATTTTACAATCGCCTTATCGAAAAGTAAACGGGAGCGGTCATTCCATTCGTGTTCGGCCGCTCATAACCAAAGGGTATGGGAGGCCCGGCCGCTCGGACGGGAGGAGAAAAGACATGCGCGACTTTGACTGGCAGATCATCGTACAGCTTCATCGTGCGGGAAGCATAACAAAAGCCGCCGAGGGGCTGTTCATCTCTCAGCCGGCGCTGACCAGAAGGGTCCGCGCGATCGAAGCGGAGCTTGGTCTCCCGCTTCTGGTGCGGACGCGAAGAGGTTCGGCGTTCACCCCGGAAGGCGAGCGGATCGCCCGGGAGGCGGAGCGGATCGTCTCCGCCATTCGCGCCGTGCGCGAGGAGCGCGAAAAACTGCTGGCCGGCAGGCGCCCCGTTCTGACCGTCGGCGCTCCCTACTCTTTTTCCCGTTTTGTCCTGCCCGCGCTTCTGAGCCGCTTTTCCGCGGAGCATCCCGACGCGGACGTCCGTATTCTGACGCTGCCGAGCCAGGATCTGATCTCCTGTGTCGAAAATGGGCGAGCCGATCTCTGTTTTTCCCGTTTTCTGGCAGAGGACTCTCCGCTTGCCCGCCGGCCCTATTCCGAATGTACGCTCTGCGCCGTCTTCTGTCGCCCCGTTTCCGAGCACGATCTGACGGAGCTGCCCTTCATCGACTATCCGATGAACCCCGGCACCGCCGCCGCGCTGGAGCGCTGGCGCCTTGAGCGGAAGTTGCTCCGCCCGCATCCCGTTTACCGGGTGAGCACCGAGGATCTCTGCCTTGCTCTGATCCGGGAGGGACTCGGCTACGGGATCCTGCCCGACGACTGCGTCAGGGGGCATGAGCCGGGGCTGTTTCCCCTTCCCCTGCAGCACGCCGACGGGAGCCTGCTCTGCCGGACAACCTGGATCTACAGCCGCATGCCCGGGGAGGGCGGTCCGCTGGCCGAAGCCTTTGTCCAAAACGCCGAAGCCTTTGCCCGGATGGAGAAAAAAGCCTCGAATGTCATATAACGGAAAGACAGTGCCGGGAAAGCTTCCTTTCCCGGCACTGTCTTTTTCTATTCGCTTTTTCCATGCTTCTTTTCCCAACGGCGGCGGGCCGGGCGGCGGATGGCCTCCTCCACGCTCTCCCTGAAGCGCGGGAAGATCCGTTCGGAGAAGGCTTCCTTGCCCTTCGCGCCGAGCCGCCACAGCCAGACGATCAGCGAGATCAGCGGCAGGACGGACAGCAGGAGCGCCGTCAGCAGCAGGCGGGCGCAGCGGTTTTCCGTCACGCGCGCGGCGTTTTCCCAGTAGGGGTAGATCATGCCCATGCCCTGCATGGCCCGCTCGTCCATCTTCGGAAGCAGCTTCAGCAGCCGCCCGAGGGAATAGCGCCCCGTGTTCTGCAGGGTCTCGCCCCGGCCGATCGGGAAATATTCCTCCGCGACGCCGCGGGCGAAGCCGTCGACCGGCTCCGGCAGGATGTACTCGTAGGCGGTGATGTTCTCGGTCCCGAGGAGCTCGGCGTAGGCGTCATAGCTCATATAGAGGCCCTGTCCGGCGGTGTAGGCCGCGAGGCTCGCGCTGTCGTCCTCGCGCTCGACGACGCCGGCCACGATGAACCGGCGGTCGTTGATCTTCACCTCCATGCCCTGCAGATCGGTCCCGCCGAAGAGCAGCCAGGCAAGCTCCAGATCAAGCAGCACGCGGTCGTGCATCAGGTCGTCCTCGCGCAGATAGCTGCCGCCGAGCAGGCGCAGCGGATGGAAGCTGAAGAAATCGCCGCCGACGGCGATGACCGAGGCATCGCCGCTCGCCCTGTCGCTGGACACCGTCAGCTTGCCCACCGCGCTCCAGGCGTCGCGCCAGAGTCCGTCGGTCCCGTCCGCATCCAGCGCAGCCTTGCTCAGCTCGTCCATCATCTTGCCTCGGAAGGCGTAGATCTGGTTCTGGCTCAGCGCCTCGTCCACCGGCACGAAGCAGGAGACCTGGGCGAAGCGCGTCTCGCCCTCGCCCTGCCAGCGCTCGGCCGCCAGCTGCGCGGGCAGGCCGTGCCCGAGGCCGTAAACACGCCAGAGGCAGATGAGCGCGCCGAGCGTCAGCAGCAGGCAGAACAGCAGCCAGGCCGTCTTTTTATGTTCGTTCAGCAGCTTTTTCATATCAGTCGGGCATGCGCACCATGTCGCCGGCCTTCACCGGCTTGTTGCTGGTGGTGACGACGAAGTCGCCGTAGCCCAGCTCGCCGGAGACCGCGGAGTTCACGTCGTCGCTGGCCAGCACCGTCACGTCCACGCGGCGGGCGTAGTAGCGGTTGCCGAGCGGGGAGTTCTTCGCCTCGACGCGCAGCACGAAGCTGCCGTTGCTGTCGCTGCGGATGGCGGAGTTGGGGACGATGAGCTCGTAGCTCTGGCTCTTCGATCCGACGGACAGGGTCAGCTCCATGCCGGGGCTGACGTCGCCGGTGACGTCGAAGGTCAGGATCCGGCTGTTCTGCGGGTTCTGCGGGTCGTTGCGGATCGAGGCGAGCGTCGCGAAGATCTCGCGGCCCCACCAGTAGTTGGAGACCGTTGCCTCGTCGCCCGTGCGCAGGCGGCGCGCCTGGTCGCTCGTGACGGTGAAGCTCAGCGTATAGCCCAGATCGGGGACCTGGATGCTGCAGAGGGTCTCCCCCTTGCCGGGCGTGTTCCCGGCGGTGAAGTTGATGCTCTCGATGATGCCGGAGACATTGGCGACGACCTGGTCCTCCTCGCCGCCGCTGAGCTTTTCGATCGCTTCCTTCGCCTTCCCGATCTGGTAGTCCAGATCCTGGAGCTCGATGTAGGTGCTCGCGGCGCTCTTGCCGTCGGCGATCTTGCGCTGGTTGAGCTCGTATTCCATGCGGAAGAGCTCGTCCTCGGCCTCCTGCCTGGCCGCCTGGGCGGCGGCATAGGCCTCGGCATAGGAGCCCGCCATGCCGGTCAGGCTTTCCAGCTCCTGATTGGCCAGCTCCAGATTCAGCTCGGCCTCGTCCAGCGCGGCCTGCGCGTCGAGGATTCCGGCGTCCGTCGCGGGGTCCAGCGCGGCCTGGGCCATCTGCGCCGCGCTCAGCGCGGCCTGGGCCTCCTCCAGCTTGCGCTCGTATTCGGTCTTTTCCTCGCCCTCCTCCGGCTCCTCGTCCTCGGCGGGCGGATTGTCCAGCAGCTCGTTGAGGCGCGCGAGCGCGTCGTCCACGCGCTGCTGGGCCTCGGTCTGCTTCTCGGTGAAGGCCGCCTGCGCCGCGGTCAGCGCCTCTCGGGCGGCAGCCACGCGCTTTTCCATGGTCTCGACCTTGGCATGGGCCTGCCGCAGCTCATATTCGGGGACGCCCGCGCCGCTCTCGAGCGCCAGGTAGGCCAGAGCCTCGGCCTCGCGGGCCTCCTCCAGCTTCTCCTGCTGCTTCTCGATCTCGCGTTCGTCCAGCGTGTAATCGGTGCCGGAGAGGCCGGCCGTCATGCGCTGCTTCGACAGCTCGAGCTGCCGCAGGTTCTCCTTGGCGGTCTCCAGCTCCTCGCTGTCGCCCTCGCCGAGGACGAAGAGCACGTCGCCCTGGCTGACCTGCTGGCCGACTTTGACCATGACGGAGCGGATCTCGCGGGTCTGCGTGGCCTTGACCTCATAGGCGCCGGTCGCCGTGACCGTGCCGCTGCCGCGCACGCGCGCCGTGATCGAGCCGCTCATGACGTTCTGCGTCGCGACCTCCGCAAGCGAGCGGTTCATAATCGTATTGGAGAAAAAGGTCAGGATCAGAAGAATGACCAGAAACACGATCACCGCGTTTTTGACCCAGGCTCTGTTCTTCACTTTCATTTCCATGACTGTCCTTCCTCTCTGCCCCTCCGGGCAAGGAAATGCGGGCTGTCAGCCCTTGACCGATCCCGAGGTCGCAATGCCCTCCACCAGGTAGGCTTCGCCGTAGAGGAAGAGGAGCAGCGAGGGGATCATATAGACCGTGGCCATCGCGAAGGCCAGGCCGATCTCTCCGGTGTTGATGCTGGAAAGGAAAACGCTCAGCGGCTGGGAATCGGCGTCCTTGAGCAGCACCAGCGGCTGCTCGACCATGTTCCAGTAGTCGATAAAGACCAGGATCGCAATGGAGAAGATCGCCGAGCGGCACTGGGGCAGGCAGACCCGGGTGAAGATCTGCCACTCGCCCGCGCCGTCGACCTTCGCGGCCTCGATGAGCGAATAGGGGATGCGCCGCATGAACTTGGTCAGCAGAAAGACCGAGAAGGGCGCAAAGATGCCCGGCAGGACGATCGACCAGCGGGTGTTGATGATGCCGAGCCACTGGCTGACCAGGTAATTCGGCACCAGCGTGACCTGGTAGGGCATCAGCATCAGGATGACGTAAAAGAAGAAGATGCCGCTGCGGACCTTGCCGCGCCAGCGCGTGAAGCTGTAGGCCGCCACCGAGGCGATCGCCACCTGGAAGATCACGATCGGCAGCACCAGCAGGATGCTGTTCCAGTATTTGATCAGATAGTCCGGTGTTTTGATCAGGCCGGAGATGTACTGATCCAGCGTCACCTTGTCGGGGATGAACTTGAGATTGACGGTCTTGGACACATAGCCGCCCGTCGTGGTGGAAAAGATCATACCGTAGTTCGAGACGATCTCGCTCTCGGCCATGAAGGAATTGCTGATGGTCAGCACCGTCGGCAGCAGGAACATCACGGCGAAGACCGCACAGAGGAGAAACATCGTCGCCCGTCCGAAGTAATGCTTTTTCTTCATCCCTCCACGTCCTTTCCGAACCAGTCCTCGGCCAGGAAGAGCAGGGCGATGATGACAACCATCACCAGCGCCATGATCACGGCGGCGGCGGACAGCTTCTGATAGTCCATCGAGCCGAAGGTGTTGTTCATGAAGTGCTGCAGCGTGTAGAGCGGGTCGTAGGGATAGGCGCCGGCCAGCAGATACACCTCGCGGAAGACCTTGAAGGAGTTGATCAGCGAGAGGATCGTGACGAACAGCACCGTCGGCGAGAGGTAGCGCAGCTTGATGGCGAAGAACTTGTAGGCCTCGCTCGCGCCCTCCACGTCGGCCACCTCCAGCAGCTCCTTCGGGATGTTGGCAAGGCCCGCCATGAACAGGATCATGAAATAGCCGAGGTTCTTCCACAGAAACAGCAGCAGTACCACGATCTGCGCGTAGTCGGACTGCAGCCAGTCGATCTTGTTCCCGCCGAAAAGGAACAGCTCGTTGATCGTGCCGTTGTAGTTGAACAGCACCTGCCAGATCAGCACCACCGAGGCCACCGGGACCATCATCGGGCTGAGGAAGAAGGTGCGGAACTGGGACTTCAGGGGGATGCGGCTCTCCAGCATCAGCGCCAGCACCATCGCCAGGATCACCGCCAGCGGCACCGCCATCAGCGAGAAGGTGAGCGTGTTTTTCGCCGCCAGACGGAAGGCCGAGTTGTGGAAGAGCCTGACGAAGTTGTCGAACATCACGAACTTCTTCGATGCCGGGCCGTCGATCAGCGAGTAGTAGACCACCACGCCGAAGGGCAGGATGAAGAACACGCCGACGCCCAGCAGGCTCGGGCACAGGAAGCACAGGCTTTTCAGAAAGTCCTTCCGCTTATTCGATTTTCGGAGCGAATCCTTCATATGCCGAACCGTCCAAATGCTGAAATGTCCTTATCAAATGGATTATACACGATTCCGCGGCGCTCTGCAAGATAAAAATTATGTTAACTTGCTGCGGCACAGAAACATGTGCCCACGAACAAGCTCGTGGGCACGCAGACTGTAAACAAACTATTGCGGCGATGCTCCGACAAGCAAGGGGGATCTGTGAAGGGGGACGGGGAGTCCCCCTTTACTTTCAATCTCGCAAAAATGGGAACTTTTTCAAAAGTTTCCATTTTTGCCGCACAAGCTGGCGACGCTTCGTCGACAGCTTGTGTGCCCACGAAGAGCTCGTGGGCACATTGCTGTATCTGAGCAGTCTTATCTCTGCTCGTTGACGTAGATCCTGGCCTTGCTCTGGATCAGCTTCGCCACGTCCTCGGCGCTGCGCTGACCGGAGAAGAAGCCCTCGACCAGTTCCATGACGATATTGAAGATGGCCTCGTCCTGGACATAGACCCGCTCGGTGTTCATGATGGCGTCTTCGACCTTGCCGATCTCCGCCTCGCTGTAGGAGTAGATGGGGACCCACTCGTTCTTCACGTCGTCCCAGTAGCCGCCCTTTTCCTCCATCATCTTCTCGCCGGTCTCGGGATCGAGCAGGATATTCCCGTTGGCATCGCGATAATAGGTCACGGTCATGGCGTCGGCCTTTTTCTTCTCATAGCTGTGGATGTTGCTGGGGATGTTGTATGCGTTGGCGTTCTGGTATTCCTCGGTCAGGAAGATCCGCACGAATTCCCAGGCCGCCTCCTTGTTCTGGCAGCTCTCGCAGATGGCGTAGCCGGAAGAGGGGTTGAGCAGACTGCCGACACCGGAGCTGGTCGGGAGGCCGATGTAGGTGAAGGCGTCGAGCCCGCCGTAGATATTTTCATAGTTGACCAGAGAGTCAAAGCCGCTGATGTAGTCGTAAATCAGAAGCTGCTTGCCCTCGCGGACGCGGTAGGAGTCGTTGTCCTCCTCGGACCACTCGTAGTGTTCCCAGTCGAACTCCGCCGGGAAGGTCTTGGCAAAGTTCAGCAGCTCGATGAACTCGGGGCAGTCGAAGTTGACCTCGCCGGTGTTCCAGTTGACGAAGCGGTCCATCTCCAGCGACAGGCACAGCTGCAGGATGTCCGCGCGGGTCTCGGTCTGGCTGAAGACCGAGCAGCCCTCGGGCATCTCGCGCAGGGCCTCCATCAGCTCGGCATAGGTCCAGCCCGGCTCGCTGCCGACGATCCGGGAGGGGCCGACGGCGGTGATGATATAGAAGGAGTCGGTCGTGGAATAGAGCTTGCCCTCGTTCTCCAGCGCGTGCAGCACGGTCGGGAAGAAGTCCTCGCGGCTGAGCTCGGGGTCGGCGTCCAGGAAGGGATAGAGGTCTGCCAGCAGGCCCTTCGCCGCCAGCTGCTTGGCAGGCAGGCCGCCGAGATCAAGGATATCCGGGCAGTTGCCGGCCAGGATCTCGGTGCGCAGCTTGGTCAGGCCGGCCTCGTAATCGTCCTCGGTGTTATACTCGGAGTAGTCGCGCAGCTCGATGCGGACATCATCGTGGCTGCGGTTGAAGGCGATGATCTGCTTGCGGGCGTACCAGTCGAGATACTGGCAGGCCAGCGTGATGCTCTCCTTCTGGGGGACGGAGTCGGCGGGGACCTTCTCCATCGTGATCAGGGAGTAGGTGACGTTTTCATAGTTATCGTCCCAGTCGTAGCTGACCGCGATGACCTTGCCGTCGTCGGTCACGGCGTAGTTATTGATCCAGGAGTTGTCGACGTCGCAGTTGATCCAGTTGAAGAGCTTCTCCGCCTTGCCGGTCTCCAGATCGTAGCCGTAGAAGTTGACGCCGTTGTTGTAATAGAGGTCGTAATCACCGCCGCCGACGACCGCGTTGTACAGGTCTCCCTGCACGGCCCAGCTGTCGCCGAGCGTCAGCTTGTCGGGATCAACGACGGCGAGGCGGTATCCGCTGTCGCCGTAGTAGGCCACGGCCACACGGCCGTCGTTGAGGGTCAGAAGCTTTTCCGCCCAATCGATCCCGGGCACCTGGCCGATCATCTTGCCGGTCTCGCTGTCAAAGACGTACAGACCGTCCTCACCGGCCATCAGGACCCGGTGATCGTCGATCGCGGCCATGCCGTTGAAATAAACATAGTCCCTGCTCTTGAGCATCTCCTCGAGGTCCAGCTTGACGCAGGAGATCTCCTTGCCGTTCTCGTCCAGCTTGCGGAGATAATGGCTCTCGCGGTACTGATAATTCATGATCCACTCATCGGAGTACTTCTCCACGCCCTCTCCGGCGTCACTCCAGTACTCGTACACATTTTCCCAGATGAGGAATCCGCCGGGCATGGGCGCCATGCTGTTGGGGCTGGAGCTGATCTCGTGGCCTTCCTCCGCCTCGATTTCCATCTCCTTGTACTGGTCCAGCTTCTCGGAGCTGCCGTCGAAGCCGATCCGGTACAGGACGGTCGCATAGACGTCGAGCTGGCCTTCGTACTCCAGTTTCTCGCCCTCGTAGAGTTCGCGCTGGCCGACGACCTCGTTGGTGAAGCAGTAGAAGCCGTCCTTCGTCGTCAGCGAGGAATAGAAAGAATTCATACTGCTGTCATCCAGCTCGCGGATCGAGGCTTTATACACATACTCGGGCGTCGGGCTCTCGTTCTTCTTCTCGCCGCTCGGGGTCTTCGAGCCTTCCTCGCTCCCCTTGTTTTCCTCCGCCGGGGTCTGCCCGCAGGCAGCCAGGCTGAGAACCATGGCAAGGGCGAGCAGCAGGCTCAGGATCTTTTTCACTGTAGTCATTGTCTTCCTCCTCGGAAAAGGCTCCGCGCCGGACCGGCGCGGGCCGGATTTACACTTTTCCGATCCCGCGGCGCAGGGCCGGAGGGATCGTCCGTCGTGATTCTAACACAAGAGGCGGAAAAAGTGTCTTAAGAACTCTTAAATCGTCTCTTAAGAACTATTAAACCGTGGGATAACCGCTTGTGAAGCGAAAATTTTGTGGTACAATGACCATCGAGGTGATACTATGTCCGCTCAATCGAAAATACTGATCGTCGACGACGATCCCGATATCCGCAAGGTGCTCCGTCTGCTGCTGCAGAACCTGTACAGCGTACAGGAGGCTGCCGGCGGCGAGGAGGCCGTGCGTCTGATCCGGGAGGAGAAGGATACCGACCTGATCATCCTGGACGTGATGATGCCCGGCATGGACGGCTATGAGACCTGCGACGCGCTGCGCGCCTTTTCCAACGCGCCCGTCCTCTTCCTGACGGCCAAGTCCGCCGAGGCCGACCGCATCAGCGCCTACCGCAGCGGCGGCGACGACTTCCTGTCCAAGCCCTTCTCGCAGGACGAGCTGCTGGCGAAGGTCTCTTCCCTGCTGCGTCGCTATAAGGAATACCGCGGCAAGCCGGACGCGGCGCTGGCCATCGAGAACCTCGAGGTCGATTTCGCGGCGCACACCGTGGTCAGCAACGGCCAGCCGGTCGCGCTGACCGACACGGAGTTCTCCATCCTCGAATATCTGCTGCGCAGCCGCGGCACCACCGTCACCGCGCCGGAGCTCTACGAGGGCGTCTGGAAGGAAAAGTTCCTGCCCGGCTCCGGGAACACGGTCATGGTGCACGTGCTGAACCTGCGGCGCAAGATCGAGGAGAACCCCTCTTCGCCCAAGATCATCCGCACCGTCTGGGGAAAGGGCTACCAAATTGATTAAGAAGCTGTTTCGGCGCATTTCCCGCTCGCTCAACGTCAAGATGCTGTTCTGGCAGCTCCTGGCGCTGACCGTGGCGGCTCTGGTGTTCCTGGGCGTCAGCAGCGCGGGCCGCTACGCCGTGGAGAACATCTACATGAGCGCCGAATCCGTGGCCTCGCGCAAGGCCTCGATCTATTCGCAGTTCAGCTCCTACGTGACGGCGAACCTGGTCTCCGGCAACGACACGGCGGCCATCGCCCGCTGGACGCGGCAGCACAGCTACGTGACGATCGTGATCTACACGGACGAGTCCGTTGCGGCGCGCGTCAGCGGCGGGCGCGTGGCGAATCCCGGCCCCTCCCCCGTGCCCGACAGCCAGTACGGCAAACTCTACCCGATGCGCTTTGCCGACGGCGTGTATCAGATCGCCATCGGCGACACCTCGGAGAACCGCGAGCTGGCCGTGAACACGGTGCTGGCCCTGATTTTGGCCAGCATCGCCTACGTCGCCATCCAGACGCACTACACCGGCCGCCTGACGCGGCGCATCGTCTCGCTGTCCCGCGAGGCCGCCGAGATCAGCGCCGGGGATCTGGAGAGCCCGATCGCCGCGAAGGGCAGCGACGAGATCGCCGCGCTTGCCCGCGACGTGGACACGATGCGGCGTTCGGTCATCGAGCGAATGGGCAACGAGCGGCGGGCCTGGGAGGCAAACTCCGAGCTCATCACCGCCATCTCTCACGACATCCGCACCCCGATGACCAGCCTGATCGGCTACCTCGGCCTTCTGAAGGAGCGCAATCTCCCCGAGGAGCAGCGCAGCCAGTTCACCGCCTCCGCCTATGACAAGGCGATGGAGCTCAAGTCGCTGACCGACGAGCTGTTCCGCTATTTCCTCGTCTTCGGCCGGGCCGATCTGGAGCTGAACATGGAGAAGCTCGACGCGCGGCTGCTGCTGGAGCAGCTGCTGGGCGAGGCCGAGTTCGACCTGCGCGACAGCGGCTTCGAGGTGCAGCGCATCGAGTTCGAGGGCGAGTGCAGCGTCAGCGCCGACCCGATGTATCTCAAGCGCGTGCTGGACAATCTGATCTCCAACATCAAAAAATACGCGGATCCGGCCAAGCCGGTCGTCATGCAGACCGAGCACCGGGACGGGACGCTGTACATCCGCTTCTCCAACGCCGTCGCCCGCAGGATGGACCGGGTCGAAAGCACGAAGATCGGCCTGCGCACCTGCGAAAAGATCATGGCCCACATGAACGGCAGCTTCCGCGCCGGCGCCGAGGGCTCCGGCTTTACGGCCGAGCTGTCCCTGCCCGTGCAGGAGCTTATCTGAAAATCCTCTTTTCCTCTTTTTCTCTCTTTTTTGCGCGAAGGCGCCTCGCCCTGCCTGGCAGGGTGAGGCGCCTTCTGTTTTTTCTATCTGTTTTATCCCGCGGCGTACCAGGCCGCGAGCCCCTCGGCAATGCCCGCGGCGACCAGGGCCCGGTAGTCCGGGTCGGCCAGCAGGCGGTCCTCGTCCGGGTTCGACATGAAGCCCGTTTCCACGATCACGGTCGGCATCTGAGCGTGGTTGATGCCGCTCATCGTGTCGGTCTCCCACAGGCTGCGAAGCCCCGGCTCGCAGCCGACGGCGTCGCCCAGCGCGGCGAGCACCCGCTCCGCGAGCGCGCGGCTGCGTTCATAGAGCTCCGGGTGGAAGGGATTCTGCGCCGTCAGGCAGATCGTCATAATGCCGCGCGCCGCCGGATCCTCGCCGGCGTTGGCGTGGATGCGGACGAATACGTCCGCGCCGAGCTCGTTGGCGATCGCTGCGCGTTCCATGTTGGACAGCGACACGTCGTTCGTCTCGCGCGTCATCACCACGCGCCAGCCCCTGGCCTCCAGCTCTTCGCGCAGCAGCAGCGACAGGGCCAGATTCAGCTCGTATTCCGGGACGCCCGTGACGACGCCCTGCGTGCCGTCGGTGACGCAGGCCTTGGTCTCGGCCGAGCCGGGGCCGAGCGGCTCGGGCGCATAGTCGCCGTGCAGCTGGTGCCCGGGGTCGATGACGACGAGCGGCCCGGGCGTCGGCGTCGGTTCCGTCGTTGGCTCGGGAGTTGGCGCGGGCGTCGGCTCTGCGGTCGGCGCGGCGGTCCCTGGAGGCGGCGTCTCCGCGGCGGGAGGATTCTCCGGGGCGGAGCCCGTGAAAAAGAGGCGCAGCAGCACACAGAGCGCCAGCAGCGCGCAGCCGCCGACGATCGCCGCGATCGCGCCGGTGCGCCCTTTTCTTCTTCTTTTCACGCCGCTCCCCCCTCTCATACATTCATAATCGCAGGTTTTACGGTTTTGCGACATTCAGCGCCGCAGCTTCCGAACAGACGCTGCCCACGGCGTTGGAGATTTTGCAGCGGTAGAGGTAGCCGTTCCGGTAGCTTTTCGCCTCGACCGTCAGCGCCGCGCCCGTGCCGTCCGTGCACTTCGTCCAGCTCGAGCCGCCGTCCTTGCTGAAGTACCACTGATAATCCAGATCCGTGCCGGAGGCCTTGATCGTGAAGCTCACAGTCTCGCCCGGCGCGGCCGTTCTGTCCTTCGGCTGGGTCCTGACCGTCGGCGGATCCAGCACCGTCAGCGCCGCCGCTTTCGAATACACGGTGCCCATCGCGTTCTTCACAGCGCAGCGGTACAGGTAACCGCTGCGGTAGCTTTTGGCCTCGACCGTCAGCGACGCGCCCGCGCCGTCCGTGCACTTCGCCCAGGTCGCCCCGCCGTCTTTGCTGAAGTACCAGCAGTAGCTCGCCGCGCCCTCGGCCCGCACCGTGAAGCCGACCGTGCTGCCGGTCGCCGCCGTCAGGCTTTTCGGCTGAGAAGTGATTTTCGGTTCGAGCACCGTCAGCGACGCGTACCAGGACGTCGCTGAGCCGAGATAGTTTGTCAGCTTGCATCGGTACTGGTAGCCGCTGCGGTAGGCCTTGGCCTCGACATGCAGGGTGTCCGTCCGGGCGTCTTCGCCGCTGCAGGCGATCCATTCGCCGTCCGCGGTCTTGCGGTAGTACCACTGGAAGCTCACTTCGGCGTCGGCCGCGACGCGGTATTCGACTGTCTCGCCGGGATATGCCGAGGCTTTCCGCGGCTGAAGCGTGACCGAGGGCTTTACACAGGCGATCCAGTCCAGATACTCCGAGCCCCAGTCGCCCGCCGACGCCTCCTCCCAGCCCGCCGCGGCCGCGGGATAGCAGACGGTCGCATGCGCCCCGTCCTCTCCCACCGAGCTGAAGACAAAGTCCCCGATCGTCGGCGCGGGCCCTTTGAAACAGATCTCCCGGAGATCGCCGCACGCCCAAAAGGCCCAGTCGCCCATGCTCTCCAGCGAGGCGGGGAAGGTGATGCTGCTCAGTCCCTCGCAGAGCTGGAAGGCGCCTTCGCCGATCTCCCTGAGCGAGGCTGGCAGCGTGACGGCGCTCAGGCAGGCCTCTTCAAAGCAGCTCACCGGGATGACCGTGACCTTGCTTCCGACGGTGATATGGCCGAGCTTTTGGCAGTCGGCGAAGGCGTAGGGGCTGATCGCCGCGACCGTGGACGGCATCTTGTAATCCCCGCTCTTTCCGCAGGGATAGGCGATCAGCTCGCTTTTGTCCTTGTTGAAAAGCACGCCGTTCGAGGCGGCGTAGCGCTCGTTGGAGGAGGAGACCCTGATCGCGCTCAGCGAAACACAGTCCAGAAAGGCCCGCTGCCCGATCGACGTCACATTCGCCGGGATCGTCAGCTCCGTCAGCGAGCCGCAGCCGGCGAAGGCGGCCGCGCCGATGGTTTTCAGCTCTGTCGGCAGCTTCAGAGCGCTCAGCGAGCCGCAGTAGCCGAAGGCGTACCAGCCGATCTCCGTCACGCCCGCGGGGAGTTCGGCGCTTTTCATCGCACTGCAGCCGCAGAAGCAGTTGGCGGGGATCTCCGTGATCCCGCCCGGCAGCGTGATCTCCGTCAGCGAGGCGCAGCCGGCAAAGCAGCTGTCCCACAGCGCCGTCACCGTGGCGGGGATCGTCACAGTCGTCAGTGCGGGGCACTGCTCGAAGCCGCGGATCAGCGTCACGCCGCTCCCGATCTGCACGCGGAGGATCCTGTCCCGGTAATCCGCCCAGGGGCAGCTGTCGGACCAGCCCATCTTGCCCGTGCCGGTGACGGTCATCGTGCCGTCCGAGTTCAGCGTCCACCAGACGTCATAGCGTTTCAGCACGCCGTAAGCATCGTAATACTCCGCGCCGCACATGCCGGATCCGAGTATGGCGTTTTCCTCCTCCGCCGCGGCCGCGGGGAGCAGCGACAGGCACAGCAGCAGGCACAGCGCCGCCGCCAGCAGGCAACGCATTTTTCTCATGCGCAGAGCGCCTCCCTTCCCCGTCCTGCGGGTGTTTTTCTCACAGCTCGCGCACATAGGCGCCGTCTTCCTCGCGGTAGCCCATCTTCTTCAGATAGGCCAGGTGCCCTTCCTCCGCGCCGGCATAGCGCAGCGCGCGCAGCTCCTCTTTCGGCAGATGCTCCAGCAGGAAGCTGCCCACCGAGCAGTCGCGGTAGGCGGGGGTGCTGTAGTCGAGCGCGACGTCCAGCACGCCGTCCTTCTCCTCGCCAAGCAGAAGGCCCGCGGGCTCCTCGCCGTGGCAGACCAGCCAGGCGCGGTCGAGCGTCGGGCTGTCCCAGCTCCGGCCGGGGAAGCAGGCGGCGATGTCCTCGCGGTGGCTGTCCAGGAAGAATCGCACATAGCCCTCGCCGGGCGAGAGCGTGACCATGCGGTATTCCGGCGCGGTCTTGCGCAGCTTCCAGAGGTAGTAGATGTTGATGAGCAGCAGGCAGATGTTCATGATCGCCGTCGGGTAGGAGCGGATGATCAGCGCGTAGACCGCGAAGATCGCGCTGCCGACGGAGTTGACTATACGCAGCTTCACCACGGAGGCCATCAGGAAAGACACCAGCACCAGCGTAGAGCCCAGATAACCGACCGCTTCGATGATTTGGGACGTCGTCATGGAAATCATCCTTTCAAATATGGTATGCCGCCCGCGCGCGGATCACCAGATCCCGGGCAGGAGGCGGTATCTGACCTTTTTCTTATACTCGGCATAGCCCGGCAGGCCCTCCTCCAGCACCTGCTCCTCGTTGCGGATGCGGCGGACGATGAGCGCCGGATAGAAGAGCAGGATAACAAAGGAGATTGGCGAGCCGAGGACCAGCGGCATCGCGAGGAAGAGCAGGATCGTCACCGCGTACATCGGGTGGCGGACGACGCCGTACAGCCCGGTGTCGATGACCTTCTGATCCTCCTGCACCTCGACCGTGCGGGAGAGGTAAGCGTTCTCGCGCAGCACCTCCGCGTAGAGGGCGTAGGCGATCAGAAAGACCGCCGCGGCCGTCCAGGAGACCCAGGCCGGCAGCAGATACCAGCCGAAGCGGCGCGAGAGCCCCGCGACGAGGAAGGCCGCGAGGAACATGACGCCGCTCAGGGCGATCACGGCCTTCTGCTCGCTCTGCTCCTCCTTGAGGTTCAGACGCTTTCGCAGCAGGTCGGGGCTTTTCGCCAGCATGACGAGCCCCGCGATGAACATCGGTACGAACAGCACGCCCAACAGCAGCCAGCCCTGCCAGTAGTCCCAGGTGCCGGCGGGCAGGAAGATCAGCGCGCCGACCATCAGCAGCCCGCAGGCGAATTTCATGATCGCCTGCGCAAACAGAGAATCCTTCATGACGCCCTCCTCAGCGGCAGAAGGCCGCGACGTATTCGAAAAAGTCCGGCGCTTCCTCATAAAGCCCGTGGCCGAGGCCCTCGTACATCTTGAGCTCCGCGCCCGGGATCCGCGCCGCGAGCTCCTCCGAGGCGGCTCCGGTGACGATCCGGTCGTCCGTGCCGCCGACCACCAGGGTCGGACAGGCGATGCGCGACAGCTCCTCCCAGGCGTCGTGCGTCACGCAGGACGCCGCCTGGATCAGAAAGCGCTCAAAGCTCTTCGGCTTGCCGAGGTTGCCCAGCAGACGGTAGGTGAGGCGCGCCTGCCGGATGCGCTTTTCGGAATAGGAGCGCTCGGCCGTGTCGAGCATGATGCCGCGGTAATCCCCGCGCTCCGCCATGCCCGTCCAGCGGGCGATCACGTCCCGCACGGTGTCGTTCGGGCGGCCGAGGGTCACGGTCAGGACCAGCTTCTCCACCTTGTCCGGGTGGTCGATCGCCAGCCACTGGGCGATCATGCCGCCCTGCGAGACGCCCACGACGGCGGCCTTCGACAGGCCGAGCGCCTCCAGCGCGGCGTTCAGCTCCTCCGCCATCGCGCGCGTGTCCGTGCCCGGCTTCAGATCCCGACCGCGGCTGAAGGCGTAGACCGTGAAGTCTTTCGTCAGCGCCCGGTAGAGCAGCGCAAAGGGCAGCGCCAGGCCCTTCACGGTCTTCAGCCCGTCGCCCACGCCGGGAATCATGACGAGCGTTTTCTCCCCGCTGCCGAAGCGGATATAGTCCAGCCCGCCGGTCGGCAGGGTCAGACAGCCGTTATACGGTTTCAGCATGACGCGTCCTCCTTCGCGCGGACTTCTGCCAGGCGGCGCTTCAGCAGCTCATAGCGGGCGCGCTTGTCCGCGTCGGCGAAATGATCCTCCCGGAACTGCTCCGGGCAGTCCCAGTAGTCCAGCTCCTCGTCGCCGAACTGCTCGCTCGCGAGGTCGAAGCTGTGGTCGCCGAGCTCGTTGAAGCAGTGGACGCCGCCCTCGGGCAGCGGCACGCCGAAAACCTTGCCGCCGAAAAGATCCTGCGTCAGAAAGGCCGTGATCGAGCACTGGCCCAGCGAGGGATTGTCCGGCGACCAGCCCGGCCGCAGGCGCGGCGCGCAGGTCTCGGCGCACCAGGCCTTTTTCAGGTCGCGGTACAGCTGCCGGATCTCCTCCGGAGCGCGCTCCGCGCCCCAGAAGCCGCAGAGCAGGGCCGGGTCGATCTCCTCAATGGAGAGGATCTGGCTTTTAAAGATCTGATAGCAGCCGAGCCGGACGCTGTCCTCCTCGCGGCCGAACTCGTGCAGGCTGAACTCGGCGGAATACACGTCCGCCAGACCCTCGAAGGTCTCGCCGTCCGTCGTTATGAGCCGCACAGGCTTGTAGTCATAAGCAAAAAGCTCCATGGATCGCGCCCCTTTTCAGATGATCCCCAGCGGGATCAGCACGGCGAGCAGCAGTGCGACCAGGGCCCATTCCGTGACGAGGAAGGCCGTCCGCTTCTTCGGCGCCATGTCCGGGACGTAGTTGGCGGCGAGGAAGAAGGGCACATAGGTCGTGATGAACACCGGCAGCACGCCCCACCACTTGTAGACCCAGATGAAGGAATGGTTGCTCGTGCCGGCGAGGAAGGACTCGAACAGCGCGAACAGCAGCGCCATCTCGAGCGCGCCGACAAGGCGGCAGTCGACGCCGCGGCGGCCGTTTTTGGCGAAATAGCGCCTGCTGCGGTCCTGCGGCAGCATCTTGAAGGAAATGATGCCCGCGAGGGAGAACATCATCGACAGCTCCCAGCATACGCCGATGAGCAGGATGAAGGTGGTCGATTCGTTCGACACCGACCAGAGCGGATAGCCGAAGATATGCGCGATGACGGCGTTGGCGATCTCATACAGCCAGTGCACGCCGTAGAGCGCGAGCCCCGCGAAGACGACCTCGGTGTTCTTCTTGTGGATCTCCGTCCAGTACACATAAAATACGACGGCCAGGATGAAGATGAAGGTCCAGTTGAAGTTTTCGGTGCTTCTGACCTTGATCGCCTCCACCAGGCTTTTGGCCTCCTGCGAGCCGTCTCCCCAGAATACGAACATGTGCCGAGCCTCCTTTTTTTATATTCGCTCCCCTGTGTCCCGCCGGAACGGCGGGCTTTTTCACGCCTTTGCCGGAAATGGCGCGAAAACGTTTTAAAGAGCTTCTTTCCGCCTTTAGACTAAACTATTTTTAGATATATTGCAATACTTATCTTCGAACAAGCCCTGTTTTTTGACAATTCAGCCGGATCGCGCCTGCGAAGCCTCGATCTTCTGTAAATGTTGTTAAAAAAGTGTAAACGAAAATTGTGCGGATTTCACAAATATTCAAAAACGGCTTTAGAAAAGTCAAGAAATACTTGAAAATATACAAAAACTGCGGTATTTTTTAATCAACGAAAACGTTTAAGCTGGGAGCTGATAGCTGTGGTATCCATCAAAGACATCGCACAGAGCTGCGGCGTCTCTGTGGCCACTGTCAGCAAAGCGCTCAACGGGCACCAGGATATCGGCGAAGCGACCCGCGAGCGCATCCTCGCCGCGGCCAAGGAGATGGGCTACACCGCCAACTTCGCGGCGCGCGCCCTGAAGACGAACCGCACCTACAATCTCGGCATCCTCTTCGCCGACCTCCAGAACAGCGGCTTCATGCACGAGTACTTCGCCATGACGCTCAACAGCTTCCGCTTCGAGGCCGAGCGCTGCGGCTATGACATCACCTTCATCAGCAGCGACGTCGGGCACCAGCACGCGAGCTATCTGCAGCACGCGCTCTACCGGCAGCTCGAGGGCGTGGCGATCATCTGTGCGGACTTCCTGGACCCGACGGTGCAGGAGCTGGTCTATTCCCAGGTCCCGGTCGTCACGCTCGACCACGCCTTCAACAACCGCATGGCCGTGCTGAGCGACAACAGGGACGGGATCGAGGCCCTGGTGCGCTACGTTTACGGCATGGGCCACCGGCGCATCGCCTATATCCACGGCAACCAGACCGCGGTGACCGAGAGCCGGCTGAACGGCTTTTACCGGGCCTGCGAGGCGCTGGGGATCGCGCTGCCGGAGAACTTCGTGCTCTCCTGCGAGTACCACGATCCGGTCAGCTGCCATGCAGCGACGCAGCGGCTCCTCGCTCTGCCGGAGCGGCCGAGCTGCATCCTCTTCTCCGACGATTACGCCGCGATCGGCGGGATCAACGCGATCCGCGAGGCGGGCCTGCGCATCCCGGAGGACATCTCGATCGCCGGCTACGACGGGATCCACCTGGCCAGGACGCTCAGCCCCGTGCTGACGACCTGGCAGCAGCCCGCGGAGGCGCTGGGGCGCACGGCGGCCGCCAAACTGATCGACCGGATCGAGCATCCGCGCACGGCGCTCCCCGAGCACGTTCTGATCCACGGGGCGCTCCTGGAAGGAGGCTCCGTCCGGCGGCTGGCATAGCAGAAAGGAAACGGGTACGATGACGCGAGAGCAGGCAAGAAAACGCGCAGCCGATCTGGTCGGACGCATGACCGTCGAGGAAATGGCGTCCCAGCTCCGCTTCGACGCGCCTGCGATCGAACGCCTCGGGATCCCCGCCTGCAACTGGTGGAACGAGGCGCTGCACGGTCTGGCCCGCGGCGGTACGGCCACAAGCTTTCCGCAGGCGATCGGCATGGCCGCCATGTTCGACGACGGGCTGCTCCGCGAGATCGCCGACGCGATCTCCACCGAGGCCCGCGCCAAATACAACGCCCTCTCCGCCGAGGGAGACAGGGACATCTATCACGGGCTGACCTTCTGGTCGCCGAATATCAATATCTTCCGCGATCCCCGCTGGGGGCGCGGGCACGAGACCTACGGGGAGGACCCCTGTCTGACCGCCCGGCTCGGCGCCGCCTTCGTGCGCGGGCTGCAGGGCGAGGGCGAAACGCTGAAAACGGCCGCCTGCGCCAAGCACTTCGCCGTCCACAGCGGCCCGGAGGCGCTGCGGCACAGCTTCAACGCCGTCGCCTCTCCGAAGGACCTGGAGGAGACCTATCTCCCCGCCTTCCGCGCGCTGGTGCAGGATGCCGGCGTCGAGGCCGTCATGGGCGCCTACAACCGCACCAACGGCGAGCCCTGCTGCGCCAGCAGCATGCTGATGAGCAAGCTGCGCGGCGAATGGGGCTTCGAGGGACACTTCGTCTCGGACTGCTGGGCGATCCGGGACTTCCACGAAAACCACAAGGTCACGGCCGCGCCGGTCGAATCCGTGACCAAAGCGCTGAAGGCCGGCTGCGACCTCAACTGCGGCTGCACCTATCAGCATATCATGCACGCCTACGAGCTGGGCATGATCACGGAGGAGGACATCAGCCGCTGCGCGGTCCGGCTCTTCACCACCCGCTTCCTGCTCGGCACGCTCGGCGGCGAGGGCAGCGAATACGATGCGATTCCCTACAGCGTGATCGAGTGTCCGGAGCACCTGGCCCTCGCGCACCGCGCGGCGCTGCGCTCCTGCGTCCTGCTGAAGAACGACGGGCTCCTGCCCCTCGATCCCGAAAGCGATGAGACGATCGGCGTGATTGGCCCGAACGCCAACAGCCGCTCGGCGCTGATCGGCAACTACCACGGGACGGCCTCCCGCTACGTGACCGTGCTGGAGGGCATCCAGGATCTGAAAGCCGGCAAGGGCCGCGTCCTCTACTCCGAGGGCTGCGCCCTCTGCTTCGACCGGGTGGAGCCGCTTGCCCAGCCGGACGACCGGCTGGCGGAGGCGGTCGCCGTTGCGAAGAACAGCGACAAAGTGATCCTGGTCCTCGGCCTGGACGAGACCCTGGAGGGCGAGGAGGGCGACACCGGGAACAGCTACCACTCCGGCGACAAGGCCGACCTGCTCCTGCCGCCGTCCCAGCGGCGACTGCTCGAGCGCGTGCTGGCAGTCGGAAAGCCCACCGCCGTGGTGCTGATGGTCGGCAGCGCGATCGACGTCTCCGTGGCGCAGGAACGCGCCTGCGCCATCCTGCTGAGCTGGTACCCCGGCGCGGGCGGCGGAAGGGCCGTGGCCGAGCTGCTCTTCGGCCGGGAATCCCCCTCCGGCAAGCTGCCCGTCACCTTCTACACCGACGGCGAGCTCGCCCGGATGCCGGATTTCACGGATTATTCGATGCGAAACCGCACCTACCGCTATTTCGGCGGCACGCCGCTCTACCCCTTCGGCTTCGGCCTGAGCTACGGGAGCTGCTCCCTGCTCTCGCTCGAGGCGGACCGGGAAAGCGCCTCCGTCCGTGTCCGCAACGAGAGCGGCCGCGAGCTGGAGGAGGTCGTCGAGCTCTACCTTCGCGATGAGGGCTCGCCCCTCGCCCCGCCCAATCCCGTCCTCTGCGGCTTCCGGCGGCTTTGCCTGAAGCCCGGCGAGGAAAAGGCGGTCTCCGTCCCGATCGACCCCGCCGCCTTCACGGTCGTCACCGAGGAAGGAAAGCGGATCCCCGGCAGCGGGCCCTGGCGGCTCTACGCAGGCTTCTGCGGGCCGGATCCGCGCAGCGAGGCGCTGAGCGGCAGGAAGGCGCTCTCGCTCCTCATCCCCGCCCCCGGGAGGGGCCCCGAACTCTGAGAAGACTTTGGCCGCCGCGGCCTGCCGTCTACCTGGACAGTTGGCGGCACCGCGTCCAGCCCAAATCTTTATAGTACGAAAAAACCAAGAATGATGAAACAGGAGGATTACCATGAAAAAGATTTTTGCTCTTATCCTTGCCCTCTGCATGGTCTTCGCGCTGGCTGCCTGCGGTGCCCAGGGCGGCTCCGCCAAGCCCGAAGAGAAGACCAACGAGGAGATCGTTCTGAAGCTGTGGTGCATCGCCACCGAGTCCGACGCCAACCGTCCCGCCTACCTGCAGGCCATCGCCGACTACGAGGCCGCTCACCCCGGCATCAAGATCGAGATGGAAGCCTTTGAGAACGAGTCCTACAAGACCAAGATCAAGGCTGCGATGATGGGCGGCGACACGGAAGACCTGCCCGACATCTTCTTCAGCTGGTCCGGCGCCTTCCTCGGCGAGTTCGTCAATGCCGGCAGAGCCCAGTGCCTCGATGAGAACTTCAAAGCCTATGCCGACAAGATCCCCGAGTCCATGCTGTCCACCACCACCTACGAAGGCAAGCACTACGGCGTGCCCACCACCTTCAACATCGTCGCCATGTACGCCAACATGGACATGCTGGCCGAGGTCGGTTGGGATCATGTCCCCCAGACCTATGAAGACCTGTGCGCCTGCTGCGACGCGCTCGTCGCCGCCGGCAAGATCCCCTTCGGCTGCGCCGGCATGGAGACCTGGTGCGTGACCGAGTACCTCGAGCCCATCATCATCAAGTCCATCGGCTACGAAGCCCTCGACAAGATCTTCGCCGGTGAGGCCACCTGGAACGATCCCGACATCGCCAAGTCCGTCGATACCCTGCAGGATATGATCAAGAAGGGCTACTTCGATCCCAACGGCGCCGCTCTCGGCAACGACGAGACCAAGGCCAACTTCCTGGCCGGCAAGACCGCTTTCTATCAGAACGGTTCCTGGAACACCGGTGAAGTCGCGGGCGCCAGCTTCAAGTCCGGCGTCGGCCTGTTCCCGCTGATGAACGCCAGCCGTTCCTCCTACAACCAGACCATCGGCGGTCCGTCCGACGTGCTGGCTGTCTGCTCCGCCTCCAAGAACGTTGACGCCGCCTCCAAGGCTGCCGTTGAGCTGGGCAAGGAGATCTGCCACTACAACTTCCTCAACGCCGTGGGCATGCCCGCCTGGGCCGTGGACTACGACACCAGCTCCCTGTCCCCCCTGATGGTCGAGATCGGCAAGCTCGTCAATTCCTGCGAGGGCCTGGTCCTCTTCGGCGACACCGCTATGGCCGCTGATCCCGCTCAGGTCTATCTCAGCTACGTTGATCAGGTCTACGGCTGCGCCATCGACGGCGAGGGCTTCGTGGCCGGTCTCACCAAGGACCTCGGCTGATCCTGAACCTCGAACCAAGCAACACCTGACGTAAGCAACAAAGACGGCACCTCTCAACTGGCCCAGCGCTTTGGGAGGTGCCGTTCCCCCCTGTCGTTTGGAGGACACCGGCCATGCAACGGATGTACAGCAAAAAAGTTTATATCCTGTTATTTCTCCTTCCGGCACTGATCCTTTTCTGCGGCGTTCTGATCGCGCCCATCGGCGCCTCGGCCTATTTCAGCCTGTTCGACTGGAACGGATTCGGGGCGAAGGTCTTTGTTGGTTTCAACAATTACAAGGAGCTCTTCACCAGCAACGCCATCGGTTTCATGAAGGCGCTACGCAACTCTCTGTTGCTGGCCGCTCTGTCGGTCTTTCTCCAGCTCCCGCTGGCCCTCGGCCTGGCGCTCACGCTGGGAAAGAAGATCAGGGGCGAAAGGCTCTTCCTTTCCATCTATTTCATGCCGGTTTTGATCTCCACCGTGGTCATAGGCCAGCTGTGGCTGAAGATCTACAATCCGGATTACGGTGTCTTAAACGTTTTTCTCCGCTCGATCGGTCTCGAAAAATGGGCCAAGATCTGGCTCGGGACGAAAGAGACCGCCCTCGGGGCGGTGTTCGTGCCGACGCTGTGGCAGTACGTGGGCTATCACATGCTCCTGCTGTATGCGGGCGTCAAGAGCGTTCCGCCGGAGCTGCGGGAGGCCGCCATGCTGGACGGCGCCACGGACGGACAGGTCAACCGGTATATCGTGCTGCCGTACATCA
Organism: Oscillospiraceae bacterium; assembly: GCA_017552325.1. Lineage (GTDB taxonomy): Bacteria > Bacillota > Clostridia > Oscillospirales > Oscillospiraceae > Limivicinus. The sequence goes on from JAFZQE010000083.1 coordinate 48,985, forward strand.
AGCCCATCATCCGTATCAGCGTGATCTTTGCGGTGACCGGTTCGCTCAAATCCTTCGACCTCATCTACGTTTTGACCAACGGCGGGCCGCTGCACTCCACGGAGGTGCCCAGCACCCTGATGATCAACATGCTGTTCCTTCGCAACCGCTACGGCATGGGCAGTACGATCGCCGTGATGCTGATCGTGCTCTGCTTCGGCTTTGCGCTCCTCATCAGCGCCATCTTCAGAGAGGAGAAGTGAGATCATGAGAAACAACTCCAAGGCGCAGCGCGTCATCATCTATATCGGGCTGGTTTTCTGGATGCTGGTCAACCTCTTCCCGGTCTATTGGATGTTCACCTTCTCCCTCAAGAGCAACCCCGAGATCTTCGGCGAGAACGTCATCGGCCTTCCGAAGAACTGGCTGTGGTCCAATTACACCAGCGCTCTTCATACGGGGAACATGGCCAGGTACTTCCTGAACAGCGCCATCGTGGCCGTCGCCACGATCCTCATCACCCTGGCCGTGGCGCTGATGGCCACCTTCGCGCTCACCAGGCTGATCTGGAAGCAGCGCAAGAATCTGAACAAGTTTTTTATGCTGGGACTCACCATACCGATCCACGCCTCCATCGTGCCGGTATACGTGACGCTGTCCCGCCTCCACATGCTCAACACCTATTGGGCCCTCATCATCCCCTACTCCGCCTTCTCCCTGTCCATGGCCATCCTGGTGTGCACGGGATTCATGAATGAGATCCCCCGGGATCTGGACGAATCCGCGTGCATCGACGGCTGCAGCGTCTGGGGGATCTTCTTCAGGATCATCGTGCCCATGATGAAGCCCGCCGTGGC
>JAFZQE010000012.1 GCA_017552325.1 Oscillospiraceae bacterium
CGTATCTGCAAACGTCGTGAAGAACGGCAAGAGCCCGAAGATCCGCGTTTACAAGATGAAGCCCAAAAAGGGTTACCGCAGGACCCAGGGCCACAGACAGCCCTACACCAAGGTCCAGATCGAGACCATCAACGCCTGATTTTTCCGCAACTGATTTTGACTAATGGAGGTGTAACCTAAATGGCACATAAAAAAGGTATGGGTTCTACCAAGAACGGCCGCGACAGCGAGTCCAAGCGTCTTGGCGCGAAGAGAGCCGATGGGCAGTTTGTCCTCGCCGGCAACATCCTTGTCAGACAGCGCGGAACGAAGATTCACCCGGGCACCAACGTCGGTAAGGGTAAGGACGACACGCTGTTCTCCCTTGTGGACGGCACCGTGAAGTTCGAGCGCATGGGCAAGGACCGCAAAAAGGTCTCTGTTTACGAAGAGATCGCTCAGTAAGCATTGCGAACAGGCCGGACGAAAGTCCGGCCTTTTTCGTTGGTAGAAAGAAAGGAGAGCTGTCATGGCAGCTTCTTTTGTCGATAAAGCGAGGATCACGATCCGCGCCGGAAACGGCGGCGCGGGCGCTGTGGCCTTCCACCGCGAGAAATACATGGCGGCCGGCGGTCCCGACGGCGGCGACGGCGGACGCGGCGGGAATATCATCTTCACCGTGGACGACAACATGTCCACGCTAATGGATTTCCGCTACAAGCGCAAATACGTGGCCGAAAACGGCATGCCCGGACAGGGCAAGCGCTGTTACGGCAGGGACGGGGAGTCCCTTTACATCAAGGTGCCGCGCGGCACGATCATCCGCGACACCGAGACCGGGGCCGTCATGCACGACATGTCCACCGGCGAGGACTGGGTCGCCGCAAAGGGCGGCCGCGGCGGCTGGGGCAACATGCACTTCGCCACGCCGACCCGCCAGGTCCCGCATTTCGCCAAGCCAGGCCTCCCCGGCGAGAGCCACGACGTCACGCTGGAGCTGAAGCTGCTGGCCGACGTCGGCCTGGTGGGTTTCCCGAACGTCGGGAAATCGACGCTGCTGTCCGTCGTCAGCAAGGCGCATCCGAAGATCGCCAACTATCATTTCACGACCCTCTATCCCAACCTCGGCGTCGTCTACGTCGACGAGGGCCGATCCTTTGTGATGGCCGATATCCCCGGCATCATCGAGGGCGCCTCCGAGGGTGCGGGCCTCGGGCACGATTTCCTGCGCCACATCGACCGCTGCCGCCTGCTGGTGCATCTGGTCGACGTTTCCGGCAGCGAGGGCCGCGACCCGGTCGAGGATTTCGACGCGATCTGCAGCGAGCTGCGCGAATACAGCCCGGAGCTGGCCGAGCGCCCGATGATCGTCGCCGCCAACAAATGCGACCTGCTGGGGGACGAGCGGGAGAACATCGAGCGCCTCCGGCGCATGGCCGAGGCCAGCGGCTGCGAGTTCTTCGAGCTGAGCGCTGCGACGCATGAGGGCACGCGCGAGCTGGTGCAGGCCTGCGCCCGGCGTCTGGCCGAGCTGCCGCCGATCGCGCCCTTTGAAGCCGACTACGTCCCGCCCGAGCCCGTGATCGAGAGCGCGGAGGACCTCGAAATCAGCCATTTCGACGACATGTGGATCGTGGAGGGCCCCTGGCTGCAGCGTCTGGTCGCGACGGTCAACTTCTCCGACTACGAAAGCCGCATGTTCTTCGACCGTGTCCTGCGCGAGGCCGGCGTTTTCGAGCGCATGGAGCAGATGGGCGTCAAGGACGGCGACACCGTCAGCATGTACGACCTGATGTTCGAGTATAAGGACTGAGCGGAGACACACAAATAAAAAATTGCAGGAAAGAGAAAATCTTTCCTGCAACTTTTTGCTTTGAGAGCTTACTTCATACCGTTCTCGTAGGATTCGATCATCTTTTTGACCATCTGACCGCCGACGGAACCGGCCTGACGGCTGGTGAGCTCGCCGTTGTAACCGTTCTTCAGGTTCACGCCGACCTCGGAAGCGGCTTCCATCTTGAACTTGTCCATCGCTTCACGGGCAGAAGGATTGACCAGATGATTGCTGTTTCTGTTAGACATCGTTTGCATCTCCTTTTTTCGATTCGGGTTGCTTGCCCACCCATAGCTTTTGCCGTCAGAAGCGACTTATACATCGAAAACAGGGAATTTTCCCCAGTATTGCTTTTGTAAACGTTTGTTTATTCTTTACATTTTTTCGAAATGTTATTGACATTTTAGGGTGATATGCCGTATCATGAATCGATACAAAATATCATCCGGTTCTGCCATGGATACAGGAGGAATCATATATGGGAAAGCACGAAGCGCCTTCGACTGAGAAAAAGATCTCATCCGGAAAGGGTCTGCACGCGCAGCCCTCGGAGAAGTCCGGTTTTCAGCTGCCCGAGATCAGACTGCCCGAAATCAAGCTGTCCGAAATCAGGCTGCCTGAGATCAAAAAGCCCGATTTTTCAAAGCTGAAGGAGCGGATCAATGTCAAGGAGCTGTTCCGCCGCGACAGCGGGGAAGAACTTGAGGACGATGAGGATTTTGACGACGAGGCCCCGGAGGACGAGGACGAGGTCAGGATCTATACCCGCAGAAAGGACGCGGAGAAGCCCGCTCCCGATGTGTCTCCGACGAAAAAAATGCCCGCTGTCGGCGCAGAGGAGCCGGAAGAGATTCCCGAGGCTCCCGCGGACGACGTGGAGATCCCGGACGAGCCCGTCCGCTCCCGCCGTGACGCGCGCGAAGAGGCGCAGCGCGGCTTCAAGCTCCCGCAGCTGCCGCAGCTGCCCAAAGTCGATATGACCGGCGTCCGCGCCTTCTTTGTGAAGCTCGCGGCCTTCGGAACGGAAGAGGATTCGCCGCTGAGAAAGCTGCGCGTTTTCTCCTTCAGCAGGGAACAGGTCTTCTTCACCGGCGCCTGCGCGCTCCTGTTCTTTATTCTGTCCCTTCTGCCCACCTATAACCCGCTGCGCTTTGTGCTCTATCTGATCCCCTTCCTGCTGCTTCTTGTCAATCCGCTTCTGGACGGGATCAAAGAGTTCCTGGACGGGGACATCCCGGGGCGCAATCTGCTGATCACGGTTGCGGCGATCGGCTTCCTCTGCCTCGGAAAGCCCTATGTGGCGATTTTCGTGCTGCTGATCCACCGCATCCTGATCCTTGCGGAATGCTATCTGTTTGAAAAGCGCGAGGGCATGCTCGACGAGCTGAGAGCGCTCGTTCCGCAGACCGCCGTGGCGGATACCGAGACGGGTCTGGAACGCAAGGACGTTCACGACTTTGCCGTCGACGAGATCATGTTTGTCCCCGCCGGCGAGGTCGTCGCGCTCGACGGCGTTGTGACCGAGGGTATCAGCACGCTGGATCTTTCCGCGCTCTGCGGAGACGGCGACAGTCTGGACGTCGGGGTCGACAGCCGCGTGTACGCCGGCTGCCGCAATCTGACCAATCCGCTCCGCGTCCGCGTTACCGGCAGTGCCGGGGAATCCACGGTCAGCCGCTTTGTCGACCGCGCGGAGAAGGCGCTGCACAGCGATCCCTCCCGCGGCGGTCTCCTGCAGCGCATCGTGTCCTATGTCCCGATGGCGCTTGCGATCCTCGGCGTCGTTCTCGCGCTGATCGTTTCGATCATCACCCGCAGCTGGAGCGTCTGGCTCTACCGCGGTTTCCTGCTGATCGCGCTGGCCGGCTGCGGCGACCTGCTTCTGTCCGCGCGCATGGCCTATTACGCCGGCATCTTCGACGCGCTGAAGGAGGGCATCTCCTTCAAGAGCGCCGACGCGGTCGACCGCTATGCCACCTCCGACATGATGATCTTCTCCAAGACCGGAACGATCACCGAGGGCAAGTACTCGGTCGTCGGCGTCTACCCGGTCGATTATACCGAAAAGGATCTGCTCACCATCGCCGCACTGGCCGAGTGCCAGTCCATGCATCCCATCGCCATAGCCCTCCGCGACGCCTGCGGCATCGACATCCATCACCGCAGCGACATCACGCTCCTGGAGGAGACGCAGGGCCGCGGCATCCACACCCTCTTCGGCGGCAGGAACGTCTATGTCGGCAATTCCGCGCTGCTGATCGACCACAATATTGTGTTCGACGTTCCCTCCCACAAGGGCACCGTCATCCACGTCGCGGTCGACAACAAATATGCCGGCTGCATCGTGCTCAACGACAAGATCCGCGACGGCGCCTTTGAGTCGATCGAGGAGCTGCGCCTGCACGGCATCCGCGCCGCCGTGATGCTCACCGGCGACGTCCGTTCGATGGCCCGTCCGATCGCTTCCGCGCTGAACTTCGACATGGTCAAGTGCGAGCTGTCCACCCAGAACAAGCAGGAGGCGCTCGATTATCTCCGCGAGAGCAAGGGCAACAGCGCCGCGATCGCCTATGTCAGCTGCAAGGACGAGGATCTGCCTCTGCTCGAGCGCGCCGACGTCGGCGTCGGCTTCCATGCGCTCAGGCAGGTAAGCATGCTGGAGGCTGCCTCCGTGCTGATCATGAATCAGAAGATCATGCAGGTCCCGCAGTCCCTGTTCAGGGCGAAGAAGATCGCGCTGGCCGTGCTGCTGAGCGTGTGCATCATGCTCGGCATGGAGCTGCTGATGGTCGTCCTCGGCCTTTGCGGCGTCGTCAGCGTCTGGTTTGCGATGCTGATGGTACTGCTCGCCCGGGTCGGCACGCTCGTCTACGCCATCTACTTCCGTTAAGATGAAGGTCTACGACTTCGACAGAACCGTTTTCCATCCCGACAGCAGCGTTTGTTTTTTCCGCTTTTGCCTGAAGAAATACCCGTTCAGGGTCCTGCCGGTTTTGCCGAAAAGCCTCGTCCTTTTTCTCCGTTACCGGAGAGGGGACTGCGGCGCCGCGCCGCTGAAGGAGCAGCTCTTCTCCTTTTTGAAGCGCCTGGACGACGTGGATTCCGAGGTCGCCGCCTTCTGGTCGGCGAACAAGTACAGGCTGCAGCCCTGGTATCTGAAGCAGAAGCGGGAAGACGACCTGATCATCTCCGCCTCGCCCGAATTCCTGCTCCGTCCGCTCACAGAGGAGCTGGGCGTTCGTCTGATCGCCACGCGGATGGACCGAAACACCGGCCGCATCGACGGCGAAAACTGCCACGACCGTGAAAAGGTCCTGCGTTTCCGGGCTTTGTACCAGGAGGAGAAGATCGAAGCCTTCTATTCCGACTCGCTGTCCGACGCGCCGCTCGCCGAGCTTGCAGAAGAGGCCTGGCTTGTGAAAAAGGGCTCGCTGAGCCCCTGGCCGAAATAACATGAAAAAGCCATTCGAAAGGATGGCTTTTTTTGTTGTGATATTTCGGGATTAACTATTGAAAGAAAGCCCGTTTTGAGGTAAAATAAGTTATTGCATTCACAGTACGGGAAGTCCGGCCGGGCGATATGGAAAGACTGAGGAAAGATCTATGCAGGAGAGCATTTTCATCAAGGGCGCACGGGAAAACAACCTAAAAAACATCGATATCGAGATCCCCCGCGACAAGCTGGTCGTGATCACAGGGCTCTCCGGCAGCGGTAAGTCGAGCCTGGCCTTCGACACAATCTACGCCGAGGGGCAGCGCCGCTATGTCGAGAGCCTGAGCTCCTACGCCCGGATGTTTCTCGGGCAGATGGACAAGCCGGACGTCGACTATATCGACGGGCTTTCCCCGGCCATTTCGATCGATCAGAAGACGACCAGCCGCAACCCGCGCTCGACGGTCGGCACGGTGACGGAGATCTATGACTACATGCGCCTGCTGTGGGCGCGGATCGGCGTCCCGCACTGCCCGAACTGCGGCAGGGAGATCCGCCAGCAGAGCATCGACCAGATCGTCGACCAGATCATGAGCCTCCCGCAGGGGACGAGGATCCAGATCCTCGCGCCGATGATACGCGGACGCAAGGGCGAGCACGTCAAGGTCCTCGAGGACGCGAAGAAGTCCGGCTATGTCCGCGCCCGCATCGACGGCGTCGTTTACGATCTGTCGGAAGAGATCAAGCTGGAAAAGAACAAAAAACACACGATCGAGATCCTTGTCGACCGCCTGGTCATCAAGCCCGAGATCGTCCGCCGTCTGACCGATTCGGCGGAGACGGCGCTCGCGCTGGCCGACGGGCTGATGAGCGTCGATCTGCCCTCCGAGGGCCGCACACTGAGCTTCTCGCAGAACTACGCCTGCGAGGACTGCGGCGTCTCGATCGAAGAGCTGACCCCGCGGCTCTTCTCCTTCAACAACCCCTACGGCGCCTGCCCGACCTGCACCGGCCTCGGCACGCAGATGCTGGTCGATCCGGCGCTGATCATCCCCAATCCGCATCTGAGTATCATGGACGGGGCCATCGCGGCCAGCGGCTGGGGCAACATCAAGGGCGACTCCATCTCCCGCATGTACTTCGACGCGCTGTCCAAGCGCTATCATTTCAAGCTCAACGAGCCGATCGGGAACCTCTCCAAAGAGGCGATGGACGCGATCCTCTACGGCACGAAGGGCGAGCCCCTGCAGCTGCGCTACGAGCGGAACGAGGGCTACGGCGTCATCCGGCGCGAATTCGAGGGCATCATCCCGAATCTCGAGCGCCGCTACCGCGAGACGCAGAGCCCGGGCATGCGCGCCGATATCGAGGACTGCATGTCCGAGACGCCATGTCCCGACTGCCGGGGCCGCCGTCTGAAGAAAACGGCGCTGTCCGTCACGGTCGGCGGGCTGAGCATCGCGGATTTCGCCGATCTCTCCGTCAACGCCGCGCTGGACTTCATCGCCAGTCTCTGCCTCGGCGAGCGCGAGCTGATGATCGCCGAGCGCATTTTGAAAGAGATCAAAGCCCGCCTCGGCTTCCTCAAAAACGTCGGCCTCGGCTATCTGACGCTTTCGCGCGCCGCGGCGACGCTGTCCGGCGGTGAAAGCCAGCGCATCCGCCTCGCCACGCAGATCGGCTCGAGCCTGATGGGCGTTCTGTACATCCTCGACGAGCCGAGCATCGGCCTGCATCAGCGCGACAACCGAAAGCTGCTCGACACGCTCAAGGAGCTGCGCGACCTCGGCAACACGCTGATCGTCGTTGAGCACGATGAGGAGACGATGCGCGCGGCCGACCACGTCATCGACATCGGCCCCGGCGCCGGCGTGCACGGCGGACGCGTGGTCTGCGCGGGAACGATCGAGGACATCTGCGCCTGCCCCGAGTCCGTGACCGGGCAGTACCTCAGCGGGCTGAAGCACATCCCCGTCCCCGTGAGCAGGCGGAAGGGGAGCGGAAAGCAGCTCGTCGTCCGAGGCGCGGCGGAGAACAACCTCAAGCACATCGACGTCGCCTTCCCGCTCGGCACGATGATCTGCGTCACCGGCGTCTCCGGCAGCGGAAAGTCCTCGCTGGTCAACGAGGTGCTGTACAAGAGACTCGCCGCCGAGAAGAACCGCGCGAAGCTGCGTCCCGGCAAGTGCGACGGCATCGAGGGCCTGGACTTCGTCGACAAGGTGATCGTGCTGGACCAGAGCCCGATCGGCCGTACGCCGCGCTCGAACCCGGCCACCTACACCGGCGTATTCAACGACATCCGCGACCTCTTTGCCACGACGCAGGACGCGCGGCTGCGCGGCTACAGCCAGGGCCGCTTTTCCTTCAACGTCAAGGGCGGGCGCTGCGAGGCCTGCTCGGGCGACGGCCTGGTGAAGATCGAGATGCATTTCCTGCCGGACGTGTACGTGCCCTGCGACGTCTGCAAGGGCAAGCGCTACAACCGCGAGACGCTGGAAGTGAAATACAAGGGCAAGAACATCGCCGACGTCCTCGATATGACGATCGACGAGGCCTGCGCCTTCTTTGAAAATCAGCCGAAGATCCGCCACAAGATCGACACGCTCTCCGAGGTCGGGCTCGGCTATGTCAAGCTCGGCCAGTCCAGCACGACGCTCTCCGGCGGCGAAGCGCAGCGCGTCAAGCTCGCCACCGAGCTCTCCCGCCGCAGCACCGGCTCGACGGTCTACGTGCTCGATGAGCCGACGACCGGCCTGCATGTGGCCGACGTGCACAAGCTGATCACGATTCTCAACCGCCTCGTCGACGAGGGCAACACGGTCATCGTCATCGAACACAACCTCGACGTCGTCAAGGTCGCGGATCATATCATCGACCTCGGGCCCGAGGGCGGCGACATGGGCGGCGAGCTGATCTTCGCCGGAACGCCCGAGGACTGCGCCCGCTGCGAACGCAGCTATACCGGGCAGTATCTGAAACGCATCCTGGACATGGATTGAGTATTCTGAGAGATCATTCTATACGGAGGATCAACATGAGAAAAATCAGGATCGCTTGTTTCCTTCTTGCCCTGCTTCTGCTTATCAGCGCCTGCGGCTCCGCAGAGACGCCTCCCGAAGAAACTTCCGCACCGACGGAAGAGCCGCTTCCCACCGAAGCGCCTCCCGTCTATGAGTATACCGAGCCCTACGTCCGGCTGATGGAGCCCTGCGGCTCGGGCTTTGTCATTCAGAAAAACGTCCTGCAGATCGAGGTCGGAGCCCATACCTACCGCTTCGAGCCCTCGATCGGCGAGCAGGCGCGAAACGGATTCATCGCGGGCCAGGAGGCGCTCTGCCGCCTGCTGGACGACAACGGGATCAGAACCGACGGCCTGTGCTTTTTCGTCTTTCCCGATTATCCGAACTGGACGGACTCTGCCAACGCCGTTGCCTATTACGGTCTGAATGCCGCGAAATCCTGGCAGCAGGCGCTGACGACCGTGCAGCTTGCGCGGGGTGACTACAGCAACTACGGCTGGCTGTACGCGCTTTCCGATCATCTGGCCTGGGATCTCGGCTGGACGCGGGACGAGACGTCTGAAACGGACAACGGAATCGTCGACGGCACGCTGCTGAACCTCGTCTATCCTTGCTTTGACGGGTTTTACAGCTCGCCGGAGGATATCGCCGCCTGCAAGGCGCTCTCCAAAGAGCTGATGGCCGGGCTGGACGATATCTGGTCGGAGGAGGATTTCCTGCAGGCGAGAGAGCGCTATGCCGAAGAAAAGGGGATCGACTTTGCGCCGACCTATCTTGCCTTCGCCTATTACAGCCCGAGCTGTAAGCTGAAGACACGAGGGATGTATCTGGAGTTCTTCCGGACGAACAGCTTCACGGAGGACCGGTATTACACGCTCGGCTACATCGACGAGGATTATATGGCCACTCTCGGCGGCATGATCCGCGGCATCGGCTGGCTGGAGGATTATCTGACGCAGCTGCGTGATACCTTCGGAATCGACGATCCCTCGCTCCTGCCCGTCTATCTGAACGACGACGCGGGCCGCTATGCGGACATCACCTATGCCGCCTATTTTGAGGTGACCAAGGACGGCGGACGCATCACCGGCGTCTGCGTTCCGATCATGGCGCATGAATATGTTCATTATCTCTACTGGCTCCGCGGCGGAGAGAATGATTCGGCCTATGAGGACTGGATCAACGAGGTCGTGGCATGCTATTACAATCTCCCGGGAGATTTTGAGATTACCCGAAACTATTATGAGAAATACCTGCCGGAGCTTCTTGAGGATTACACGGAACTGACCGGGGAGGACTATGACGATATCAGCGATTACATCCGCCTTCTCCGGATCTATTACCGTACCGCGGAAGACGTGAAGCCCTATCGCTACTATCTGATCAGCGACTACGATCTCAGGCCCGTCTTCGGCGATTACTTTGTCCGCACCTACGGAGAGGAGGTCTTTCTCGAGTGGGCGCTCCATCCCTCGCGGGTCAGACAGCTCACCGGCAAGACGACAAGCGAGATCATCAGCGACTGGTGCGAGGATATGGACAATCCGGAGAATGATTTGCTTTATTCTCTTCCAGCCGCCTGAGCGCATATTAACAAAACACGGAGACACACATGGATCAGAATGACGAGCTGCTGGAGCTGGCCGGATCGGTCAGCTCGGTGATCTACAAAAACGAAGAAAACGGCTATACGGTCCTGCGTCTGTCGGCCGACGGCGGAGAGCCCGTCACGGTCGTCGGCTGTTTTCCCTGCGCCTCCGTCGGCGAGTCGATGATCATCAGCGGGAAGTGGACGACGCACAGCGTCCACGGCAGGCAGTTCAAGGCGGAATTTGCCCAGCGGCTGATGCCCGACACCGTCAGCAGCATCTATTCCTATCTGGCTGGCGGCGCGGTCAAGGGCATCGGCCCGGCCATGGCCTCGATGATCGTCAACGAGTTCGGCGAAAAAACGCTGGAGGTCATCGAGAACGAGCCGGAAAAGCTCGTCCGCCTGCGCGGGATCAGCCAGACGAAAGCGAAGCAGATCTCGCAGGACTTCCGCCGTCAGGCCGGGATGCGCCGTCTGATGGAGTTTGTCTGCTCCTTCGGCCTGCGCCCGATCCTCGCGATGCGCGTCTATCGCTTTTACGGAGACGAGGGCCTCGACCTGCTGCGCGACAATCCCTATCTGCTGGCTGCCGAGCACATCGGCGGCACCTTCGCCGAGGCGGACATCATGGCGCAGGAGATCGGCATGGACGCCAACAGCCCCAAGCGCGTCGGCGCGGCCGTGCTGTTCGAGCTTGTGCACAACGCCGGCAACGGGCACTGCTTTATTCCCCGGGAAAAGCTGGCGGCAGTCACGGCGCAGCTGATCGGCGTCGACGAGGATACCGTGCAGGAGAGCATTTCCGTGCTGATCGAGGACGAGCGCCTGATCCTCGAGGATATCGCCGGCTGCCGCGCCTGCTACCTGCCCGCGCTCTATGAGGCCGAGGCCGGAGCCGCCGCGCATCTGGCCGCGATGGCCGGGAAAAGCTATCCCGACCGCATGGATCTCGACGCTCTGATCGCCTCGCTGGAGCAGGAGCAGGGGATCCGCTACGCGCCGCTGCAGCGGCAGGTCCTGGCCCTCGCGCTGCGGCATCAGCTTGTCGTGCTGACCGGCGGACCCGGCACCGGCAAGACGACCTCCGTGCGCGCGATCCTTGCGATGTTCGACAGGCTCGGTCTCAAGACCCTGCTGACCGCGCCGACCGGCCGCGCCGCCAAGCGCATGACGGAGCTCACCGGCCACGAGGCCTCCACCGTGCACCGCCTGCTCGAGGCGAAATTCGCCGAAGACGACGAGACGGTCGTCTTTGCCAAAAACGCGAAGGAGCCGCTCGACTGCGACGCGGTCGTCATCGACGAGTGCAGCATGGTAGACATCCAGCTGATGGACGCGCTGCTGGAGGCGATGCCGCCCGAGGCGCGGCTCGTCATGGTCGGCGACGCCGATCAGCTGCCCTCCGTCGGGCCCGGCAACGTCTTTTCCGCCGTCATCCGCAGCGGCGTCGTGCCGCTCGTCCGTCTGACCGAGATCTTCCGTCAGAAGGAGGACAGCCGCATCATCCGCAACGCGCACATGATCAACCGCGGCGAGCATCCGAACCTTTCCGAAAACGCCGGGGACTTCTTCCGACTCAAGCGCATCCAGGCCGGCAGCAGCGTCGAAACGATCCTCGAGCTGATCTCCACGCGTCTGCCCGAAAAGATGCACATCCCGTCCGAAGAGATCCAGGTGCTCTCTCCGACGCGAAAAGGGGAGCTCGGCACGGCCAATCTGAACAAAAGGCTGCAGCAGACGCTCAATCCGCCGCAGCCCGGCCGGCATGAAAAGGCTTTCGGCGAGGTGGTCTTCCGCGAGAACGACCGCGTCATGCAGATCAAGAACAACTATGACATCCTCTGGCAGAGCGCCGATCACAGGCTCGCGGGCTGCGGCATCTTCAACGGCGACATCGGCCGGATCATCGGGATCGACCCCGAGGCCGAGCAGCTGACCGTCGATTTTGACGGCAGGATCGCGTCCTACGGCTTCGATTCGCTGCTTGAGCTGGAACACGCCTGGGCGATGACCGTGCACAAGTCGCAGGGCAGCGAATACCGCGCGGTGATCCTCGCGCTCGCGCCCGGCGCGCAGATGCTGATGACGCGCGACGTCCTGTACACGGCCGTCACGCGCGCCCGCGAGCTGCTGATCCTGGTCGGCGACGATCAGACGGCCTATCAGATGATCGACAACTTCCGGCAGACCAAGCGCTATTCCGCGCTGCGCGTGCGTCTGCGCAGACTGTGCGGGGTCGAGGGATGAAGGCTTTCCGTTCGATGCTGGATCTGCTGTATCCGCCGAAATGCGCCTTCTGCCACAGGCTGCTGCGCGGAGAGACGGTCGGGATCTGCAGAAAATGCCGCGAAGCGCTGCCCCGTACCGGCGCGTTTGCCGTGCGGACCGATATCAGGCACATCGACCGCTGCGCAGCGCCGCTCTTTTACGAAAAGACGGTGCGCGACTCGCTGCACCGCTATAAATTTTCGCAATGCGTCGGTTATGCTGGCATTTATGCGGAACTTGTGCTAAAATGTATTGACGAAAATCAGATTTCCTGCGATAGTATCACTTGGGTGCCCGTCAGCCGCCGCCGTCTTCGTCTGCGCGGCTACGATCAGTCGAGGCTGCTGGCGGAGGAGATCGCGAAAAAGCGCGGCCTTCCCTGCGTGAAAACGCTGGAAAAAGTGCGGCACAACCGGCAGCAGTCCCTGATCCGCGATCCGAAGGCGCGGCGCGAAAACGTCAAGGGCGTCTATCGCTGCGACGAACCCGAAGCTGTCAGGGGAAAGCGCCTGCTGCTGATCGACGACATCGTGACGACCGGCGCCACGCTTTCGGAATGCGCGAAGATCCTTTGTGAGGCGGGAGCTGCCTCCGTGTCGGCGGCCGCCGTCGCCCGAAGAAGAGATTAGAAAAGATTTCAACATACGAGGTGCAGACCATGAATTTGTTCGAGAAAGATATAGCCATCGATATGGGTACCACGTCCACCCTGGTATTCGAGCAGGGGAAGGGCGTCGTCATGCGCGAGCCGACGGTAGTCGCCATTGACAAGTTCAACGGCCGCATCCTGAAGGTCGGCCAGGAGGCGCAGAAGGTCATCGGCCGCACGCCGGCGGACATCGTCGCGATCCATCCGGTGGAGTCCGGCGTCATCTCCGACTACGACATGACGGCGCAGATGCTCCGCGAGCTGATCAGCCGCATCACCTCCTTCAGCTTCTTCAAGCCCTGCGTCTTGGCCTGCGTGCCCAGCAGCATCTCCGGCGTGGAGGAGCGCGCGATGATCGACGCTGCCATCGAGGCCGGCGCACGGAAGGTCTATCTGCTCGAGACGGCCGTGGCCACGGCGATGGGCGCGGGCATCGACATCTCGAAGGCCGACGGACACATGATCATCGACATCGGCGGAGGCACCACCGAGGCCGCGGTCGTTTCCGCCGGCGGCGTGGTCGAGTGCGAATCGATCAAGGTGGCCGGCACCAGCTTCGACGAGGCCATCGTCCGCTACGTCCGCCGCAAGCACAACATGCTGATCGGCCTCGGCGCGGCGGAGGAGGTCAAGCGCAGCATCGGCTGCGTGATCCAGCGCCCGGACGTCGGCGTGGAGGAGATCAAGGGCCGCAGTCTCACGAACGGTCTGCCCAAAACCGTCACGATAACCTCGAGCGAGCTGATCGAAGCCTTTGTCGACCCGATGAACCAGATCCTCGACGCGGTCCACGCCGTGCTCGAGCGCACGCTGCCCCAGCTCGTCGGCGACCTGGACACCAACGGCATCGTGATGTCCGGCGGCGGCAGCCTGATCTACGGCATCGACCGTCTGATCGAGCGCAGCACCGGCATCCGCACCATCGTCGTCGACGATCCCGTCGCATGCGCGGCCTACGGCGCCGGCAAGATGCTCAAGCGCCTGGATCAGATGCAGGACGGCATGCGCAACTTCGCCCGCAAAAAGCAGCTGAAATAATCGCCCGGGAGCGTGATCTGCGTGAATATCTTCAAAAAACTCCGGAAAGACAAGGTCCCGAAGGAGCCGCACTGCTCCGCCGTCATCGTCGCCGCCGGCTCGTCCGAGCGCATGGGCAGCGACAAGATGTCCCTCATGCTCGGCGGTAAGCCCGTCCTCGCGCGGACGCTGAAGGTCTTTCAGGACTCTCCGCTCGTCGACGAGATCATCGTCGTTTCCAAAATCGACAGGCTGCAGGAGACGGCCGACCTCTGCAAGGAGTACGGCATCGAAAAGATCAGCCGCGTCGTCGCCGGCGGCAAAACGCGGACCGAGTCCGCGCTGGTCGGCGTGTCCGAGGTCGATCCCAAGGCCAGGCTCATCGCGATCCATGACGGCGCGCGCCCGCTAGTGACGGAGGATCTGATCCTGCGCACGGTCTACGCCGCCTCCGAGCACATGGCGGCGGCCCCCGTCGTCTCCTCGCCCGACACGCTGAAGGCCGTCGACGCCGATGGCTTCATGCTCGGCACCGTCGACCGCGAGACGACCCTGCGCGTACAGACGCCGCAGGTCTTCCGCGCCGAGATCATCAAGGGCGCGCTGACCAAGGCAGTCGAAAAGGGACTCGTCCTCACCGACGACTGCGCCGCAGCCGAGATGATGGGCGTCCGCACGAAGACCGTCCTCGGCGACGACGACAATATCAAGATCACCAGGCCCAGGGACATGCTCTTTGCGGAGGAAATCCTGAAGGAACGGGGCGAAGCGCTTTGAGGATCGGTCACGGATACGATGTTCACCGCCTGGTTGAGGACAGAAAGCTGATCCTCGGCGGGGTGGAGATCCCATTTGAAAAGGGCCTGCTCGGCCATTCCGACGCGGACGTCCTGCTGCATGCGCTGATGGACGCGATGCTCGGCGCCGCGGCGCTGGGCGATATCGGCATGCACTTCCCGGACAGCGATCCCGCTTACGCCGGGGCGGACAGCATGAAGCTCCTCGGCTGCGTGGCCGCGCTGCTGCGCGAGCACGGATACCGCGTCGTCAACCTCGACTGCACGGTCCTTGCGCAGCGGCCGAAGCTAAGACCGCATATCCCGGCCATGATCCGGAACATCGCCGCCGCGCTCGGTCTGCCGGAAAACCGCATCAGCGTCAAGGCCACGACGGAGGAGGGCCTCGGCTTTACCGGCGAGGGCCTCGGCATCGCCGCGCACGCCGTGGTGCTGATCGAAAACAACTGAACCGTACATTCCCGTCCTGCCCGGCATACAATGGCTTGAGCGGACCTGAGGGATCTGACAGCCGCAGAGTACAGCTCTGCGGCTTTTTCTGTGCGGGGAGATGATGGAAATGGAAAAGGTTCTGATCCTGTGCCGGTCTCTGACGCAGGCGCAGCGCAGCCAGCGGCTGCTGGAGCGGAGCGGGATCGTATCCGCCGTGGTCAAGGCGCCGGTCGCGCTGACGAAAGCCGGCTGCGGCTATGCGCTGTCGCTGCGCAGGCACGTGGCGGACGCCGTCCGCCTGCTGCGCGAGGCCGATATGCTGAAGGGGAAGGTATACGCGCTGAGCGGCGGGAACTGGAGCGAGCGGAACGATGATCTATCTTGACAACGCGGCGACGAGCCTCCTCAAGCCGCCTGCCGTCTGCAGGGCCGTACGGCAGGCGATGCTGCAGGCTGCCAGTCCCGGCCGCGGCGCGCACCGGGCGTCGATGACGGCCTCGGAGATTGTCTATCGCTGCCGGGAGGAGGCGGCAAAGCTGTTTCACGTCGGCGACCCGTCGCGGGTCGTCTTAACCTCGAACGCGACGCACGCGCTGAATATCGCGATCCGTTCGCTGGTTGGGCCGGAGAGCCGTGTGCTGATCACCGGCTTCGAGCACAACGCCGTGCTGCGGCCGCTCAAGGCGGTCGGCGCGGAGATCCGCGTCTGCGGGCGGACGCTGTTTGACAGGGAAGGGGTCCTGCGGGACTTCCGGGCGCAGATCGGCGAAGCAGACGCCGTCGTCTGCACACACGTGTCCAACGTCTTCGGCTTCATCCTGCCGATCGAAGAGATCGCGTCGCTATGCCGGGAACACCGTGTCCCGCTGATCGTCGACGCCTCTCAGTCGGCGGGCGTTCTGGACCTGGATATGCAAAAGCTCGGCGCGGCCTTTATCGCGATGCCGGGACACAAGTCGCTCTTCGGGCCGCAGGGGACGGGGATCCTGCTCTGCGGCGTGAAAGGGGAGCCCCTGCTGTACGGCGGAACGGGCTCGGACAGCGCCAATCCCGCCATGCCCGACGAGCTGCCCGAAAGGCTGGAGGCCGGTACGATGAACGTGCCCGGCATCGCGGGGCTGTACGAGGGCCTGCGCTTCGTCGGCGATCGTACGCCGGAAGGCATCCATCGTTACGAAAGCGCACTGCTCAAGACGCTCGCTGACCGTCTGAGCCGCGTCGGCGGCCTGCGGCTTTATACGGACGCAGGGCTCGGGCAGGCGGGCATCCTGTCCTTCACGGCAGATGGGACGGACAGCGAAGCCTTCTGCGAGGCGCTTTCGGAGCGCGGGGTCTTCGTCCGGGGCGGCCTCCACTGCGCGCCGCTCGCGCACGAGAGCGCCGGAACGAGGGCCTTCGGCACGGTTCGGATCAGCCTTTCCCCCTTTACCGATCCCGAGCAGATCGAGCGGGCCGCAGCGCTGATCGAAGGCCTGGCTTAAGATAAATTTATGGATTTTTCATTGCCTTTTTCGTGAGGATGCTATATAATAAGATGATAAGATATAGGCTGATGAAACCCGCATGAGAATCTGTTCCGAACGGAGAAAGACAGATGGAGAGAATACTTGGAGATCTGAGCAGCGCGCTGAGGGATACCTTCGGCAACGCGACGACCGTGTTCGAATCGCTGTATAAGCCCTCGAACATCATCGACATCCTGTTCGTCGCGTTCCTGATCTATAAGGTCATCTCGCTGATCCGGCGCAGCAATCTGAAAAACCTGGCCAAGGGTCTTCTGATCCTGATGGTCGTATACGTCCTGTCCGAGATCCTTGACATGAAGATGATCAAGATCCTGATCCAGAAGACCGTCGAGCTCGGGCTGATCGCTCTGGTGATCCTCTTCCAGCCGGAGCTCAGAAGGCTGTTCGAGCGCATCGGCGGCAGCCTGAGCGCCACGAAGGAGAACTACGGGACGACCATGGAGGCGGCGATCGCGCAGACGGTCCTTGCCTCCGAGGAGATGTCGGCCAGCAGGACCGGCGCGCTGATCATTTTCGAGCGCAAGATCCAGCTCAACGACATCATGAGCACCGGCACGATCATCAACGCGGACGCGACGGCAGAGCTCATCAAGAACATCTTTTACAACAAGGCGCCGCTGCACGACGGCGCGCTGATCATCCGCGACGGGCGTCTCGCCTCGGCCGGCTGCGTCCTGCCTCTGACCAGGAGCAACAACCTCAGCAAGGATCTGGGGATGCGCCACCGCGCGGGCATCGGCCTGAGCGAGCAGTCCGACGCCGTGGTGATCATCGTCTCGGAGGAGACCGGCTCGATTTCGGTCGCGATCGAGGGCATGCTCAAGCGGCATCTCAGCGCCTCGTCGCTGGAAAAGATCCTCCGGTCCGAGCTGATCCCGCAGGACGATTCGACGAACAGGAACAGCATTCTCAGCCGGCTGTCCAAGGTCTTTATGAGGAAGAAAAATGAAGAGCAAACAGTGGATTAATAAAATAACCAACAGCTCCGCCTTCTGGATGGTGCTGTCGCTTCTGATTTCTCTGATCATGTGGACCTACCTCGAATCCAGGGAGATCAAGCCCACGGAAAAGATCTTTGAAGACGTCAAGGTCGAGTTCAAGGGCCTGTCCGAGGATATGTACATCCTCGAGCCCTCGCCCTCGACCGTCACCTTCACGGTCTCCGGGCCGAGCCGCCTGGTCAATCAGCTCAGCGTCGAGGATCTGACCGCCTGCGTGGACGTCAGCGGTCTGTCCGCCCAGGCCTACAACAAGAAATGCACCGTCATCCTGCCTTCGACGATGAGCGACGACGAAAAGGCGGAGATCTTTGTCTCGTTCACGGTCAACAGCATCTTCACCGAGAGCAACATCAGCTTCCGCCTCTCCGAAAAGAAGACCATCGCCGTCGATATCGTCGGCAGCTACGAGGGCAGTCTGAGCGATCACTGCCATATCGGCGCGATCTCCTTCGAGCCGAAGCAGCTCGAGCTGACCGGCCCGGAATACTATCTGAACAACGTCGCCAGCGTCGCGTTTTCCTTCGGCAACGGAGAAAGCATCGACAAGAGCTACACCGAGGATTCCTACAGCCGCAGCTTTACGCTCAATTCGGAAAACAGCTTTGACAACGCCGGCTTCCAGCTGGTCATGAAGACCCGCAGCAACCGGGACTACAACAGCAACAGCATTTCCTTCGATTCCGAGCTGAGCGTGAGCATGCCCGTGTACCGCACGGAAAAATTCAGGATCGAGGTTGACGACAGCGGCGTCAAGTATACGGCCGGCGCCTCGCAGGAGAACACCGAGTATACCGTTTCTCCGTCCGAGATCGAGCTGTCCGGCATCCCCGCCGCCTTCGAGGGCCTGGACCGGACGATATACCTGACGCCGAAGATCGACACCCGGAGCATCGTCGATCTGGATGAAAACGGGGAAAACTTCGTCGCCAAGCGGACGCTCAAGATCCCCTTCCCGGAGGGACTGAGCAGCCGCAGCGACGTCACCGAGGCTTCGCTGACCGTCACGATCAAAGATCTGATCACGAAGGATTTCAAGGTCACCAATTTCTCGGTCGTCAATCCGCCGGACGGCTATAAAACGAAGGTGCAGACCACTTCGATCACGGTCACGCTGCGCGGCCCGTCCGACCTCATCAACAGCCTCAGCGCCGATCAGATCGTCGCCGAGATCGACCTGAAGGGGAAAGCGCCCGGCAGCAACCCGATCTATACGCCGGAGATCAAAATCAAGGACTACGACGACGAGGTCGGCACCATCGGAAAGATCGAGCAGGTCTCCATCGTATTTGAAAAAGTCAAAGAGGAAAGCTGAGGGGATGGAGCCGTGACGCAGGAAGCGGTCGTGACAAAGCTTTTGCCCGAGGGCATGGCCGAGGTCGCCGTCAGAAGGACGACGGCCTGCGGCGGCAACTGCGGTAGCTGCGAAAGCTGCGTTTTCGAAAACCAGATGAAAACGCCCGCCGCAAACCCGCTCAACGCGAAGCCCGGGCAGAAGGTGCTGATCGAAAGCCAGAGCGCCAAGGTCTTCAGGGCTGCCGTGCTCGTCTACATCCTCCCGCTCGTCTTCTTCCTCCTCGGCTACGCCGCCGCCGCTGCGGCAGGGCTCGGCGAGGCAGGCTGCATCATCGCCAGCTTCGCGGGGCTTCTCGTCGGCGGTACCGTTCTCGTCCTCACGCAAAAATTCCGCAACAGGAGCGAGGACATCACCTTTGAGATCATCGAAATACTCTGACAGACGGAGGCTTCTATGATAAAAAGCATGACAGGCTACGGCAGTGCCAGGGGCACGGTCGACGGCCTGGAGATCACCGTTGAGCTCAAGAGCGTCAACAACCGTTTCCTGGACTGCTCCGTCCGCATGCCGCGCAGCTTCCTCTTCGCGGAAGACGCCGTCAAGTCCGCCGTACAGAAGCATATCAGCCGCGGCAAGGTCGACGTTTTCGTCAGCGTCGATTCCTCGCAGGCGGGGGACATGGCCGTCAAGGTCAACGAAGGGCTGCTGAAGGGCTATATGGAGGCTCTGAGGCACATTGCTGAGGAGTATCAGCTCCCCAACGATCTCAGCGCCGTCAGCGTCAGCCGTTTTCCGGACGTTCTCGTCGTCGAGAAGAAGGAGCTGGACGCCGAGGCGATCACCGCCGGGATCCGCGAGATCGCGGAGCGGGCCCTCTGCGATTTCGACGCGATGCGCCTGCGCGAGGGCGAAAAGCTGTGCATCGACGTGCTGAAGAGGCTCGAGACGATCGACGCGCTGGTCTCCGTCATCGAGGCCGAGGCGCCGAAGACGGTCGCGGACTACCGCGCGAGGCTTGAGCAGAAGATGGCCGAGGTCCTCGGCGCCGCCGGGATCGACCAGAACCGGATCCTGGCGGAGGCCGCGATCTTCGCCGACCACATCGCCGTCGACGAGGAGACGGTGAGGCTGCGCAGCCACATGGCCCAGCTGCAGTCGATGATCTCCGGCAATTCACCGATCGGCCGCAAGATCGATTTTCTGATCCAGGAGTTCAACCGCGAGGCCAATACGACCGGCTCCAAGTGTCAGAATTCCGATATCGCGCACGTCGTCGTCGATCTGAAATCCGAGATCGAGAAGATCCGCGAGCAGATCCAGAACATCGAATAGGTGAGCGCATGAAACTTGTCAATATCGGCTTCGGAAACCTGATCCACGACCGGCGGGTGGTTTCCATCGTCAGCCCGGAGTCCGCGCCGGTCAAACGGATGATCCAGGACGTGCGAGAGAAGGGCCTGCTGATCGACGCGAGCTTCGGCCGCAGCACGAGATCGGTGATCGTCATGGACAGCGGTCACGTGATCCTCTCCGCGCTGACGCCGGAGGTCCTGTCCCAGCGCTTTGACGAAACTGAAGAGGAGGAACAGAGGGATGAGTGAAAAAGGTAAGCTGATCGTTATTTCCGGGCCCTCCGGGGCGGGCAAGAGCACGGTCGTTTTCAAGGCGATGGAAGGGCGGGACGATCTCTGCTTCTCCACCTCCGTGACGACCAGAAAGCCCCGTCCCAACGAGGTCGACGGAAGGGAATACTTCTTCGTTGACCTGGAGCGCTTCGACGAGATGATCGCCAACGACGAGCTGCTCGAGCACGCGGTCTACGTGGCCAACTCCTACGGGACGCCGCGCAAATACGTCGAGGACAAGCTGGAAAGCGGCATGAACGTGCTGCTGGACATCGAGGTGCAGGGCGCCCGCCAGGTGGCGGAGAAAAAGCCCGACGCCGTGAAGATCTTCATTATCCCGCCCTCTCTTGAGGAGCTGGAGCGCCGCCTTGTCGGCCGCGGCACCGATACCGCCCGCGCCATCGAGGCCAGGCTCATCCGCGCCAGGCAGGAATACGCCGAAGCGGATTTCTACGACTATATCATCGTCAATGACGACGCCGACCGGGCCGCCGATGAACTCAAGGCGATCATCCTGGCCGAGCACTGCCGCGCCGCGGAGCGCGCCCACTATCTGACCGATCTCTGACCGGCCTTCCAATCGTTTATTATTTCAGCCGGAGATCCGGCAGAATGGAGAATACCGTTATGATGCTTTATCCCCCGATGGCCGAACTCGTCGAGAAGATCGGCAGCCGTTATCAGCTGGTGAACCTGGTCGCCCGCCGCGCCCGCACGCTGGCCGCGGAAGCGGAAGAGAAGCAGATCCCGCTCGAGCGCAAGCCCGTTTCTTCCGCGATCGACGAGGTTTACACCGGAAAGCTGTCCATCAAGTAAGAATCCGTTGGCAGTGGCTGCAAGGATCGCCAAAATTGCGGTTTCCGCCGCACCATACTGGATAGACAAGCCCTATGACTATTTGATCCCCGAGGAGCTGCTGGAAACCGCGCTCCCCGGGGTGAGGGTTTTAGTGCCGTTTTCGCGCGGCAACAGGCAGAGCGAGGGCGTGATTCTTTCCGTCTCCGAAAGCAGCAGCTTCGGATCGGATAAGCTGAAGCCCCTGCTGCGGGTGCTGGATGACGCGCCCGTTCTCTCCGAGCAGCAGATCAGGCTGGCGCTTTTCATGCGCGACCGCTTCTTCTGCACCGTCTACGACGCCGTGAAGGCGATCCTGCCCGCCGGGCTGTGGTTCGACCAGCAGGGTCAGCGCCGCGCAAAGGACAAGATGCTCCCGATGATCCGCCTCGCGGTCTCCGCGGAGGAGGCCTCGGCCGTCATCGAGGCGAAGCGTCGCCGCGCCCCGCAGCAGGCCAGGATCCTCGAGCTCCTGTGCAGCTTCGAGGCGCTGCCGCTCCACGACGTGCTCTCGCACGCCGACGCCTCGCGTCCGTCCGTCAAGGCGCTGGAAAAGCAGGAGCTGGTCGAGCTCTACGAGCGGGAGGTCTTTCGCCGACCGGAGATCTACGACGACGAAAAGCAGCCGCTTCCCGTTCTGAACGCGGCGCAGGAGAGCGTTTTTCAGGGCCTGCAGAAACTGGCCGACGGCGGCAGGGCCGCCGCGGCGCTCCTCTTCGGCGTAACGGGCAGCGGAAAGACCAGCGTCTACATCCATCTGATCGAACGGCAGCTGCGGCAGGGGAGGTCAGCGATCCTGCTCGTGCCCGAGATCGCGCTGACGCCGCAGATGCTGCAGACTTTCTCCTCCTACTTCGGCAATGAGATCGCCGTGCTGCACTCCAGCCTCTCCGTGGGCGAGCGCTACGACGAATGGAAGCGCATCCGCTCGGGCAAGGCGCGGCTCGTGATCGGCACCCGCAGCGCCGTTTTCGCGCCGGTCTCCGATCTGGGGCTGCTGATCATCGACGAGGAGCAGGAAGAGAGCTACAAATCCGAAAATTCGCCCCGTTACAACACGCGCGATGTGGCAAAATATCTCTGCGCGCGCTCAAACTGCCTTCTGCTGCTCGGCTCCGCCACGCCGGACATCTCCAGCCGCTATTACGCGGAGACCGGGCGCTATTCCTTTTTCAGCCTGCCGGAGCGCTACAACGACATGGCGCTCCCGGAGGTGCGGATCGTAGACATGAAGCGGGAGCTCCGCCGCGGGAACATCGGGGACATCAGCCTCCCGCTGCGCGAGGAGCTGGCCGAAACGATGGCGCACGGC
Source organism: Oscillospiraceae bacterium (assembly GCA_017552325.1). GTDB lineage: Bacteria > Bacillota > Clostridia > Oscillospirales > Oscillospiraceae > Limivicinus. The sequence continues at coordinate 22,616 of JAFZQE010000012.1, forward strand.
GAGCAGAGCATCCTCTTCATCAACCGCCGCGGCGCGCACAAGCTGATCAGCTGCGGCAGCTGCGGCTTCACCTACAAGTGCCCGCGCTGCAGTGTCTCGCTGACCTATCACAGCAGCAACCGGCGGCTGATCTGCCATTACTGCGGCTATTCGCAGCGCGTCGATCCGCTCTGTCCCGACTGCGGGGGAGAGCTCAAATACATCGGCAGCGGCACGCAGTACGTCGTCGAGCAGCTCAATGAGCTCTTTCCCGGCACCGGGATCCTCCGCGTCGACACCGACACGGTCGCGCCGCTCGGCTCGCACAAGCAGCTCTTCGACCGTTTTCAGAACGAGAAGATCCCGATTATGGTCGGCACGCAGATGGTCGCCAAGGGCCTGAACTTCGACAACGTCACGCTCGTCGGCGTCCTGTCCGCCGATCAGAGCCTCTACGCGGGCGACTACCGCGCGGGGGAGAGGACCTTTTCCCTGATCACTCAGGTCGTCGGCCGCAGCGGCCGCGGCACGAAGCCAGGCCGCGCCGTCATCCAGACCTATACGCCCGAGAATCAGACGATCCAACAGGCAGCCTCCCAGGATTACGAGGCCTTTTTCCGCTCGGAAATGGAGCTGCGCCGCCTGCAGAACGCGCCGCCCGTCTGCGATCTGATCTCCGTGACCGCCTCGGGCCTTGTCGAGGAGCAGGTGCTCCGCACCGCGCACTATGCCGCGGACTGGCTGCGCAACGCGACGGCCGGGCAGGACTCGGTCAGCGTGATGGGCCCCGCGCCGCTCCCCGTCGTGAAGATCAACAACCGTTACCGTTACCGCATCCACATCGCCTGCACTTGTGACGCCTTCATGCGGCGGCTTGTCGCCCAGCTCCTTTCGGAGTGCAGCGTGGACAAGCGTTTCCGGGGCGTCTCCGTCTTTGCGGACAACGACCCGATTGACTAATATCGCCGCTTCGGCGGCGCTGAAATGGAGTAGCCCATGGCTTTGAGAAACATACTGACAAAGGAAGAGCCGACTCTTTACAAAAAATGCCGTCCCGTCACCGCTTTCAACGAGCGGCTGCATCAGCTGCTGGACGATATGGCCGAGACCCTCGCCCAGGCCAACGGCGTCGGCCTCGCCGCGCCGCAGGTCGGCGTGCTGCGCCGCGCGGTCCTCGTCATTGAGACCAACGTCCCGGAAGGCGAATCGGAATATATCATCGAGCTCGTCAACCCCGAGATCATCGAGCGCTCCGGCGTGCAGAAGGGGGCGGAGGGCTGCCTCAGCGTGCCGGGAGAGTACGGCATCGTCGAGCGCCCGATGCACGTCAGGGTCCGCGCGCAGGACCGCTTCGGCGAGTGGTTCGAGGTCGAGGGCGAGGGTCTGACCGCGCGCTGCTTCTGCCACGAGATCGACCACCTGGACGGCGTCGTCTTCACCTCCCGCTGCGAGCGCATGCTCAGCGAGGAAGAGATCGAGAAGGGTCAGTTCTGAACGGCGGGGTGCTTCATGCGGATCGTATTTATGGGCACGCCCGATTTTGCCGAGGCGTCGCTGAAAAAACTGATCGAAAACCGCTTTGAGGTCGTCGGCGTCTTCACGCAGCCGGACAGGCCGCGCGGACGCGGCATGGCCGTCAGCTTTTCTCCCGTCAAGGAGCTCGCGCTGGCCAGCGGAATCCCGGTGTTTCAGCCGGAGAAAATGCGCGACGGAACAGCCCTGTCGATCTTGCGGGAGCTGCGGCCCGATATCCTTGTGGTCGTGGCTTACGGCAAGCTGCTCCCGGATGAGATCCTGGCCCTGCCGAAGTTCGGCGCGATCAACGTCCACGCCTCGCTCCTGCCCAAATACCGCGGCGCGGCTCCGATCCAGTGGGCCGTGCTCAACGGCGACAAAACGACCGGCGTCAGCATCATGGTTATGGCGCACGAGATGGACAGCGGCGACGTGATCGACACGGTAGAGACCGAGATCGGGGAAAAGGAGACCGCGGGCGAGCTCTTCGACCGGCTGAAGGAACTCGGCGCGGAGCTGCTCGTCAGGACGCTGCCTGCCATCGAGCGGGGGACGGCGGCGCGCACGCCGCAGGATCACAGTCAGGCCACTTATGTGAAAATGCTGGACAAGTCCCTCTGCCCCATCGACTTTGACCGCCCGGCGAGACTGGTGCTGAAGCAGATCTTCGGCCTGCAGCCCTGGCCGGTCGCCACGACGGAGCTCGGCGGCGTGACGCTGCGGGTCTTCGACGCGGATCTGACAGACAGTCACACCGAAGCCGCGCCCGGAACGATCCTGCGCGCCGACGGCGAGGGGATCGAGATCGCCTGCGCGGCGGGGGAGACGATCCGCCTCACCTCGCTGCAGGCTCCCGGCAAAAAGAGAATGTCCGCGGCAGACTATCTGCGCGGGCATCCGATCAAAACGGAGCAGAACCCATGACGACGGCGAGAGAAGCAGCGCTGCGCGTGCTGGAGCGCTGCCGCCGCGATGGGGCCTGGTCGGCGCAGGTGCTGGATCAGCTGCTCTCCTCCGGCAATCTGACGGACAGAGACGCAGCGCTGGCGGCCAGGCTCAGCCTCGGCGTCCTGCAGAACGACCGTTATCTGGATTTCTATATCGACAGCTTCTGCAGCGCGCCGAAGCTCGAGCCGAAGCTGCGCGACATCCTCCGCCTCGGCGCTTTTCAGCTTCTGCTGTCGGACAGGATCCCGGCGCACGCCGCGGTCGGCGAGAGCGTGGCCCTGTGCAAAGCAAGCGGCCTTTCCCGCGCGGCCGGGCTCGTCAACGCCGTGCTGCGCCGCCTGAGCGAGAACCGCGATCGTCTGCCCGAGATCCCCGGCAAGGGGACGGCTCATTATCTCGGCGTCCGTTACAGCCAGCCCGACTGGCTGGCCGAGCGCCTGATCTGTCAGCGCGGCTATGACTTCGCCGAGGCCTTCTTCACCGCCTGTCTCGAGCCGCCGGAGACCGACCTGCAGATCAACACCCTGAAGACCGACGCTTCGTCCTATGCGGAAAGACTGAGAGAAGCGGATATCCGGTTTTCCGTGCCCGAGTACCCGGACAACGCGCTCTCCGTGCGCAGCGGCAGGGTCGCCGCGCTGCCCGGCTATGCGGAAGGGCTCTTTTACGTGCAGGACCGCGCCGCGGCCATGGCGGTCGAGATCGCCGCGCCGAAGCCCGGCATGACCGTTCTGGACGCCTGCGCCGCGCCGGGCGGAAAATCCTTTGCCGCGGCGCTGCGGATGAGGGACGAGGGCTCGATCCTCTCCTGCGATCTGCACGGGAAGAAGCTTGCGCTGATCGAAAGCGGCGCGAAGCGTCTGGGTATCACCTGCATCCGCACCGCGGCAATGGACGCGTCCGTCTTTGACGCGTCGCTCGCCGAAGGCTTTGACCTCGTCATCGCCGACGTACCATGCTCCGGCTTCGGCGTGATGCGCAAAAAACCGGAGATTCGGCGAAAGAGCGAGGCCGAGGTCGGGGCGCTGCCCGCCGTGCAGGCGCGGATCCTCGACAATCTGGCCCGCTATGTCAGGCCGGGCGGGACGCTGCTGTATGCGACCTGCACGGTGCTGCGTGAGGAGAACGAGGAGCTCGTCTCCGGCTTTCTCAAGGCGCATCCGAATTTTCAGCCCGTCGATTTCACGGTGGGGGAGCGCCGGTCCGAAAACGGCTGCTATACCTTCTGGCCGCACATCGATGGAAGCGACGGATTTTTTGCCGCAAAGCTGCGGCGGGACAAGGCATGAAAAAAGACATTGTGTCCATGCTCCCCGAGGAGCTGGAAGCCGACTTTGTACAACTGAACGAGCCGAAATACCGGGCCGCGCAGGTCTTTCGCTGGCTCGGCCGCGGCGTGCGCGATTTCGAAGCGATGAGCGACCTGCCGAAGAGCCTGCGGGAAAAGCTGAAGGAGAGCTATGAGATCTACGCGCCGAAGGTGCTGAGAAAACAGGTCTCCGCCATCGACGGGACGATCAAGTATCTCTGGGAGCTGCGGGACAGACAGGCGGTCGAGACCGTCGTCATGAGCTATCAGCACGGCAACACCGTCTGCGTGTCCTCGCAGGTCGGCTGCAGACAGGGCTGCGCCTTCTGCGCCTCCACGATCGGGGGCCTGGTGCGGAATCTGACGCCGTCGGAGATCCTCGACGAGGTGATCTTCTCCCAGCTCGATTCCGGGAAGGAGATCTCCAACATCGTGCTGATGGGGATCGGCGAGCCGCTGGACAATTTCGACAATGTGATGCGCTTTCTCACGCTGGTCAATCATCCGCAGGGCATGAACATCGGCATGCGGCACATTTCGCTGTCTACCTGCGGCATCACCGAGCGCTTTGACGATCTCGCCGCGCGCGACCTGCAGCTGACGCTGTCCGTCTCGCTGCACGCGCCGGACGACGAGACCCGCTCGAAGCTGATGCCTGCCAACCGCGGCCGCGGCGTCAGGCAGCTGGTGAAGTGCTGCAGAGAATACTACGAGAAGACCGGCCGCCGGATCTCGTTTGAGTATGCGATGATCGACGGCGTGAACGACACGGCCTACCACGCGAAGCTCCTGGCCGACATCGCGCGCGAGGTATCCGCGCACGTCAACCTGATCCCGCTCAACCATGTGGAGGAGAGGCCCTTCCAGCCCTCCACGCAGGGGCATATGAAGGCCTTCATCAAAATCCTGGAGGAACAGCAGGTCAATGTGACTGTCCGCCGCAGGCTCGGCAGCGACGTCGACGCTTCCTGCGGGCAGCTTCGAAGAAAGAGGGAACGGTCTGCGCAGCAGGCTGCCGCACAGAGCGAGGGACTGTCATGATGAAAAGTTTTGGCTTGACCGACAAGGGAAGCGTCAGAAAAGACAATCAGGACTGCTTTATCATCGAGCGCTGCGACGCGAAGGGCTGCCTCGTGCTCGGGCTGTGCGACGGCATGGGCGGCGCGAAGGCGGGCGGCGTGGCCAGTCAGCTTTCCAACAAGGCCTTCGTCTCGCACATCTACGGCAGGCTGACGGCGCGCGTGCAGAAGCGTATCGACTACGAGCAGCTGCTGAAAGAGGCCTGCAGCGAGGCTAACGGCGTCTCCTTCGAGTATTCGCAGTTCGACGAGGCCTTTCACGGCATGGGCACCACGCTGGTCGGCGGGATCGTCAAATACGGCGGGGCGGGCTATATCGTTAACGTCGGCGACAGCCGCGCCTATCTGATCACGCACCGCGGCCGACAGATCACACAGATCACCCGGGACCATTCCCTGGTGGAGGAGCTTGTCGAGTACGGCGCCATCACGGCGGAAGAGGCGAGGGTCCACCCGCAGAAGAACATCATCACGCGCGCGGTTGGCTCGGAGGCCAGCGTCGAGGCCGATTATTTCCATTTTTCGATGAAAGCGGGGGACGTCCTGCTCCTTTGCTCCGACGGTCTTTCCAATATGATGACGGACGAAGAGATCCGTACCTTTGCCGAAAACGGCGCCGACCCGGAAACGATCTGCCGGGATCTGATGGACTGCGCGCTGGAGCGCGGCGCAAAGGATAATGTCACCGTGCTTGCGGTTGTGAAATAAGGGGTAACTATGAACGAAAACAACCGATATATCGGCATGCTGCTCGACGACAGATACGAGCTGCTCGAGCAGGTCGGCGAGGGCGGTATGGCCCTTGTCTTCCGCGCGCTCGACCGCAGGCTGAACCGAAACGTCGCCGTGAAGATCATGCGAGACGAGATGGCAGCCGACGAGGAATTCAAGCGCCGCTTCTGCGCGGAATCGCAGGCCGTCGCCATGCTCTCGCATCCCAATATCGTCGCCGTGTACGACGTCAGCCACAGCGACAGCATGGAATACATCGTCATGGAGCTGATCGACGGCATCACGCTCAAGCAGTATATGGACCGCCGCGGGATCCTCAGCTGGAAGGAAGCCGTTCATTTCTCCAAGCAGATCGCGCGCGCCCTCGGCCACGCGCACGAGCGCGGCATCATCCACCGCGACATCAAGCCGCAGAACATCATGCTCCTGCGGGACGGCAGCATCAAGGTCGCCGACTTCGGCATCGCCTCGCTGGAAAACGAGCTCCACGAAAACAACGGCCAGGCGATCGGCTCCATCCACTACATCGCCCCCGAACAGGCGCGCGGCGAGCTGCCCGACGCGAGGAGCGACGTCTATTCGCTCGGCGTCGTCATGTACGAGATGATGACGGGGCAGGTGCCCTATACGGGCGACTCGCTCGGCGAGATCGCGATCAAGCACATGAACGCGACGCCGAAGCCGATCCATGAGATCAACAAGGATCTCCCTCCCGCGCTGGAGGAGATCATCATGCGGGCGATGGCGTCCAATCTGCAGGACCGCTATCAGACCGCGGCGGAGATGGCCGACGATCTGGAGGAGCTGTCCCGCGAGACCGATCCGGAGAACGCCGACGACGATCAGGCGGAACAGATCGAAGTCCCCGACGTGAAGCCCGTACGCTCCGTCAGCGAGCTTTCGAAAAAGGGCTTTGCCCGGAGACGCCGCCGCGCTGACCGCGTGATCTTTCTGTCCGGCGCCTTCCTCGCGCTGGTGCTGGCGATCGCGCTGTTCTTCTTCCTCTGGAAGTACTGGGTCGAGGATATCTTCGCTCCCGCGACGCGGATCATGCTGCCCAACTTTGTCGGCATGAATTACGAAACGCTCGTCAACGACCCGGAAATGATCAGCAAGTATAACTTCGAGCTGACCTTCGTCGTCGACTCGAGCTCAGCCCCGGGCGTCGTTCTCAAGCAGGACCCCAAGCCCGAGCGCAGCGTCATGGTCGTGCCCTCCGGCATCGACGTCAGACTTGAGGTCAGCACCAGCAGCAGCACGCTCTCCGTCCCGGAGGTCGTCAACCGCTATTATGTGGACGCGCTGCAGACGCTGGAGAACGCGGGCTTCGTCTGCGAGATCGAAAACGCGACCTCCGCCGTGGTGCCGAGAGACTATGTGATCGCCGTCAGCCCCTCCGCAGGGGAGGAGATCAGCTACGGCTCGGTGGTCTATATCACTGTCAGCAGCGGCCCGGAGATCCTGACGGTCGAGGTGCCGAATCTGGTCGGGATCTCCCTCGATTCGGCCAAGGCCAAGCTGGAGACCGCACGTCTCAGCTTCGGCGGCTCCGAGTACGTCGTCAGCGAATTTGAATCCGGCACCGTGATCGGCCAGATCCCGGAGGCCTTTACGCAGATCGAGGAACACGCCAAGGTCACGCTGATCATCTCCTCGGGACCCGCAGAATGAGTATGACGGAAGGACGCATCATCAAGGCGCTGAGCGGCTTTTACTACGTTCAGACCGCCGAAGCCCTGCTGGAATGCAAGGCGCGCGGCAAGTTCCGCCTGGACGGGACCTCGCCGCTGGTGGGGGACCGCGTGCTCTGCTCGCCGGAGGGCAACAACAGGGGCCGCATCGATCAGGTGCTGGAGCGGAAAAACTGGTTCATCCGCCCGGCCGTCGCCAACATCGACCAGCTCGTCTTTGTGGCCGCGGGCTCCAACCCGATCACCGATCCCTTCCTGATCGACCGCGTGTCCGTCATCGCCGAGGAGGCGGGCTGCCGGCTCGTCGTCTGTGTCAACAAGACCGACCTGGATCCTGCAGACGAGATCTTCGATATCTGCGTCAGGGCGGGCTTTCCCGTGCTCCGCACCAGCGCCGAGACCGGAGAGGGCGTCGACGCGCTGATCGGGCTGCTCGCCGGTAAAACCTCCGCCTTTACGGGCAATTCCGGCGTAGGAAAATCGAGCCTGCTCAACCGCATCTTTCCCGAGCTGAACGCGAAGACCGCCGAGGTCAGCGACAAGCTCGGCCGCGGCAAACACACGACGCGCCACGTCGAGCTATTTGCTCTCGAGGATGGCGGCTATATCGCCGACACGCCCGGCTTTTCCTCCTTCGAGCTGGAAATGATGACCTCGATCGCCAAGGAAGAACTGGCCGCTGATTTTGCCGATTTCCGCCCCTTTCTCGGCAGCTGCCGCTTCACCGACTGCGCGCATCTGAAGGAGCCGGGCTGCGCCGTGAAGGAGGCCGTGGAGCAGGGTCTGATCCATCCGAGCCGCTACCGTTCCTACGTGCGGCTCTACGAGCTCTGCGCGCAGCAGAAGGCCTGGGAACTGAAGGACATATAAGCCAAAAAGGAATCAAAGACCGCCTCCCGCATAGAATGTAGTATTCTGCTGCGGGAGGCGGTATTTATGCGAAGAAGGAGGCCAAGGTTCTGGGCGCTCACGGCGATCGCGCTCGGCCTGATCATCATGCTGGCGGTCATTCTGCCCGGAGAGTTCTGGTGGCTGCTGCTGGCGGCAGCGCTCGTCGGTCTCGGGATCTGGATGCTCCGCTGCTGTTAGCGCCGGTCGCCGGAATAAAGCGGGCGCATGCTCCATAAGCTGTAACGAATCTGCATCAAGGAGCGTGATCCATGGAAATCCTTTTTCATGATCATACGGCGCCGGTCTATACCGATCTCGCGCGTATGACGAAGCAGACAGCGGTCGCCATGGAGAGCGTTGTGCCGGATACGAAAGACGATATCGGGCGCATCCTCTCTGTCCGACCGGCGCTGTATCTCAAGAGCAGGGAACTGCAGGGAAGCAGAGCGGCGGTCGGCGCGGAAGCGGCCGTCTGCGTCCTGTATGTCAACGAGGATGAAAACGCTGTAGCAAGCTTTACGGTCCGGCAGGATCTGGTTTTTGAATTCGAGCTGCCAGCGGCGGCCGACGACAGCTGTCTGCTGCAGTGCCGTCTCGGAACAGGCGGCGTCCAGGCGCGTCTGCTCAACACGCGAAAGCTCGGCATCGAGCTGGAAGCGAGCTGCACGGTCGCTCTGAGCGCAAAGACCGAGCTGCCTGTGTCGCAGGAGCCCGAGGAATGCTCTTCCGTCACGCTGCATCTGCTCGAGGAGGAGACAAAGGCGCGGCTGCTGACAAGCGTCTGCGAAAAAGCCGTCAGCTTCAGCGAGCAGTTCGGCTTCGACGGCGAACCCGCGGAGCCGGAGGAGCTTGTCTATATGGAAAAAGAGCTGATTGTCGCCGAGCGGCAGATCATCGCGGACCGTCTGCTCGTGAAGGGCGAGGTTCGGCTCACGGTCGACTATCTTGGCGGCGGAAGAAATGATCTGCATCGCAAAATGCTGAGCCTTCCGTTTTCGCAGCTGATCGACCTGGGGGAGGAGGCGGTCGAGCAGGCCGCGATCCGCGTCGAATGGACGAGCGGGCATGCGGAGCTTGTCGAGACGATCGAGGGCAAAAAGATGCTGAACGTCGACCTGCGCGCGCTGCTGCAGCTGCGCGGCACGGCGGAAAAAACGGTCCGCTGCGTGACGGACGCCTACTGCAACGCCATGCCCTGCGTCTGCCGCAGCGAGAGTATGATCCTGCCGTCCGTACCCGATGAAAGCGTCGTTCGCCTGAGCGGAGAGGATGGCGCAGAGCTGCCCGAGGACTTTCAGTCCGTGCTCGCCGCGTATCTGACGCCCGGCCGCTGCAGCGCGGAAAAGGGGACTGTGCTCGCCGAGCTTCTCTGCCTCACCGGCGATAACAGGCTCTCCGTCGTCCGAAGGACAGTCGCCATGTCCGGGGAGGCGGAAGAAAATTTTGAAGTAAACGCCTGCCGCGTCACGGAATTTTCGGCAGAGCCGGAAGGGGAGAGGATCCGCATCGCCGTCGCCGCGGAAGTTCTCGGCGGCAGGGACGGCAGAACCGCGATCGAGCGCGTTTGCGCCGTCAATCTGGACGAGAGCGCGGCCTTTGACAGCTCCGCCTCGCCCTCGCTGACCGCTGTCTGGGCGGAAACGGAGACGGTCTGGGAGCTGGCGAAGCTCTACCGCTCAAGCCCCGAGGCGATCAGGGCCTGCAACGAAGATCTGAGCGTCAATCCGGTCTTTATCCCGAAGTCGAAATAACGAAAAACCCGATTCGGAAGAATCGGGTTTTTTTCTTACAGAGTCTTGATCATTTTCTCCAGCTCGCTCAGGAGGACCGGCACGGACATCCCGGAGAATTCGCTGGCGTCCCTGACGGTTTTTCCGCGCAGCATCATCTTTCCGAGCGGCCCTGCCACGACGGACAGGCGGGGATCCAGCTCCGCGACCTTTTTGTCCAGGCCGGGATGCTCCTTGAGGATATCGAGCAGCTTGGTGTTTTCGTTATAATTCACGGAAGATCACGCTCCTTTGTCGGTATATCCGAAATATAAACCTTTTCCGCTCTTTTTACAAGAGCTGAGCGATAAATACTTGTCACCGGAGAGCTCTTGTGCTAAAATACAACAGTTGAAAGCCAAAACCAATCACACAAGAGGAGCTGTTACTATGTCCGGACATTCCAAGTGGCACAACATACAGAAGACCAAGGGTGCGGCCGACGCGAAGCGCGCCTCCACCTTTACCAAAATCGCCCGCGAGATGATCGTGGCCGTCAAGGAGGGCGGCGGCGGTGATCCGCGCAGCAACTCTAAGCTCGCGGCCGTCATCGCCAAGGCCAAGGCGGCCAACATGCCCAACGACAACATCAAGCGCACCATCGACAAGGCGCTCGGCGCGGGCAACACCGAGAACTACGAGAAGATCACCTACGAAGGCTACGGCCCGCAGGGCGTCGCCATCATCGTCGAGGCCATGACCGACAACCGCAACCGCACCGCCGGCGAGATCCGCCACTACTTCGACAAGTACGGCGGAAACATGGGTGCTGCCAACTGCGTGTCCTGGTCCTTCGACAAGAAGGGCGTCATCGTCATCGACAACGAGGACGAGGAGCTCGACGAGGACACCGTGATGATGGACGCGCTGGACGCGGGCGCCGACGACTTTGAGGCCGAGGGCGAGATCATGACGGTCTACACCGGCGTGGACGACGTCGCCGCCGTGGCCGAGGCGCTGACCGCGAAGGGCTACAAGCTGGTCGAGGCGCAGGTCGAAATGCTGCCGCAGAACGGCTATATCAAGCTCACCAACGAGGACGACATCAAGAACATGCAGAAGATGCTGGACATGTTCGAGGACTTCGACGACGTACAGAACGTCTGGCATAACTGGGAAGACGCGGAGTGAGCGTCTGAAAGGAGAAACATATGGAACTGATCAAAAAGATTTTTTCCGTTGCGCTGGGCGCGGGGAAGGGCCTGCTCGATATGGCCAACGGGAAGATGGATGAGGAACAGCTCAAGAAGCTGTCCATGATCGGCAGCGGACTCTTTATCGCCGTCTGCGTGTTCAAAAGCCTGCGCGCTCTGTCAAAGGCCAAGAAGGAAGCGGCGCGCCGCTGACCGTCCTTCCTTTCGCTGCCGCCGCGGCGGAGGAAATACGTCAAATCTTTCCGCAGGCCGCCGGTTCTCCGGCGGCCTGCGCATTTGAGGGAAAAACATGAAGATCCTGATTTCCGCCTTCGAGCCCTTCGGCGAGGAGAACGTCAACGCCAGCCTCGAAGCGCTGAGAAGGCTCCTCGCGCCGCAGGGCTGTGAACTTATAAAGATCGTGCTGCCGACGGTATTCGGCGAAGCTTCCGAGCTCCTGCTGGATGCGCTGCGCAGGGAACAGCCGGACGCCGTGATCGCGCTTGGACAGGCAGGCGGCCGGAAGGCCCTCACGCCGGAGCGCGCCGCGATCAACTGCATGGACGCCCGCATCCCGGACAACGCCGGACGGCAGCCCGCAGACGAAGCGATCCTTCCCGGCGCGCCGGCCGCGTATTTCTCCACGCTCCCGCTGAAGGCCATGCTCGAAGCGGCGCAGCGAGCGGGCGCGGAGGCCGCGGTATCAAACAGCGCGGGGACCTTCGTCTGCAACGAGGTCATGTACCGTCTGCTGCACGCCGTTTCCGCGGAAGAACTGCCCGTCCGCGCGGGCTTTGTGCACGTGCCCTGTCTGCCGGAGCAGATGCCCGAGGCTTCGATGCCGCTTGAAAAGATCGTCGCAGGGCTCGAGGCCATGCTGGATGAGATAGAAAAACGCTGCTGATGATCAGCAGCGTTTTTCCGTAAATGAGTCAGCCTGTAAGCCGGGTTCTGTCATTCAAAACGACCATCTGTCTAGGCCTGCCGTTGCCGACAGGCTCAAGCCACCTCCTGGGGACGGCCGGGCCGGCCTGTGCGTCCCCGTACCACGGTGTTGCTCCGGATAGAGTTTACAGCGTCCACGTGTCTCCACGCGACGGGTGGGCTCTTACCCCACCTTTCCACCATCACCGCGCGAAAGGCGCGGCAGTCTGTTTCTGTTGCACTTGTCCGAGGGTCACCCCTGGCGGGCGTTACCCGTTATCCTTGCCCTGCGGAGCCCGGACTTTCCTCATGCACGGGCTTTCGCCCTGTGCCCGCGGTCGTTCAGCCGACTCACTGGTGTATTTTAATCATTTTGCCCCCTCAAGTCAATCCTTTCTTGTAATTGGACGGGAAAGGAAGTATAATAAATATTTGTGAGGTGAGTCAATTGACCTTAATGGAATATATCGAATCGATCAGAGACAGGCGCATCGCCGTCGTCGGCATCGGCGTCAGCAACAAGCCCTGGATCGAGCTTCTGCTGAAAAACGGCTGCCGCGTCACCGCCTGCGACCAGCGCACGGCGGAGCAGATGGGCGCGGAAGGGGATGCCCTGGCCGCCCTCGGCGCGGAGCTGAAGCTGGGGAAGGACTACCTGGAGGGTCTCGACCAGGACATCATTTTCCGCACGCCCGGCCTGCTGCCCTTTGACCCGCATCTGGAGGCGGCCCGCGCGCGCGGAAGCCTCGTGACCTCGGAGATGGAGCTGTTTTTCGCGCTCTGTCCCTGCCGGATCATCGCCGTCACCGGCAGCGACGGCAAGACGACGACCACGACGATCATTTCGGAGCTCCTCAAGGCGCAGGGCCTTACCGTCCACCTCGGCGGGAACATCGGCAAGCCGCTGCTGTGCGAGCTGCCGCAGATCGGCCCGGAGGATTTCGCCGTGCTGGAGCTCAGCTCCTTCCAGCTGCACAGCATGAGCTGCCGTCCGGACGTCGCGGTCATCACCAATCTGAGCCCGAATCATCTCGATAAACATAAGGATTTTCAGGATTACATCGACGCCAAGCGCGCGATTTTTGAGGGTCAGAGCGCGGACGGTCTGCTCGTGCTGAACCGGAACGACGCGCACAGCGACTACTATGCCTCCTTCGCGCCCGGCCGTGTGCACTGGTTTTCCGACGCCGCGCCCGTCGAGGACGGAACGCTCTGCGAAAACGGCGTCGTTTACCGCGTGCGCGGCGGCGTACGCTCCGAGATCATGCGAGCCGACGAGATCAATCTGCCCGGCGCGCACAACGTGCAGAACTATCTCGCCGCCTTCGCCGCGACCGACGGGCTGGTGGACGAGGCCGTCTGCCGCGAGGTCGCGATGCGCTTCGAGGGCGTGGAGCACCGCCTGGAAAAGGTTCGCGTCCTCGACGGCGTGACCTATATCAACGACTCGATCGCCAGCAGCCCCACGCGCACGATCGCGGGGCTCCGCGCGCTGAAAACGAAGCCGATCGTCATCGCCGGCGGCTACGACAAGCACATCCCCTTCGACCCGCTCGGCGACGAGCTTTGCCTGCGGGCCAAGCACGTGATCCTCTGCGGCGCGACCGCAGACAAGATCCGCGAGGCGATCCTTCATTCGCCGAATTATCCGGGCTGCGGCCTGAGCTTTGAGACGGTCGGCGTTTTTGCCGACGCCGTCCGCACCGCGCGGGAGCGCGCCGGGGAAGGGGACATCGTTCTGCTGTCGCCCGCCTGCGCGGCCTTCGACCAGTTCAAAAACTTCGCCGAGCGCGGCAAGACCTTCAAGCGTCTTGTGATGGAGCTGTGAGCATGAAGATATCCGACATCAAACCCGAGGTCTATGACATGGCCGCGCGCGCCGAGGCCAAGATCCGCCCTGTTTTCGACGAGATCGACCGTACGGCGATGCGCAACACCCGAAAGGTCATGCAGGCCTTCCAGGACCAGCGCGTCTCCGAGGCCTGTTTTGCGGGCACCACGGGCTACGGCTACGACGATCTCGGCCGCGAGACGCTCGACCGCATCTACGCGCAGATCTTCGGCGCGGAGGCCGCCCTCGTGCGCACGCAGTTCGTCAACGGCACGCACGCGCTGACCTGCGCGATGTTTGCGCTGGCCTCGCCGGGCGAGACCGTTCTGGCCGTGACCGGAACGCCCTATGACACGCTGCGCTGCGCGATCGGCCTTTCGGGCGACGGCTTCGGCTCGCTGCGCTCCTACGGCGTCGGCTATTCCGAGGTCGGCCTGACCGAAGAGGGGAGACCCGATCTCACGCACATCCGCGAGGCCGCGGCCGATCCGAAGGTCAAAGGCGTCATGATCCAGCGCTCCCGCGGCTATGAGGACCGCCCGGCGCTGACGGTCGGCGATATCCGCCGGATCTGTGAAACCGTGCGCGAGGTCAATCCCGGCGCGAATATCATGGTCGACAACTGCTACGGCGAATTCACCGACCTGACCGAGCCCTGCGAGGCCGGGGCCGATCTGATCGCCGGCTCTCTGATCAAGAACCCGGGCGGCGGCGTCGCGCCCACCGGCGGCTATATCTCGGGGCGGAAGGATCTGGTCGAGCGCGCCGCGATGCGGCTGACGACGCCCGGCATCGGCGGCGAGTGCGGCTCGACCCTCGGCGTGAACCGTCTGCTCTTCCAGGGCCTGTTCCTCGCGCCGCACACGGTCGCCCAGGCGCTGAAAACCGCCGTGTTCTGCGCCGCGATGATGGATCAGCTCGGGATCGAGAGCTCGCCGAAATACGACGAAAAGCGCTCCGATATCATCCAGATGGTGAAGCTCGGCAGCGCCGAGCGGCTGAAAAAATTCTGCCTCGGCATCCAGGCGGGTGCGCCGGTGGATTCCTACGTCACGCCCGAGCCCTGGGCCATGCCAGGCTACGACGACGAGGTCATCATGGCGGCCGGCGCCTTCATCCAGGGCTCGTCGATCGAGCTATCGGCCGACGGTCCGATGCGCGAGCCCTACATCGCCTACATGCAGGGCGGCCTGACCTACGAATCCGGCAAGCTCGGCGTCATGATGGCCGTCAACGCCATGCTGAATTAAGCGGGACGCCGCATATACTGCACAGGGGAGGTGTGCCTGTGCAGCTGCGACGCAGAGTACGAAGAAAACCGGCCTCGGCCGCCGGAAGACGGAGCGCTTTCCTTCTTCTGATCGCCGTCCTGGCCTTTATCGTCTGCTCATCGGTTTATTTCCGCACGATATCCACGCAGATCGCCGTCTCCGACGCCAGCGATCTTGTGACGATCCGCATCAACAGCGCGATCTCGGAGGCGCTGCGCGACGGCGCTTACAACGCAGATTCCTTCGTCTCCTTCGAAAAGAACGCAGGAGGCGAGGTCTCGGCCATCAGCTGCAACATGAGTGAGATCAACGCGCTGTCGGCGGAGATCCTGGAAAAGGTCGTCGGAACGACCGACAACTACACCGCGACGGTGGAGATCCCGCTGGGGAATCTGACCGGGCTGAGTCTGCTGATGGGCCGCGGGCCGAAGGTGCCCGTGGAGATCGTCACGCTGACCTCCTCGCGCGTGGAGTTTACGAACAACATCGTCACCGCCGGGATCAACCAGACCAAACATCAGATCACGCTGCTGATCAGGGTGGACATCGACATTCTGATCCCCTGGGGCAGCGTCGGCACCCAGGTCGTCTCCGAGGTGCTGATCGCCGACACGGTCGTCGTCGGCCAGGTCCCCGGGACTTACCTCGACATCAAAGGAAGCAGTCCCTGACAGACTCAGGACAGGTGCGGAGCATCCGCGCCGGAGAAAAGGGGAGAACACATGAACGTACAGGAAGAGATCATTCAGCTGCGCCGCGAGCTGGAATACCACAACAAGCTTTATTACGTCCTTGACGCGCCGGTCATATCCGACTATGACTACGACATGCTGATGCAGCGCCTCAAGACGCTCGAGGCCGAGCATCCGGAACTGATCACGCCAGATTCGCCGACGCAGCGCGTGGGCGGACAGGCGCTCAGCCAGTTTGAGCCGGTGCGCCACCAGGTCCCGCTCGAGAGCCTGACGGACGTCTTCTCCCACGAGGAGCTCTTCGCCTTCGGCGAGCGCATGGACAATCTGATCCAAGACGCGCACGACTATGTGGTCGAGCCGAAGATCGACGGGCTTTCGATGTCGCTGGAGTATGAAAACGGCGTCTTCGTCCGCGGCGCGACCCGCGGCGACGGCGTGACCGGCGAAAACGTGACCGAGAACCTGCGCACCGTGCGCTCGCTGCCGCTCAGGATCGAAAACGCGCCCGAGCGGCTGATCGTGCGCGGCGAGGTATACATGTCGAAGGCCGTGTTCCGTCAGCTGAACGCCGAGCGCGAGATCCGCGGCGAGACGCTGCTGGCCAATCCCCGCAACGCCGCCGCCGGCTCGATGCGCCAGCTCGACCCGAAGGTGGCCGCCTCCCGCAAGCTGGACATCATCTGCTTCAACATGCAGTATACGTCCGGCGAGCCTTACCGCACGCACGCCGAGACGCTGGACGCCATGAAGGAGATGGGCTTCCCGGTCGTGCCCTATACCCGTTTCGACACGATCCGCGACTGCGTGGACAAGATCGAATGGCTGGGCGAGAACCGCGGCGAGCTGCCTTACGACATGGACGGCGCCGTCATCAAGATCAATTCTCTTGCGCAGCGCGAGGCGCTCGGCAGCACGGCCAAGGCGCCGCGCTGGGCCGTGGCCTACAAGTATCCGCCCGAAAAGAAGGAGAGCCGCGTGCTCGACATCGTCGTGCAGGTCGGCCGCACCGGCGTGCTGACGCCGAAGGTCATCGTCGAGCCCATCCGGCTCGCCGGGACCACCGTGTCCGCCGCCACGCTCCACAACCAGGACAACATCGACCGCCTTGACCTGCGCATCGGCGACACCGTGCTGCTGCAGAAGGCGGGGGAGATCATCCCCGAGGTGCTCTCGGTCAACAAAGACAAACGCCCGGAGGGGACGGCGCCCTTCGTGCTGCCCTCGGTCTGCCCGGAGTGCGGCTCGCCGGTCGTGCGCGATCCCGACGGCGCGGCCCTGCGCTGCACCAGCCCCGAATGCCCAGCCCAGCGCCTGCGCAACATCGCGCATTTCGCCTCCCGCGAGGCGATGGACATCGAGGGTCTCGGCATCTCCGTCTGCGAGAGCCTGATCAACAGCGGCCTCGTTAAGACGGCGGCCGACCTCTATTATCTGGAAGCGGCTTCGATCGCAGCGCTCGACCGAATGGGCGAGAAGTCGGCGGCCAACCTGATCGCCGCCATCGATAAAAGCAGGGAAGCGGGGCTTGCGCGGCTGCTCTGCGCCTTCGGTATCCGCCAGGTCGGGCAGAAGGCGGCCAAGCTCCTGGCCTCGCACTATGAGGATCTCGACAGCCTGATGGCTGCCGATACCGAAGAATTGAAGCTGATCCCCGATATCGGCGCCGTTACCGCAGGCTTTATCACCGAGTGGTTCTCTCTCCCGCAGTCGAAGCATCAGATCGAGCGGCTGAGAGAGGCCGGCGTCAGCTTCGCGAGCAGGGAAGAGAAAAAGGACGCGCGCTTCGCGGGTCTGACCTTCGTGCTGACCGGCGCGCTTTCCAAATACACGCGCGACGAGGCCAGCGCGATCATCGAGAGCTACGGCGGAAAGGCCTCCGGCTCGGTGTCCAAAAAGACCTCTTACGTCCTGGCCGGAGAGAACGCCGGCAGCAAGCTGACGAAGGCGGAGGCCCTCGGCGTCCGCATCATCAGCGAAGATGAATTTACGGAGATGATCCGCTGATATGATCGCGCTGCTCCTTTATCTTTGCTCCGGCCTGGCGCTCTCTTTCGCCCTGATGAAAGAGCGGCGGCTCGCCCTGAAAATCTGGCTCGGCCTCGTGTTCGGCTGCGTGCTGCTGATGTGGCTGCCCTGCCTGTTCGCCTTCTTCCTCGGCTTTACGCTGACGGCACAATACTGCGCGCTTATCCTGGCCGTTCTGATCGCGCTGGGTGCGGCGTATTCACTGTTTCGCGGCCGGGGGGCTGAGATCCCCGCTGCGGACGAAAACGCGAAGCAGCGCGATCTGATCGGTCTTGTGCTGTCCCTTTCGCTGACCTGTGTCTGCGGCCTGCTGCTGCACACGCACGTCCTCTGTCCGCATGAGGACGGCAGCCTCTGGGTCGGCCAGTCGACTTACGGCGACCTCGCCATGCACCTCGGCTTTATCGAGAGCCTGTTCCGGCAGGGGCAGTTCCCGCCGGAGTACAGCATCTACCCGGGCCAGCAGCTGAACTACCCCTTCCTGGTGGACGCCGCCTCCGCGAGCCTGCGCTTTTTCGGCCTGAGCCTGCGCGCGTCGGTGATCGTGCCGAGCCTTGTGATGCTCTTCTGCGTGTTCTTAGGCTTCTGGCTGCTGGCCGATTCCGTGACGGAGAAGCTCGGCGCGGACCTGCTGTCCTGGCTGCTCTTCGTCTTCAACGGCGGATTCGGCTTTGCGCTGTTTTTCGGAAAATATCCCTTCTCGACGATCTTTACCGAGTACTACAAGACGCCGACCAACTTCACGGACGAGGACATCCGCTGGGTCAACGTCATCTGCGACATGCTGATCCCGCAGCGAACGACGATGGCGGGCTGGTGCGTGCTGCTCGCGGCGATATATCTGCTGCTCTCCGCCGTTAAAAAGACGATGGAGGGCGGCGGGCGTCGTGAGATGCTGTGCCTTGCCTTCCTCGCCGCCTCGATGCCGATGATCCACACGCACAGCTTCCTGGCGCTCGGCATCCTCTCGGCCGTCTGGTTCTTCTGCGCGCTGCCGCAGGCCGTCAAAAAGGGGAGGGGCGCGCTTCTGTTTTGGCACTACGTCCTCTACGGGCTGATCTGCCTGCTGCTGGCCGCCCCGCAGATCCTCAAATGGACGATGGACTCGGTCAGCACCGGGCGGCTTCTGAAGTGGAACCTCGGCTGGGTCGCCGGCGCGAACGGGGCTCTCACCAACTGGTTCCATTTCTACACCGTCAACTGCGGCCTGGTCTTCCTCGGCATGTGGCTGCTGCCCTTCTTCGTGCGCGGGAGAAAGCTGCACATCTTCCTCGGCGCTTCTGCGATCTTCCTGCTCTCCAATCTCGTCGCCTTCCAGCCGAACCTCTATGACAACAACAAGCTCCTCTACGTCTGGTTCATGCTGGTCGATATCCTGCTCTGCGACTGGTTCTGCGAGTCCCTGTCCTCCTTCCGCTCCCCATGGCTGCGGCGGGCGGCCGCGCTGCTGCTGGTCTTCCTCGGCACCTTCTCCGGCCTTCTGAGCATCGGGCGCGAGTGCGTAAGCGCGTATCAGCTGTTCTCGTCGGAGCAGGTCGAGGCGGCGGACTTCATCGTGGAAAACACCGAGCCGGACAGCCTGTTTCTGACAGCTCCGAATCACCCGACTCCCGTGCCCGTCCTCACCGGGCGAAGCATCACCTGCGGCCCGGGTCTCTATCTCTTTTTCCACGGCGTCGACTATCAGGCGCGCGAGAAAATGGTGGGCAAAGCCTATGGCGGCGGGGATGATTTCCTGCGTCTGGCGGAGGAGCTCGGCGTCGACTATGTCTATATCGGCGGCAACGAACGCCGCAAGTACGAGGTGAACGAGGACTGGTTCCGCGAACGCTATCCGCTCGTCTACGACCAGGACGGTATCACGATATACCGCGTAACAGAAGAAAACACCGGCTCGTAAGAGCCGGTGTTTTCTTATAAGGCCCGTATCTCCAGCAGATCGTCCATCGCCACCCAGGTGTCGTCGATCAGCAGGCTGCGGCCGGGCAGGTCGATCTTCATCACAACGCCGCTGAGCGCGCTGTACTGCCGGTTGGCATAGAATACCGCACAGACCTCCCGCCCCGGGCTGAGCATGTGCAGGCGGCGGTCCAGCTCGAGCTGCGCGTCCTCGCCGAGGCAGATCCGCTCGTCGACGGCGCGATTCAGCTCGTACAGCGTGGCGTTCAGCCCCTCCAGCGCCGAGAAGGGCATAAACTGCTTGGCCCGCTCGGCGCGATCCATTTTCGCTCTCATGCCCGATGCCCTCCGATCTGTCGGTTCCGTTCCATCTGCGTGGCGCCCTCCTGCAGATCCATGGCCTTGAGCAGGCCGTTTTTCCCGTACTTTTTCCGGATGCTCACCATCGCGCGCTGCAGCCGCTCCTCGCGCTGCTGCGCCTCCGCGCCCTCAAACAGCCCGAGCTGCAGGCCGCCGCGCTCACGCACACCGCCGTAGCAAAGATTGATGCGCCGGATCGTGTCCTCGCGCGCCATGATGCGGTCGTAGAGCCCCTGCGCTGCGTCGGCCAGGGTTCGCACGGAGGAGCAGGGGAGCTCCAGTGCCGCGCTTCCGTGCGCGGGCGGGCGATCGCCGCGGTAGGTATAGCCCAGGCTCAGATCCACGGTCTTTGCCTCCAGGCCCTTTTCAAAGAGCTCCAGCGCCAGATCCTCCGCCATTTCGCGCACGACGATGCGCCCCGTCTGATAGTCGTAATCACGGATCAGGATCTGCCCGCGGCTCAGGCTTTTGCTGCGCGGGCGGAAGCTCTTGATGTCGGCCATCGTCGTCGTCTCGCGCCCCCAGGCGTGGTCGATCAGGAGCTCCGCGTCGATGCCGAAGCTTTTGTACAGCGCGTCTTCGTTGGCATGGGCCACGCCGCCCATATCGAAGATCCCCAGCCGGGCCAGACGCCGCTCCGTGCCGGGCCCGATCCGCCAGAAATCGGTCAGCGGCCGGTGATCCCAGAGGATCCTCCGGTAGCTCTCCTCGTTCAGGATGCCGATGTGATCCGGCGTCCGCTTGGACATGATATCCAGCGCGATCTTCGCCAGATAGAGGTTGCTGCCGAGGCCGCAGGTCGCCGTCAGGCCGGTGCAGCGGTAGATCTCGTGCAGCAGCGCGGCGGCGAAGCCCTTCGCCGTCAGACCGCGCGCTCCGCAGTAGTCTGTGATGTCCATGAACACCTCGTCGATCGAATAGACGTGGATGTCCTCCTCGGCCACAAAACGCAGGTAAATGCCGTAGATCCGCGCGGCGTACTGCATGTACAGGGCCATCCGCGGCTTGGCCATGATGTAGTCGATCCCCTCCGGGATCTCGAAGACCCGACAGCGGTTTTTGACGCCCAGCGCCTTCATGGCCGGGGAGACGGCGAGGCAGATGGTCTTTTCCGTGCGCTCCGGGTCGGCCACGACCAGCTTCGCCGTCAGCGGGTCCAGGCCCCGCTCCACGCACTCTACCGAGGCGTAATAGGATTTCAGGTCGACGCAGAGATAGCTTCGTTCTTTTTCCATAGTCGATCACCGAAAGGCATAAAAATATCTTAACAAGATCAGTACAGTTATTATACTATCTTGATAAGATAATTTCAAGGGGATATTTGTCTTTTTTCAATAAAGCAGAATCTGGATCAGCGCCTCCCGGCTCATGCCCTGGATATAGAGCCCGACGTCGGCGTCCCGCAGCGCGGCGGCGAGCGCATCCTCGCGCAGTTCGACGCCTATCAGCTGCTCCGAAAGCAGCTCCGGCTCCCGGCTGCTGAAGAAATCGCCGCGGAAGCCGAGCGCGGAGATGCGGCCTCCCTCGCTCGTGAGATAGACGCTTACGCTGCCGCAGCCCTCGACGCGCCGCTTTTTCTCGATCTGAGCGGCAGGGGAGAGGCCGTAGTTCCAGTCCCAGCGGGCGTAGCGCTCCTCCCGGATCGCATCGATCGCGCGGAGCTCCGCTTCGGAAAAGCGGTATTCCTCGCCCGGCGTCTCGGAGAGCATTTCTCTCAGCAGCAGGGAGCGAAACTCCGCGAGGCCGATCTCCGGCGGGAGATAGCCGCGGAGGTTGGCGACGCGGCTGCGCACCGAGGAGACGCCCTTGCCGCTGAGCTTTTCGGCGTCGACGTGCAGTGCGCGCGTCACGGCCTCCAGGTCGGAGGAGAAAAGGATCGTGCCGTGGTGCAGGACGCGGCCCTGCCGGCGGTACTGGGAATTACCGGAGAACTTTTTCCCGTCGACCGTCATGTCGTTGCGACCGTTGAGCTCGGCCGGCACGCCGAGCTTCTGCAGCGTCCGGATCACCGGGCGGCAGAAGAGCGAGAGATCCAGCTTCTCCATCGCCGCGGCGTCGGTGATGTAGCTGAAATTGAGGTTGCCGAGATCGTGATAGACGGCGCCGCCGCCGGAGAGCCGCCGCACGACCTGCACGCCGTGCTCCCGCACATAGGCGGGATCGATCTCCGCCGCCGTATTCTGATATTTGCCGACGATGACGGCGTTTCTGTTCTGCCAGAGCATGAAATAGCTCCGGTCGCGCGGCAGCGCGTCGAAGACGTACTGCTCGGCGGCGAGGTTCCACGCCGCGTCCGTCGTATGGAGATCGAGATAGTTCAGCTTCATTCCAGTCACCGGAATCAAAACGGCAGAGCCGGGCAGCCCCGGCTCTGTCTGTGATTATTCTGCCGTGTAGTTGTCGAAATAGCCCTGGATATAGACGATCGGCGTGCCCTTGTCGCCGCTGCCGGAGGTCAGATCGCAGAGCGAGCCGATCAGGTCGGTCAGCCGGCGGGGCGTCGTGCCCTCGGAGACCATCTGCCCGACCAGGTTGCCGTCCTTCTGCTGGATGCTGGCCTTGATCGCGTCGCGCAGCGCCTCGCCCGAGAGCTCGGCAAAATCGTTGTCGGCCAGGTACTTGAGCTTGAGCTCGTTGGGCGTGCCGTTCAGCCCGGCGGTATAGGCGGGGGAGACGATCGGGTCGGCCAGCTCCCAGATCTTGCCCACCGGGTCCTTGAAGGCGCCGTCGCCGTAGACCATGACCTCGACGTGTTTCCCGGTCAGGCGCAGGATATCGTCCTGGATCTCCTCGACCAGCGCCTGGCAGTCGCGCGGGAAGAGCTTGACCTTGTCCTCGGTCGCCTTATTCGAGCCGAGCAGGCCGTACTTTTCGTTGCAGCCGCTGCCGTTGACGGGCGCAGTCATAATCTGGTCCAGGCCGAAGACCCGCTCGGCGCCCGCCGCGCGGAGAAGGCGGCCGGTGCGCGCCCGGCTGTGGATGTCGCAGTGGATGACGTTCTTCGTGTAACGCAGGATCTCGCGCGGATCGTTGGCGAAGACGACCTCGACCTCCGCGCCGCAGCTTTCGATCAGCTCGGTGTAGTAGGCCACGTAGTCGACGCCGGTGAAGGGATGGAGCTGATAGCCGAAGAGCTCGCGGTAGCGCTCGAGCGTCAGCACGTCGCGGTAGGGATCGACGCCGTTTTCATCCAGCGCGTCCAGGTCGATCAGATGGTTGCCGACCTCGTCTGAAGGGTAGGAGAGCATCAGGACGATCTTCTTCGCGCCCTTGGCGATGCCGCGCAGACAGATGGCAAAGCGGTTGCGGCTGAGGATCGGGAAAATGACGCCGACCGTCTCTCCGCCGAGCTTGGCGCGCACGTCCGCGGCAATGTCGTTGACCGAAGCGTAGTTGCCCTGCGCTCGGGCCACGATGGCCTCGGTCATCGCGACGACGTCGCGGTCGCGGATCTCAAAGGGCTCCTGTTCGGCGGCCTGCATGACGCAGTCGACCACGATTCTGCGCAGATCGTCGCCCTCGCGGATAATGGGCGCGCGGACGCCTCTGGAAACGGTACCGACCATACGGCTCATAAATGAACACCTCGCTGTTTTATTTTTTTACGGAAGAAGTATACACCTGTTCCGCCGCTTTGTAAAATTCTTTTTTAGTTCCGTTTGCTGGCAGTTTTCCGTATGACGCATAGGATGGCATGAGGGAGACCTCAGGGATGCAATGGGAGGAATCAACGTGAACGGAAAACAAACGGATTATCGTTCGGGCGCGCTGCCGGGACGCTTTCCGCTGGCCACGGCGCTGACGCCGATGCAGGAGAGCGCGGAGCCGAGCTATGACAGCGGCGAGGCGCTGAGCAGGGGAACGCTCTTCCCCGGGCTCGACCTGCCATTTATGAACATCGTCAATCCGGAGCTGCCGGAGGGTCCGCAGACCGAGCTGATGGCGATCTGCTTCGTCGTCCACGAGCTTGGCCTGTATCTGGACACCCACGCCGGGGATGGGGAGGCCTTCGCACTGTTTCAGAGTATGCTTGCCCTGGAAAAAGAGGCGAAGCGGCGCTATCTCGAGCTCTGCGGGCCGGTCATGAAGAGCGACCTGCTGACGGCGGAGCGCTACAGCTGGCTCTGCGACCCCTGGCCCTGGGATATCGCCGGAAAGAAGGAGGGCTGAGCATGTTCGTCTATGAGAAAAAGCTGCAGTACCCGGTCAGGATCAAGAATCCGAACCCGGCGCTTGCCAAATTCATCATCTCGCAGTACGGCGGCCCGGAGGGCAGAAACAGATAATCAGGTGAAAAAATAAAGCGCCAGGCGGTTTTCGGCTTTTTCGTAGACGATATAGGAGAGGATCGAGCGGAGGGCGGCGTTCTTTGCGGCCTCGGTCTGCTGCGGATCCTTGACGAGCTGAAGGACATCCAGCACCTTCTCGCGGAAGGCGACAGGCTCCAGCGTCTTCGAGCGGGCGTCGACCTCGGCGTCGATCTGCAGCTGCTCCAGCTCTGCGATACGCGCCAGGATCTCCCTCCTGCGGCGCGTGAAGTCCTCGAGTGTGTAGACCTCCGTCTCGTAGGCCTCCATCACCCGACGCAGCTTGACGCGCTCCTGGGCGATCTGACGGCCATAGTCGGGGCCTTCGGCGGGACGGGGAACCGTGTGCGGCGCGATCGGAAAGGCGAGATTGTCACAGGCGTACTCGAGGGCGGCGATCACCTGACGGTCAGCCCGCGCGATCGACAGCGAGTGCGAAACGCGGCACTGACCGTGCGCATACTTGTGACACTGCATCGACGGACAGTCCGTAGAGAGCCGCACGAGCGTGCTGCCGCAGGAGCTGCAGCGGACAAGGCCCTTGAGCATCCATTCGACCGGCTGACCGTCGCGCTGGTATTTGCGGCGGCCGCGCTCCGAGCGGGAGAGCTTATCCTGCACCGCCTCCCAGGATGCGGCGTCGATCAGCGGCTCGTGGCGGCCGTCGACCAGGTAGCCGTTCTCGGGCAGCTCGTTGCCGCGGCTGTAATTGACGTGGCCGCCCTTCGACCAGCGGAGCTTGCCGATATAGACGGGGTTCTGCAGGATATACTTCACGAAACGATTGTCCGGGAGATTGCCGCGGGACGTGCGGACGCCGATGCGGCCGAGCTCGCGCGCGATCGTGGCCATGCCGACGCCGGACAGATAGTCCGCATAGATCTTCCGCACGGTGGCCGCGTCGCCGTTCGGGACGTAACGCTTCGCTTTCTTGTCCACATCGTAGCCGAAGGCAGGAGGCGTGACGATCTCGCCGCGGCTGACCTTCTCGGCCATGCCGCGCTTGACCTCCCCGGAGAGCCGGATTGAATAAAACTCGTCCATCCATT
Source organism: Oscillospiraceae bacterium (assembly GCA_017552325.1). Classification (GTDB taxonomy): domain Bacteria; phylum Bacillota; class Clostridia; order Oscillospirales; family Oscillospiraceae; genus Limivicinus. The sequence goes on from JAFZQE010000012.1 coordinate 48,023, forward strand.
CCAGGATGCGCTCGATCAGAGAACCGAAGGGGCCCTCGGCCAGCGGCTCGGAGATCGAGACGACCTCGACGCCGCAGCGGCGGAGCATGGCCTTGTAGACGATGCTCTCCTCCTGGTTGCGGGCAAAGCGCGAAAACTTCCATACAAGGACCGTCTCGAAGGGGCGGTCCTTTTCCTTCGCCCAGCCGATCATGCGCTGAAAGTCCTTGCGCTTCTTCGCGCTGCGGCCGCTGGTCTCGTCCTGGAACACGTACTCGTTCGGGACGATCATATCATGCGCGGCCGCATAGGCGCGAATCAGCTTGAGCTGGCTGTCCAGGCTGTATTCGTCCTGCTCCTCCGTGGACACGCGAAGATAAGCAGCGGCGGTTTTCATAAGGTATCAGCCTCCATGTCCCTTTATTCCTGCTATGAAGTAATACAAACCACCAAGCCCGTAGATTGCGCTGACGATAACGGAACCTTCTCCATCGATTGCGGCCAGTACAAAAAGAACTGAAGTTAATATGACCAGCGTCCCAAAGATAATATATGTAAGTTTCTTGGTAGCATCGTTATCATGAATCTTTTTAAATAACCATGCAAAGGAAACAACGAGGACAAGTACAGATATGATAGCAGCGAAAATCTGCGGACTATCTCCGCGCACAGAATAAAACCAGTTTAGAAGAACTCGCAACAGTGGAATAGCGCTGAGAACATCCGTAAGGAGGAGGAGTAAAAAGTCAACAATAAAGAAAAAGATAAGATAAACGATTGCTCCAAGAATGCCAAACAAAATAGATCTTCCGACTTGCGGTTTCATTCATAACACCTCACTCACTTAGCATCTTCCACGTCGGAAAGAGCGTGATTTTTTCCGGCATAAGACTGCACAGCCATTGCCATTGTCTGACGAATATATTCCTTGCCGGAAGGGGAGAGCGTCCGGTAGTCCTGGATCAGATTGATTTCGTCCGGGAAAAGATCATCCGTAGACTCAACGGCTGAAAATGATTCAACGATCAATTCTTCGAGAGAAACACCGAGAGCATCGGCCATCTTTTTGGCTGTCCGGATATTTGGCTCCCGATCAGAGTTTTCGTACCTGCTGATGTTCTGCTTTTTCATGCCGCACTTAGCGGCGAGCTGCTCCTGGGTCATGTTCGCGGATAGTCTCAGCTGTTTAAGCTTATCACCGAATAGCATAGTATCACCTCCGTAAACCAAATGGTAACACAAAATCACCAAAAAAGCAACACAAAAAAGATGAAAGAAAAAGTAACCCAAAGGGTTGACAAGAAAAAGGCAAAGTGTTAAGATGAAATCACCAAAAAGGATGACAAGGAGGTGAGCACATGGAAAACATTCAGCTTCGAGATAAGATCCGTGAAAAATATAAGACAGATACCGCCTTTGGTATGGCTATTGGCTGGGTACCGAACAAGGTTTACAAGCTTGTGAACCTGAATTATATCCCCAAGCTGTCCGAGGCGGTAAAGATCAGCCGGGCCCTGGATATCGATCTCGAGGAGCTGGCTTCTTTTTTTGCTCAGTAAGTAACCATTTAGGATTACCGCTTTTCTTGTGTTGGCCTTTAGACCAGCGCTTTGAAGAGGGGAGGAGGAAGCAAAAGACATGCAGCCTCGGAAACTGCATGTCTTGCGAGGGATCAGCCGATTTCTTTTTCTTTATCGATCTGTTGCCATTCGTATTCCGCGAACGCTTCGGCTATGGCGAGCGGAATATCCCGATTTGGTACAAAAGTACCGTCTTGCTTCTGGGAATTGATCAGAGATTCCCAAACGGCAAGAGAGAGCCGATCTTTATCTACCATCGCACGCTTCCTCCTTTCTTTGTTTTCACCAAAACGATAACAAAAAAAGAAGATTGATTTCTACGACTCAGCAAAACATTTTTCAAAATAAATAGAGAAGGGGAGAGGCGACATGCCGAGCATGGGAATACAGTCAGGGAACTATGCCCTGGAGATCAGCAAGAACAAAAAGGAACCGACAGCCAGCATCACAATATCCTACCGGAGCCCGTATTACAACGACTGGCTCGAGCTCATCACTTACATCGTGCACGCGGGCCTGCCGGATCAGGCAGCCAACAACCGGGTGCTGGCCGAATCAATTATGAAATGCGCGACGCAGGCGACGGTCGACATGATGAACGATCTGATCGGTCTCGGAAGGGCGCTTGCCGAGAAGATGGGAGAACTCTATGACAAACTCAATGACGCCGAAGGATAAGAGACTGCTGCCGAAGGAAGGGCAGGAGCAGGCGACGCTCATGAACTGGGCCAAAATGCAGAGCTGGCGCTGGCCGGAGATCGCGCTGCTGTTCCACATCCCGAACGGGGGAGGACGCAGCAAGGCCGAGGCCGGGAGATTCAAGGCCGAGGGCGTGAAGGCAGGCGTGCCGGATCTGTTCCTGCCGGTTCCGCGCGGCGAATACCATGGCCTGTTCATCGAGCTCAAGCGCCAGGCCGGCGGCCGGGTGAGCGCGGAACAGAAGGAATGGATCGAGAAGCTGCGCGATCAAGGCTACCGCGTGGAAGTCTGCAGGGGCTGGGAAGCCGCGGCGGAGCTGCTGCGGGAATATCTCGGCCTTGAAGTCACGAACACCGATAAATACGACGTCGTGTGGGGTGGCTTCGTTACGATCGACGCCTCGGCGAGGCTCGAGCCGGGGCCGGATCCGCGCACTCTGATTGGAGTGAACAGGGGATAAGGACAGGCCCGGTCGAATAAGGATGAAAGGAGGTGAGGAGAATGGCGGCACGGACGGCCGAAAAGGCGAAGAGGCGAGAGCTGGGCTTCGTCTGCTATATGATCCTGGAGGACGGCAACACCGTGCCGTTCGAGGAGCTGACCGAAGAACAGCGCCAGCGTTTCCGAGAGAACGCAGCAGCGCGCCTCTCGGCTCGCATGAGCGACTATTACACCCAGCACCCGACGGAGATCGGGAACTAAAGGAAGGAGAAAACAGATGTCAACAGCGAGAAACCACGCGAAACGCAGCCATCAGAGCCAGCACAAGCACTTCGGCGGCGCGCGGGCCAGGCTGCGGACGAGCTATAAGAGCCGCGCCATGCGGCCGAACCTCGGCGGCTTGTTCCGGCGCTTCCGCACGAAGATCTTCCCGCAGACCGATAAAGCGACAGGGAAGGAGGAAGCGGAGAAATGACTATGGCCATGCTGACCGAGATCCTGTTCTGCGCGCTGATCGTGACCGTATGCGTGCAGATCGTCGTGATCCGCCATTACCGCCTGCGAAACGCCGAGCTGCGGCGCGAGCTGGCCGAGGCCACGGACTGGATAGATCCGATCGTGATCGGGGAGCCGACCGATGAAGACTAAGGAGAGCGCGTTTCGAGTATATCGTGACGCGATCGACAAGGCAGTCGTGCCCGGGCAGCTCAAGCGGCTGCTGATGAGCGCGGAATGCGACCAGAGGATCAGCAGCTACGCGCTGACAAAGCTGAGGATCCGGGCCGAGGAAAAGCGGGAGAAGCTGCTGCGGGTACAGTACTGCTGGCGCCGCAGCTGCAAATACTGGCGCGATCCGACGGCCAACGCCTTCCACAGCTGCGATTACATGATGCTGACGGGCAGAAGCCGAATCAAGCAGATCGAGGATCCGCGGCTGCGGAAGGACTACGGCCGATGCCCTTTATTTGAGCCCGGGAAACGACCGAAGCTGAGAAAAGTGAAGCCGGGGCTGCGGGGGACAAAGTACAATTGGGCCGTCGGGATGGCTCTCTACCGCAGCGGAGCGACAGACCGGGAAATCGCCGAAGAGCTCGGGTGCTCGAGGAAGGCCGTGCAGTGGTGGAGAAGGAATCACAAGCTGCCGTGCAACCGGGAGGACGAGCGGGATACAGGAGAGGAGCCATGAGAAGCTGCGAGGGCTGCCCGTTCCTGGAACGGGAGGAGCCGCACAGAGCGGGCGACTGCTGGACCGCGCACTGCACGGATCCGGACAAGCCGGCACTCGGGGCGAGGCGCACGGTGGCCGTGGGCTGGGTCGGCCCTCCGTTCCATATTCAACGACCGGCATGGTGCCGGAAAACTTTGAAGAAGGAGGAACAAGGTGAACGAAAGCAACGAAAAAACCGCCCGCCGGGAAGGCACCCCGACGGACGGCAAAGAGAAAGGGAAAGATCTCTCTGCCAAAAAGACTAACACCGGCGTGAGAAAAAGTCAAGGGGCCGTGTCATCCATGCTCAGCGAAAACAACCTGTACCGCAAAGCAGTGCATATCGCGGCGGTGGTCATGGTGGCGGCTGGGCTCTGCCGCTATGAAAGCGTCGATAAGTGCAGGAAGGTCTGGCCGCCCGAGGAGTCGTCCTGCGTGCTGTGCGTCGAGAACTGGCTGATCATGAGAGCAAGAAAGGAGATGCGCCATGGCTGATTATGAAACGGACGCCGTCCAGAAGCTGGACGCCGAGTACAAAAAAGGCAGCTATGACAAGTACGCGCAGGCCATGAGGGGCGCCGTGCTCAAGGCCCTCAAGGACTTTGTGAAGCAGGACGCGGAGTTCGCCCAGGCGGTCGTGCAGGGCGGCAGCTTCGAGGACTGCATGAAGGCCGTGGCCAAGAACTGCGGCTCCTCGATCAGCGACCTGGACGCCTACCGGAAGGCCGTGCAGTTCTATTTCCCGGGCGCGGAGATCCGCATGACCATGACGATCGATCTGATAGGCGGCGCCGCAGCCGGGGAAGACGCCCCGCCGAAGGGCGTAGTGCTCGACCTGTGGGCGCTGATCTGAGGTGCGGCCATGAGCGGAAGAATTTACACGTACCTGACCGAGAAGCAGCTGAACGGGGAAATGGCGGACTTCCCGCCGCTGGACACCAAGCGCTGCGAGCGGGAGGCAAACAGCCTGTTCAAGACCTGGCTTTTCGTGAGGGACAAGCAGGGCATGCGGGAGATCACCTGCAGCAGCTGCGGGCACAGCGAGGAGCTGTATACGCCGTATCGGATCATGGACGAGACCTGGGCGTATCTGCTGACGGCCGGCCACGACCAGCCGGCGACCTGCCCCTGGTGCGGCGCCGGAGGAAGGATCAAGGAGCGGCGCTACATCCGCAACGGCGTCAAGCTGACGGAGTACCACCCGGTGCTGTTCCTGCAGGAGAAGGACGGCGTGCTCTACGCCCAGGGCTTTTGGACGCGGAAGCTCTACGACAGCCAGATGGACACCAAGCAGCTCGGACAGCCGCCGCTGTTCATGGAGACGGAGGCCTGCCGGTACAGGATCGGACGGGCGGACGGATACACGCGCAGCGGCTTGGACTGCCGATACATACGAACGACGGTCGAGGGGAACTATGGCCGAAACCACTGGCTGCGGGAAGCGTTCACGTCAGGCGTCGGATACTACAGCGGCTTTGAAGCCTACACCGTCTTCGGCACGGAGGCCTACTACCGCAGCGCGCTGAGATACTGCGGGTATGAGATCTTCCGGGGACGGCCGAAGCTGACGGACGGAACGATCTGCGGAGATCTGATCCGGTATCTGACAGCGGCCACGCAGTATCCGCAGCAGATCGAGCGGATCGCAAAGGCAGGATGGAACCAGCTGATCATCGATCTGATCTATCAGCGGAAGAAGAACGCTGCGATCCTCATGTGGGACGAGCCGGACCTAAAGAAATCGCTGGGGCTGAGCGGGGAGGAGCTCAAGGCTTTTCGGACCGCCAAGTGCTCGCCCTATCTAATCGCGGATTATAAGAGATTCAAAAAAGCGGGGATCCCGGCGGGCTTCGAGGAGCTGGCAAGGCTTTATCAATGGTTGGGATACGGCACATACGGAGAGGTGCTCAAGCTCTGCCTGCTGCACGGGATTCGGCCAGGGCGGATCCACCGCTACATCGACGAGCACACCGGGACGGTCAACAGCATCGCGGTCGCAAAGTATTCCTATGGAACCGTGCAGATCTGGAAGGACTGGCTGGACATGGCCGGGAAGCTCGGGTACGACCTGGAGAACGAGACGGTGCTGCTGCCGAAGGAGCTGGGCCGGAAGCACGACGAGGCGGCCGAGGAGCTGAACCGGCGCACCCTGCGCGAGGAGCGGAAGGCGCAGGCCGCACGGCTCAAGGAGCGGCGGAAGCAGTACGCCGCCGAGATCAACGGCTTCGTCTTCCGCCCGGCGGAGAGCAGCCGGGAGATCGTGGACGAGGGCAAGGCGCTGCAGCACTGCGTGGGCGGCTACGCCGAGCGGCACATGGCCGGGAAGCTGACGATCGTTTTCCTGCGGCGGGCGCTCACGCCGGAGGCCTCGCTGTACACGATCGAAATGAACGGCGCGCAGCTGGTCCAGATCCACGGCTTCAAGAACGAACGCATGCCCGGGTCAAAGAATCCGCGCGAGGTCGTCGGGCCGGAGCTGGACGCCTGGCTGACCTGGATCAAGCGCGGCAGCAAACGGGACAAGGAGGGGAGACCGAAGCTCCCCGCGATCAAAGAAAAGGAGGCTAAAACAGCGTGAACGAAAACCACCTGGCACTCAAAGACGTCAAGGAACTGTCGCCGGCGCAGCTGGGCGGGGAGATCCGCCTGCTGACCGCGCAGGCCCGTCGCATGGCGCTGAGCTACGGGATCCAGATCGGGTACCGGCTGAAGATCGCCCATGAGAAGGTCGGTCCGCACGGCTGGGCGGACTGGCTCAAGGCAGAGACGGACTTCTCGGCCGCAGCGGCGAGCCGATTTGAAAAGCTCTATGAGGGCTACGGCGCCGATCAGGGCAGCCTGTTCGGCGTGGAAAATAAATTTCCAACGTTGGAAAAACTCAGTATTTCCAATGCTTTGCGGCTCCTCGCGGTGCCGGAGGAGGATCGGGAGGCGGTGGCCGAGGAGCTCGACGCTGAGCACCTTTCGGCCCGCGAGCTGGAGAAGGCACTGGCCGAGCGGGACGCATGGATCGCCCGAGCGAAAGAGGCCGAGAAGGCGCTGGACGAGGAAGAGGACAGCCACGGACTGGCGATCGCCGAGCTGGAGGAAAAGCTCGACGCCATGCAGAAGGACGCCGAGTTCGGGAAGACCGCCCGGCAGGAGCAAGAAAAGCTGATGGACGAGCTGGACAAGGCGAAGCAGAGCCTTGTCAACGCCAGGGCCGAAATCAAGGAGCTGGAGAGCCGCCCGCAGCCGGTGGCCGTGCAGCGGGACGAGAAGGCCATCCAGGAAGCCGCAACGGCGGCCCGAGCGAAGGCCGAGGCCGAGGCCCAGGAGAAGCTGAACGCGCTGCAGAAGAAGCTGGAGAAGGCCGAGAAGGCCCGGGAGAAGGCGGAAAAGGCGGGCAGCGGCGCCGCCGATCAGATCGCCGAGGCGCAGGCCGAGGCGGCCAGGGCGAGGGAGGAGCTGGAGACGGCGAAGAAGAAGCTGCTCGCCGCCAACAAGGAGGTCGCGGAGGTCGGCGTCTATTTCCGGCAGCTGCAGATGGATCTGAACGAGATCCAGGCGCGGATCCGGAAGATCCGCGAGCGGGACAACGAGCTGGCCGAGAAGCTCGCCGGCGCGCTGCACGGGCTCCTGGCGCCGCACGTGGGGGTGAGCGAGGAATGAGCTGGATGTGGTTCTGGCTGGCTCGGCCAGCTGTGTTCATCGCTGTCTGCGCTTTAATCGTCTCGATTTATGCCATCACCTCCATGATCAACGAAAGGAGAAGGAAATGAATCGCAAAGAAACGAGCATGTCACGTCCGCGCCTGGGGGTAAACGAGGAATGAGCGATAAAACGCTGGTTATGAACATCGACGTGCTGCGCACGTTGTCCGCGGTCGAGCTCGCGGACAAGATCTTCTACGAGCTGGCGCAGTTTACGGACAGGGAATCTCTGCTCAAGTGGCTCACGGCGAGGGCGGACTGATGGATCTGAAGAAAAAGCGATGCGAAACATGTGCGGATGAGGACTGCAAAAGGCTGAGGTTCGGCCTTGATGGCTTCCTGAAGGGAGAATATTGCGTCGCAAACAACTATGCTCTGTGGAAACCGAAACAAGAAGATCAGAAAGGAGAAACGAAATGATCCATAACATCAAAATCAATTACAAATATGTCGAGCCGATCCTGAGCGGGGAGAAACGCTTCGAGGTTCGCAACGATGACAGACTATATCAGAAAGGAGATCTCGTCAGATTTACGATAGTGGACGACTGTGGGCTAAAAAAAGAAGACCATGCGATGCTGTGGTCGAAAACCTACGAGATCACCTATGTCGTCCACGGCTTCGGCCTTCGCAAAGGGTACTGTGCCTTCGGGTTCAAGGATATCACCGAAATGTTCGTCAGAGATCTATGCTCAAGGGTGGATACGAAAAAAGAACCTTTCAACATGCTGGATCTGGTCGAAAAGGCGTGCGCAAAGATCCGACATTACGGGGCGCGACGGGTCCGGATCGGCGAGCCCGTCTGGCAGATCTGGTACAACGACGACAAGGGCTGCTGGGAAGTGGACGAGCTCAAGGTCACGGGCGCGGGCTACGACGGGGTGAGAATGTCGGATAAAAAGGACGACCCGCAAGACACCAGCTTACTGGTCAGCTGGAGCGAGATCGGCGACGAGTTCTTCCTGACGAGGGAAGAAGCGGAGAGAGAGGCTGAAAAGAGGAACCGGATCGAACAGGAGGACGCCGATGTGGGTGAATCGAAAGAAGTATGAGGCAGCGCAGAAGGCCATGCTGCAGCGAGAGCAGCAGCTGGACGAGCTGAAGGGCGAGCTGGCTCAGAAGAAGGTCCTGATCTCTGCGCTTGAGCGGGACCGGGACAAGCTGCGAGAGGAGATCAAGACGCTGAACGCCTCCCTGGACGCCACGGCGGCCGAGCTGGAGAAGATCCGGAACGCGCTGCGGCTCTCGGAGCAGGCACGGAAGAAGATGCTGAAGGAAAGGAGGAGAAGCTGATGCAGATCAAACAGATCGCCAAGCTGGTGAAGCAGAGCGGAGAGCTGCAGCTATGGACCGACGCCGAGCAGGACACGCAGTGGATCTGTAACGGATACGGCGCCTGGCCGCTGTACGGATTCCCGTTCCTGGACAGCGATTCCGTGCTGGCCGTGCTGGACATCCCGGAAAAGGACCGGGAGAAGATCATCGTGACCGAGAAGGCGCCGCCGGACGGCATCTGCCTGAAGGACGAGGCGTCAGAGGAGGAGCTGCCGGATCCTCCGATCAGCATCTGCTACGGGGGAGAGCTGCTGCTTCCGCTGGAGACGTCGGAGGGACTGCTGCTGGTCGATCCGAACCTGTTCAAGCCGCTGCGCGACGTGCAGCCGCTGACTGTGCACGTGAGAAAGACAAAGCGCGGGGAAGCGTACCTTGCCGCCAAGGGCGGGATGCTGCTGCACGGGATCCTGTGGCCGCGGAACCTGAAGACCTACGGCGCGCTGCCGGATCTGCTGGGGCGGATCGCAGGCGGGCTGACAGAGAGCATTACCAGGGACGCAGAAAAACTGCCGGACGAGGAGGACGATCAGATCGAGCTCGGAGAAGACGACGATGACGGAGCTTGATCTTGAGATCCAAAAGCTACGACGGGAAGTCGACCGGCTTGAAAATGCGAACCGGATGCTGCGGCAGGAAAACCGGGAGCTTTTGACCCAGCGACAGCTTGACCGCGCGGAGATCGTCCACCTTCGGCGCGTGATCGAGGCCGAGCAGAGAGAAACCGAGGCCTCGGAAAAGAACAATAAACGGGGGAGGGGCTGAGCTCTTCCCCCGCCCCTCACGAAATAAAGATCCGAGGACGAGCGGCCCTGAGCGGGCCGCCGGTCCTTGCACCTTTTCAGAGAGACAGGGGAACCCTCAGACGGCCGCGCCGGCAGAAGAGGGGAGAGGGAAACGCTTTGCGCGCGTGCGCGCACGCGTTTCTTGTTGGACTTTTTCACGGCTAACGTTACGACATATATAAATAGGAAAGGGGAGTATCCCCCAGCCGCTGACGCGGCAGCCCCTTTTAGGCAAGGGGGCCTGGGAGAGGAAAGGATGAAGCAGCTGATGGAGTACAAGATCATATCCGGGAGGGTGACGGAGATCCGTCGCTCCTGGATGCCCGTCCGCAAACCGGGAGAGCCGAAGCCGAAGCGCGCTCCCCGGGTAGCCGGGACGAGCTCCGAGAAGAAGATCCGCGCCAACGAGATCAACTCCGCCAGGGAGGCCGCCCGGATCATCAACGCGAACTTCGGCAAGGGGGACGCGCATATCGTGGCCAAGTATGACGACGATCATCTGCCGGGAGACTATGAAGGAGCCGAAGCCGATCTCAACCGCGCTCTCCGTGTGCTGCGCCGACTGTTCAAGGCAAGAGCAGGGAGAAATCCGATCGTGTTTTTCCTGACGGCCAACTGGAGCCCGAAGAGGAACGCGCCCGCCCGCCTGCATCAGCATCTTGTCCTGGAGCGGGAAGCCGAGCCGATCTTCCGTGAGATCTGGCAGGGAGGCGGCTACAGCATGGAGGAGCTCGACAACCGCGGAGATCATTCCGATCTCGCCGCCTACCTCGTGGCCAACGTGCAGGGGCGCCCGAACAAGAAAAAGTGGCACGTCAGCCGGAACGTCAGCCGCCCGATCTACACCGAGCCGGAGCCGGTGGCCGACGTGGAGGACATCAAGCCGGAGAAGGGCAGCGTGATCAAGGCGCACGAGACAAACTGCGACGAGGAGGGCCGCGTGACGAGCTGCTATCTGCGCTGCCTGCTGCCGACGGCCCCGAGGGTGAGAGGCGGAAAGGTCGTCACGCCAAAGAAAGAGAAACGAGGAGGACGCCATGGGTAACAGCGTGAACCCGATACATATGGCACTCTGCCGACGCTGCGCCGAGCGGATCGGGCAGACTTACGGCGAGAGGCTCGAGGACTTCCCGGGGGTGCGGGACGGCGTCTGCGGCTTCTGCAGCTGCGAGGCGCCTGTTCAGTCCTTCGACCTGTGGCCCAGGAGCAGCAGGATCTCCAGGCCGGGCACTGGCGGCGGAGAGCGAAGCCGTGCGGGGTGCCGACCGTGAGGAGCTATGACGACTGGAAAAACGCCGACATGCGCTGCTGCTTCTTCCGCACGCAGAACAAGGAGGCAAAACGGATCGGATGCGAGGGCTTTTTCGAGCGCTCGACGATCACGCATACCTTCCGCCGAAAAAAAGAGTTCGACGAGCAACTGACGGAATACTGCGCGGGGGACTACGAAAAATGCCCCTATTACAGGGTGTTGGAAATAGAAAAATACAGCGAGAAATGAACAGGCGCACGCCGAGAGATCGGACGTGCGCTTTTTTTACAGGCCTGTCGTAGAGAAAGAGCGCGGATAGTCTGTAGTCTACGGACAGAAAGGAGGCGCGGCATGAGGGACTGGACAGAGATCGAAACCATGTACGTCGCCGGCGACATGTCGCTGCAGGCGCTGGCCGAGCAGACCGGGATCAGCTACTCGACCGTGAGCAAACACGCCTCGGCAGGGAAGTGGAGCGAGAAACGGCAGGGCTTCAGAAAGAAAGCGGAAAACAAAGCCCTTGAGCGCGCACGCGCGCGGATCAGCGCGAAGCTGCTGAAGCTGGCGGAGAGCACGGAGCTTGCCATCGACGCCGCGCTGCAGGCGCTGAACGATCCGGAGCAGTTCAGGCGTTACATCGTCACGGAAGGCTGCGGAGAGGGCGTGAGCGCGACCTCGGAGAAGATCTTCCAGAAGACGGACACCAAGGCGCTCCGAGACATGGCGGCCGCCCTGCGCGATCTGACGGCCCTCCAGCGCAACATCTACGGGCTGAAGACGAGCGGGGAGAAGGTCAGCGAGAAGATCGCCCGCGAACGCCTGAAGCTGGAGCAGAAAAAGGTGGAGCACGCGATCGGCGATGAGGACGGCGGAGAATCCGGCGTGATCCTCATACCGGAGAGACGGAGGGCAGATGAAGAAGACGCCTGATGAAGAGGATCAGCGAGTGATCTGGTCCCCGCAGCCGAAGCAGGCCGAGTTCATGCGCCGGACAGAATACGAGGCCCTGTACGGAGGGGCAGCCGGAGGAGGCAAGAGCGACGCCCTGCTGATCGAGGCACTGCGGCAGGTGGACATCCCGCACTACAGGGCGATCCTCTTTCGGAAAACCTATGAGCAGCTGTCAGAGCTGATCGACCGAAGCCAGACGCTGTATTCCCTCGCGTTCCCGAAGGCGAAGTACAACGACGGGAAGCATATGTGGCGGTTCCCGAGCGGGGCCAAGATCTTCTTCGGGAATATGCAGTACGCCAAGGACAGGACCAACTACCAGGGCAAGCGCTACGACTTCATCGGCTTTGACGAGCTGACACACTTCACCTGGGAGGAGTACAGCTACATGTTCTCCCGAAACAGGCCGAGCCGGCACCCGCGCAGCAGCAAGAAAACCATCTGCTATATGCGGGGCGCAACAAACCCGGGCGGCGTCGGCCACGGCTGGGTAAAAGAGCGGTTCATCGCGCCGGCGGAGCCTGGAACGACGATCAGCGAAGAGCTGACGATACGAGACCCGGACGGGAAGCCGATCAGCATCGTGCGGGATCGGGTGTTCATCCAGGCGAGCGTCTTTGACAACAAAGCGCTGCTGGACGAGGATCCCGAGTATCTCGGCAGCCTGGCGCTCCTCCCGGAAAAAGAGCGGAAGGCGCTGCTCGAGGGGGATTGGGACAGCTACGAGGGGCAGTACTTCAAGGAATTCAGAGCCGCGCCGGATCTGAACGCGGCCAGGGAGCACGGCTGCACGGAGAGCGCGGAGGAGCTGCTGAGACAGCGGCGCTGGGTGCACGTGATCGATCCGATCGATCTGACGCACGGAGAGGCCCGCAACTGGACGATCTACCGGAGCTATGACTTCGGCTATGCACGGCCTTTCTCCTGCGCCTGGTGGGCCGTGGACTTCGACGGGACGCTGTACCGGATCCTCGAGATGTACGGCTGCACAAAGGTCCCGAACGAGGGACTGAAATGGACGCCGGAGCAGCAGTTCAAGGAGATCGCCCGCGTGGAGCGGGAGCATCCCTGGCTGCGCGGCAAGGAGATCTTAGGCGTGGCGGACCCGAGCATCTGGGACAAGAGCCGGGGCGAGAGCATCGCAGAAACCGCGGCCAAGTGGCGCGTGTATTTCACGCCGGGAGACAACGAACGGATCCCGGGCTGGATGCAGTGCCATTACAGGCTGCAGTTCGACGAGCACGGCTTCCCGCGGATGTATGTGTTCAAGGGCTGCGACGCCTTCATCCGGACGATCCCGCTGATGATGTACTCGACGGCCAAGCCGGAGGACCTGGACACCACGCAGGAGGACCACGCGGCCGACGACTGGCGCTATATGTGCATGGCAAGGCCGATCGCGCCGCTGCGGCCGCCGGCGCAGAAGGAGCTTCAATTTATCAACGACCCGCTGAATCAACTGAAAGGACGGAATGACAGATGGACGAATTCAAGGTGAGCGAACAGAAAATGCTGCAGACGGCCGGGCTCCGGCCTCAGCAGGACGAGGAACCGCAGCGGCCGAAAATCGAAAAAGAGCGGCTGATCAAGTGGATGGACACGCTTCAGCGGTACAAAACAGGGAAGGCGAGCCTGGAGAACCGCGTGATCGCCAGCGAGAACTGGTGGAAGATGCGCAACGACATCGAGGAGGCGAAGGAGACCGAGGGAAATCGGGCGGACTTCAAGGCCAAGAGCGGCTGGCTCCACAATGTGATCGTTTCCAAGCATGCGGATCTGATGGAGGCTTATCCCGAGCCGAACATCCTCCCGCGTGAGCCGAACGACAGCGACCATGCGCGCATGCTGACGGCGATCGTTCCCTGCATCCTGGAGCAGTGCAAATTCGAGCGCTGCTGGAGCGACAACGGCTGGCAGAAGCTGAAGAGCGGGACGGCCGTGTACAAGGTCACCTGGGACGCGGACAAGCTGAACGGCCTCGGAGACGTCAGCATCGAACGGGTCAACCTGCTGAATCTGTTCTGGGAGCCGGGCATTACCGACATCCAGACGTCGCGGCATCTGTTTTATACCTACCTCGAGGACAAGGAGGAACTCAGGAGCCGCTATCCGGAGCTGAAGGACGAGGCGCTGAGCAACGGCTTCGAGGCGAGCAAGTTCCTGTATGACGACCATGTGCCGACCGAGGACATGGTGACGGTGGTCGATCACTACTACCACCTGTACAGGAACGGGAAGCGCGAGCTGCACTTCTGCAAATTCGTCGGGGAGACCGCGCTGGACAGCACCGAAGAGAAGGGAGAGCCTCTGTACGATCACGGCCGATATCCCTTCGTCCTCGATCCGCTGTATCCGGTGGAGGGAAGCCCGGCCGGCTACGGCTTCGTGGACCTGGCCAGGAACGCACAAACGCAGATCGACCTGATGCGCACGGCCATCCTCAAAAACGCCATGGTAGGCGCGACTCCGCGCTACTTCATCCGCGAAGACGGCCAGGTGAATGAAGAGGAGTTCCTGGATCTCGGAAAGCCGCTGGTCCATGTCCGCGGTTCTCTGGAGGACACATCGCTTCGCGCAATAAGCTACACGCAACTGAGCGGGAATTACATCAATTACCTCTCCGACGTGATCAACGAGCTGCGGCAGGTGACGGGAAACACGGAGACGGCGACGGGCAGCACGACCGCGGGCGCGACGGCAGCCAGCGCGATTGCAGCCCTGCAGGAAGCCAGCGGCAAGGGAAGCCGCGACAGCACGCGCGGCAGTTACCGGGCCTATTCCGATATCGTTGAGCTTGTGATCGAGCTGGTCCGGCAGTTCTACGATCAGCCGCGGCGCTTCCGCATCACGGGAGAGATGGGCGCCGACGACTTTGTGAGCTTTTCCAACAACGGGATAAAGCCGCAGGATCAGGGCTCGTTCGGCGGGCAGGAGCTGGGGCCGCGGCTGCCGGTGTTCGACATCAAGATCGAGCCGCAGAAGCGGAACGCCTACACGCGCATGAGCCAGAACGAGCTCGCGCTGCAGTTCTACAACGCGGGTTTCTTCCAGCCGGAGAACGCCGAGACGGCGATGACGACGCTGGGGATGATGGAATTCGAGGGGAAGGACGCGATCATGCAGAAGATCGCGCAGAATCAGACCATGCAGCAGCAGCTGCAGCAGTTCCAGCAGTTCGCTCTTATGCTCGCCAAGCAGTATCGACCGGACCTGGTCGAGGGGCTCATGCAGAGCATGGGAATGCAGCAACAGGCACCTCAGGGAAGCGCGCCGATGCAGGCGCCGCCGGAAGAGATCACAGGAGGCGAGCCGAAGCACATGCGCCAGGCGCGCGAGCAGGCGGCCGCGGCCTCGCAGCCGCAGGGGTGATCACATGACAAGGATCATCTATGAGCGAAACGAATACGCGGTGACGCTGATCGGCCACGCGGGATATGCCGAGGAAGGGAAGGACATCGTCTGCGCCGGGATCAGCGCTCTGACGGAGGCCATGATGCAGCGCGTAGCCGGGCGGGACTGTTTTCAGCCGGCCTATGGGATGCACAAAAAGAAGGGGATCGTCCGCGTGAATCTGACGCCGAAAACAAAATACGCGAAATGGTGCGCGAGAGAAATGCTCGACACGGTCTGCGCGGGCTATGCCTCGATAGCGAAACAGTTTCCGGATCATGTGAAGTATGAGGTGAGATGATGGCGACCTACTACCTGCCAAGCTCAAACGGCTGGAGCGAGGACCACGGATACCCGTACTATATCCGCCTGAAGGTCGAGCAGAGCTACAACGCGGCCACCAACAAAAGCACGCTGACGATCACGCCGCAGTTCAAGGGCGGATCGAACGGCGTAAGTCACGGGATCGTCTCGGGAACGACGCTCAAGGCCGGAAACACGACGCTGCTGGATCTGGGATCGCCGTATGGCTTTTATGTGACAGGCGGATCCTGGGTCGACCTGAAAAACCTGAGCACAAACGCGGCAAAGACGGCGACGCATGAGGTGACGCACAATGCAGACGGAAGCGCGAGCGTCAGCTTCACCTTCAGCGGACAGACCTCCGGAGGCGGAACGGTCTGCAGCTTTTTCGGAAAGACGGCGACGCTCAGCCTGCAGGAGACGCGGACCTACACGCTGTCGATCAGCGCCGGGACGGGCAGCACGATCACGGTCAAAAAAGGGAATACGACGCTGTCCAACGGCGCAACGATCACCCACGGGGACGTGCTGACGATCAGCTTCGGAACGGAAACAGGCTACAGCCTGAGCACGCACACCGTCAACGGCTCGAGCTTCACGAGCGGGAACACGCACACGGTCAGCGGCTCGGTATCAGTGGCGGCGACGGCGACGCTGAAGACCTACACGCTGTCGATCAGCGCCGGGACAGGCAGCTCGATCACCGTGAAGAAGGGCAGCACGACGCTGTCCAACGGCGCAACGATCACCCACGGGGACGTGCTGACAGTGACCTTCGCGGCGAGTACCGGCTACAGCCTGAGCACGCACACCGTCAACGGCGTCAGCTTCCAGAGCGGATCGACGCACACGGTCAGCGGAGCCGTAACCGTGGTGGCGACGGCGGCGCTGAAGACCTACACGCTGTCGATCAGCGCCGGGACGGGCAGCACGATCACGGTCACCAGGAGCGGGACCGAGCTTGCAAACGGGGCGACGATCACACACGGAGACGTGCTGACAATCGTATTCGCGGCCAAGAGCGGCTACGCGATCGACACGCATACGGTGAACGGTTCCAGCTTCACGAACGGGAACACGCACACGGTCAGCGGAGCCGTGACCGTGGCAGCGACGGCGACGAGACAGCGATCGACGATCTCAAGCTGCAGCAGCTCCGTTGAAACGCAAGGCAGCATCGAGCTGATCATGAACCGGTCCGGCTACAACTGGCACATAGCTACGATCAGCGCCGGCGGAAATACGCTGACCACAACGGCGGCTTTCAAAACGCAGAAATCGATCAGCGTCCCGCGGAGCTGGTTCAGCGAATACCCGAGCGCGACGAGCTTCTCGGCCACGGTGAGCGTGCAGAGCTATACCGATTCGAGCTGCACGACGACCGTCGGCGCCGCCGTGACGGCCACGGTTACGGTCAAGGCCGACAGCGGCATGAAGCCAGTCCTGGCCTCCGGATACGCATCGGCCGCGCCGTATAACACGGGCGACGCTTCCGGCTTCACCTGCTTTATATCCGGATACTCGAAGGCGACCGTCACGCTCGACAGCAATAAACTCGATATGAGCGCAGCGGTCGGCGCGACGGTAGCCAGCATCAGCGTCAAGGGCGGCGGCGTGACGGATACGAGCTCGCCCTACCGCACAGGCATCCTGAGAGACACGTCGACCATCACCGTCACCGTGACGGACAGCCGAGGCCGCAAGGCGACGCAGACGCTTGAGATCGTGTGCGAGCCATACGCGACGCCGATCCTGAGCGATATCAGCGTGTACCGCTGCGACAGCAACGGGGACGCGGACGAGAGCGGGGCATACTTCGCGGCGCAGGCCACAGCGACGATCAGCAGCCTGAACAACGAAAACACGCTGACGCTCAAGGCCAAGGGATACACGCTGCAGAACGGCGTCAAGCGAATCGTGAACGCGAGCCTGCAGGCGGACAAGACCTACACGATCAACATCGTGGCGACCGACGGCCTCGGGAATGAGACGACGGCCGTGCGGACGCTGCCCGGGCAGAAGTGGGCCATGAGATTCCGGGAGGACGGAAACGGCGTCGGCTTCGGGAAAACGCCTGGGCATGACGCCGCTTTGGAGATCCCGGAGGACTGGACATTCTATATCGGGAATTATCAGTCCTGGGGCAAGAGAGTGTCCGTGTCGGCGAACAGCTCGACGGTCACGACACTTCGAAGCTGGAGGCAATATCTGATCGCGCCGACCTATGGTCCGACGTGGATCGTGCAAACGCAAGGGGACAACCAGACACCGATCGTATCGGTGCTGTTCCAGACGGCGACCAACAACGATATTTCCGTGACGGCGGAAAGCAACTGCTCGATCCGCCTGACAAACAACAGAAGCTCGTCATACGCTTTCTCGATCTTGCAGATTTAAGGGGGATAAATCATGGGATACAAGGAAATTCTCGAAAAGGAAAAAGTGCAGAAGCCTGTCACGGCCGGAGCCGAGAAGGTAAAGACGGTGGCCGATCAGACCGTTCAGCCGAAGGCGGAGCAGATGCAGGCACCGAGCGCTCAGCTGATGAGCAACGCGGAGCAGCAGAAGCAGACGTCGGCGGCTAAGACGGTGCAAGCCGCTGCTCCGGCGGAAACAGAGCGCGCGGTGAAGGACGTTCAGGCGCCAGCTGCCGCACCCGCCGCGGCTGCCGCAGCTCAGGCGCAGGGGCAGCAGACTCAGCCTGCAGCGCCGACCTGGGACGGCGGCTATCAGCAGGAGATCGACGATCTGTACGCGCAGATCACCGGCCGGCCGACGTTCAGGTACAACATCAACGAGGACGAGATGTGGCAAAGCCTGAAGGATGACTACCGCCGGATGGGCCAGGACGCCATGCGCGACACGATGGGCCAGGCGGCCGGTCTGACCGGCGGCTATGGCAGCAGCTACAGCCAGGCGGCCGGAAATGCCGCATACGACAAGTACATGACGCAGCTGAGCGAGCGGGCCCCGGAGCTCTACGACCGCGCCTATCAGCGCTACAAGGACGAGGGGGACGAAAAGCGGCAGCAGCTCTCGGATCTGATGAAGATGGACGAGATTGCATACGGACGGTATGGCGATGAATATAACCGCTGGTATCAGGAGCGTGCCCACGACGAAGAGCGCGGGGATATCGACTACGAGCGCCGGTGGCGCGAGGACGAGCGGGACTACGACCGCCGGTGGCAGGAGGACGAGCGGGACTACGACCGCAGGTGGCAGGAGGACGAGCGGGATTATGGCCGCCAGTGGCAGGAGGACGAACGAGCTGAGGAGCGCCGCCGCTACGAGCGCGAGTATGAGGACAAACGTGGTGACGTCGACTGGGAGCGTGCGCAGTATGAGCGCGAATACGGGGACAAGCGCAGTGATATCGACTACGAGAGGGAACAGTACGAGAGGGAGTACGGAGACAAGCGAGGCGACGTAGAGTATCAGAGGCAGCAGGAGAAACGGTCCTATGTCATGAGCCTGCTCCAGTACGGCTACACGCCCACCGACGAAGACCTCGCTGCCGCCGGCCTGACCCGTGAGCAGGCCGAGGAAATGGCCTCTTTGTGGAGCGCCGAAAACCCGGATCTTGCTTACCGCGTCGGACGGATCACGGCGGAGGAATACTATGCGATGACGGGAGAGTATCCGAAAGGGTATCAGCCGGAGGGCACAGGCGGCGATAAGCCGTGGTGGTACTACCTTGATACCGGAGACAACGGGAACGGAAACGACGGGAACAGAAACGACGGGAACAATGGTACCGGCGTTGACCCTAAGCGCTTCGAAGATATGCTGGCTGGAGCCACCCACGGCGCCACGGGCTTCTATGAAGAAGATCTCAACGCGTTGTCGCCTGAGCAGTGGGAGCAGCTCAAAGCAGCGCTTTCTGCGCGGAAGTAAAAGGAGGGCAAAATACTATGCCCTATGAAGACCTGATGAAAAAGTATCTCAGCCAGGGCCAGCCGGTCAAAAGAAATACACCGGCTGGCTCCAGATCCATTTCGACGGAGGACATATTGAGAGGTAATTGGAAGCCCAGCAGAGAAAAGAGCGATCAATCGATCGCCTCTTCTCAGCAGGCACTAAAAACAGCTGCAAAAACCATCAGACCGGCAGCGCCCGGCTCAAGGTCCATCTCTGTCGACGACATTCTGAGCGGCAGCTGGACACCGAATGGCGGGACGAAGGCCGAACCGGATACGGAATCCTCGAAGAGCGAATATCCTTCCAGGAAAGCAGTTGTTGACGAGATCATCGGCGCGCAGAGGAAGCAGACCAAGGAAAAGGATCTTCAATCGCAGCCGACCGTGCCGTCTCTCGTCCAGCAGGCGCAGCAAGGTCGGCAGGCTGCAATTGATAACGCCATGAAGTGGCAGCAGCAAAACATCCTTGACCCTGGCTCTCGGTTTCATGCGGACGAACAGTCGGCTGGAAGAGGAGGGAAATTCGGGCCGAAAACGCTCGGCGCAACGCTCGGAGAAATCGGGCAAAAAAGCGAAGAGGCCAAGTGGCAAAATGAAGCAAAGGAATATTACAACACGGCAAAAGACCGCGGACTAAGCACTGAAGAATGGTATGACGAAGCGAGCAAGCGGGTGGAAGACCTGCAAAACGAGCTTGATGAATATGGAAATTCTTTTCGCAAAGCTGCCGAGAACGCTTATGAACGCAGATTCGGCGGATCCGAAGCTCACTCCGGCGACGGCTTTTCCGGAGGACGTGGGAAGTTTGGCGTTCGCGGCAAGGAAGATGTCGAGCACGATCTTGAGGCAGCAAAGAAGGAGCTCGAGTATGCGACAGCGCTCCGTTGGAGCGATGCGATGAACGACCCCGAGTATGATGCCAAAGTCGCATCCGGCCGGGCTGACAAGCGAAACATGCTTGCGAAAGCGGTAGCAGAAAAAGAGAGCGGCAGGTTAACTGGCGACTATATCAATCCGGAAAGCGGGGAGTATGAATACTGGAATCCGGAGAAGAGCGAAATAACCCCCGATCTGCTTTACGCTGATGACTACTTAACAGACGACGAAAAGGATCTGTATTGTTATCTGCTTGTGGAGCGAGGAGAAGAAACGGCGAACAATTATCTTAAAGAAATGGCCACAACCGTTGATGTAAGACTTGCGCGTCAAATGGCCGATGACATCAAAAACGATCCGTGGGCTCTCCGGCTCATTGAAACGCTGGCACTCGACGTCACGACCGGCCTTGGAAATGCAGCGCAGGGAGTCAGGCAGAACTTCAGTGATGAAGCCGTAGGCCAAGGGCCGCTTATGTACGCCGGAAGTTTTGTTCGCCAAGATCTCGAGGACACGGGGCCGAAGATTTTCGGACGCAGCGCACTCGGCCTCGGTTACGATGCGGTCAACACGATCTCAAACATGGCGCCGAGCTTGGTTGCCGGCACGGTGAACCCGGTTCTCGGCGCTGGTTTGATGTCTGTTCAGGCTAAAGGCAACGCATACACCGACGCGCTGAACAAGGGATACTCGAAGACACAAGCGAGGGACTATTCAAACATTGTCGGCGTTGCTGAAGGAACGCTTCAATATCTTCTCGGTGGTATTTCCAAGTTTGGAGGCATCAGCCAGTTTACCGGGAAAATGACTTCAAAGATCGGCAGCACAGCCCTTCGCGCCGGTGCAGAGCTCGGCATTGACATATTCGGCGAAAACCTCGAAGAGTATCTCCAAAACAAAATCGCGCTTGCGGCAGCAAATACGATCCTCGGAGAAAACAATGAGATCAAACTGTGGGACGACGACGACGCATACACGCTGATGCTGACGACACTGACGACAGGTCTGCTGAACAGCGGCGAGGTCATCAATACCGCAAGATATGGCAAAGTCGGCAAGCAGTTTATGAAAGACAACGGTCGTATGAATTCGCTGCTTGATGCAGCATCACAGTCTACAAACCAGGAAGTTCGGTCGCTGGCCGAAAGCATCAAGAGCGGCGAGACAAAGGCAACGCCGGTCAACATCGGCGCTTTGGCTGTCGCTTTCGAGCACTACGGCGGCAACACGAGTTTCGTCGTTGAAGACGGCGCCATCGTTGACGAGGAAGCGACCGACGCGTATAGGCAGGCTACCGACGAACAGAACGCCGAGACCGAGTTGACCGAGCAAAAGAAGACTGAGATTATCTCGGGAGAAGAATTTAAAACTGCCGGAACCGTGCTCGAGGAGGATGCGAAAGCGATCCAGGCGGTCTATAACGAAGGGCAGGACCTGAACAATTACGAAGCCGCTATGAATGCCGGAATCAATCTGCTGGCGGCCGAAGGTACAAACCGCGAAGCCCTGGACAAAAGCAACCTGACGAGCTATCTGACGAAGGAGCAGCGCGACATCGCCTGGGAGATCGGGCACGCGAAGTATGAGGCGCGGCAGCAGCAGGCCGCGGAGCAGAGCAGGAAGGGCGCCGAGCGGGAGGTCTCGGATATCCGTCCGGGCCGCGTGAGCTACGACAAGGCGACGATCGGCGGCGTGGAGTATCAGGCGGCAGATCCGAAGCGAATGAACCAGACGCAGAAGCAGCAGGTCGAAGCTTCTGCCATCGTTGCAAAGGCCCTTGGTCTGGAGCTGACCGTGTTCGACGGCGTGCAGACGGAGAAGGCCGGCGATATCAACGGCGCCTATGTCAGCGGCGGGAAGATATTCCTCAATGCGAACGCGGGAAAGGCGGTCGGAGAGACGCTGATCATCAGCACGATGAGCCATGAGATCACGCACTTCGCCGAACAGTACGGCGGAAAATCCTATCAGGAGCTGCGATCCTTCGTCGTGCAGACGCTGGCCGACGGCAACATGACCAAGTTCGAGCAGATCGTCGAAGCCAAGAGACAGAGCCGCGGCGGGATCAGCTACGAGGAGGCCGTGAGCGAGGTCGTGGCCGACGGCTGCGAGACGATGCTCCGGGATACGCACGCGATGGAACGACTGGCCTATGAGCATCCGACGCTGATGCGGAAGATCGGCAGCTGGATCAATAACATGGTCAAGAAGCTGCGCGCGGCCTTCAATGGCGTCTCGGCCCGGCACGAGGAGGCGCGGGTGCTGCTGGAGCACGCGGAGGAGCTGCAGCGTCTGTTCGATAACGCTTTGGCCGAGGCCGTGCAGAACCGGGAGAATGAGCGCACCGAGGAGGAAAACGCTCATTCCGAGGAGGATAATGCACGGTCGGAAAAGAAAAGTGATCGATCCGAGAAGGAAAATGCACATACGGAAAAGAAAACGACCGCCGAGGAAGACGGCGGCCGGGTGCAGTATTCGCTGGACGGGAAAAATGAATATGGCGAAGAGGTATATAAAACATCCGAATCGCTTGAAGGCCTATCGTATTCCGAAAAGTTGGAGATATTCAAGGCAAATTTCTATTTGCCTGGCTCGCCCCAATATCTCGGAAAGAAAATCCGGTTTGAAACGAAAAGCGGAATGTACTATGCCGAGATTGACAGACAGACCCAGCGCGAAAACATCAAGAAGATCAATCCGAGACAGCTAAATCAGTCGGACAAGGCAAAAATCAACATCGGAGCATCCGGAGATTTTGTGACCCTACTGGAAAACGCACAGATTGACAAAGAGAATGTACCGTTGAAGGGAAACAATAATGAAGCGAAGAAAAACGCTTTGAGCTTCGACTACTTTCTGAAAAATGTGGAGGTTGACGGAAAACGCTTCAAGGTCATTATCAACATCCGTAATACGACGAGCGGAAAATACGTTTACGAGGTCAAGCTGAATCCAATAAAAAAGAACTCCAGCTTTGGCTCTCAGCAAGGCGAAACCCAGCGTCAGCCGGCGAGGAAAAATCCTCTTCATCGGAGTTCTGGAGATAATGTATCACAGAACGTCGATACTGTCAAGGGCCAGCACTCCGAGATGGACGGGGTGAGCGATCGGGCGCTGCTGCGGGAGGCGGCGGAACTCGAGGGCGCGAGCGAGGAGCTGCAGAAGTACGCCCGGAAGGCGGACAACCTTGAGGATTATCAGAAGCGGCTCGAGCGGCAGCAGAAGAAACTGGCCGAGGGGAATCTCGGCACTGAGGAGAAGGCCGCGCTGGAGAAACGGATCGCGGAGACGGAGGAGCTGATAGGGAGGACGCAGGACGCGCTGACGCGGATGGAGCTCCGGCCGAGCATGCAGCAGGAGATCCAGGAGGCGAGGGAGCGCTGGTGGGCCGAGAACATCCCGGACGCGGTGGAGACCTCGCGCCAGATCCAGCGCGAGAACCGCGAGCTGAGACAGGCCGTGCAGTATTACCGCGAGCAGGCACAGCACACGAGCCCGGAAAACCGAAGCGTGGACAAGGCCGACGTGCGGCGCTTCGCCCGATCGCTGCTCAAGGAGCACGAGTCGAGCGCCGACGTCGATCAGCTTTCCCGGCAGATCGAGACGCTCGGCCGGAAGCTGGTGCAGGGAACCGGCGAGGATCTGAACAGCCACGAGCTGAACAGCATCGCAAGAGGCGCCGCCAGGATGATCGTCGACGAGACCTACAGGAACATGAACACGGAGACCTCGGAAGAGCTGAGCGGGCTCTCGGCGCGCGTGAGGGGCACGAGGCTGCAGATCAGCGACGAGCTGCGCGGCGACATCCCGGACTTCAACGCATGGAGAAAGGCAAATCTCGGCCGCTTCACGCTGGTCAACGAGGGCGGGGCGAGCATCGACGAATTCTATCAGACGCTGCGGGACGACTACGGCGAGGGATATTTCCCGGCGTCGATCACGTCTGCTTCTAATCAGATAGAGCAGATCGACCGCATGCTGAACGCGGCCAAGCCTCGCTATCAGTACGCATTCACGGAGATGCAACGCGAGGAGAATGTGAGTCTGGTCGCGCAGGAGATCATGGACACGATCCTGTCCGGCGAGATCCGCGAGGCCGAAACGATCGCAGACCGTAACTACCGGGCCATGGAGCAAAGGATGCTGCAAGCCAGGGAGGCACAGAGAAAGGCTCAGAACGAGGCGGCACGCGCCAACAGGCGCGCCGACAACGCCGAGAAAACCGCGCTTCGGGAAGCGAAGGAGGAGCTGAAGGCCATCAACCGGGAGAAGGTCAAGCAGCTGCGCCGGGAGCTGAACGAAGGCCGGGAAGCCAGGCAGAAGCGCATCAATATCGAACGGCAGCGCGCCCGCCTGAGCCGGATGCTGCAGGAAAACAGCGCGAAGAACCATGTGCCGGAGGCGCTGCGCTCTTCGATCGGGCGATTCATCCAGAGCCTGGACACGCTGGGACCTTTCAGCGAGGGCTCGAAGAGCGAAGCGAAGTTCCGGGCGGAGATGCAGGATCTGGCCTCTGCGCTGCGCGGGGTGAAGGACAGCAGCGAGCTGAACGACTTTTACGGCGACCTGGAGCTGACAGAAGGCGTGAAGGCCATGCTGCAGAACAACATCGAGGACGTGGAGGCCGCGATCGCCGGCAACGAGGGAACCGTCACACGGAAGATGAACCTGGAGCAGCTGCGCAAGCTGGAGGAGACGCTGACCGTGCTGAGCACGGCGGTCAAGAACGTCAACGCGCTGCTGAGCGACGGCGAGCACCGGTTTGCCCACATGGACGAGCTCGGAGAAGAATCGATCCGGGAAAACTACAAGATCGCAGAGAAGAAATCGCCGGACGGGACGGTGGGGAAACAGCTCAAATGGGCAAACCTCACTCCGTTCTACGCCTTCAAGCGCTACGGCGAAGCCGGCCGCGAGATCTTCAGAGGGCTGACCAGAGGCTGGGGGCGGATGGCAAGGCATATCGATCAGGTGCAGCGATACGCCGAAGAGACTTACACCGCAGAAGAGGTCAAGAACTGGGAAAAGACGGAGCACAGCTTCAAGCTGGTCCCGCGCATGATCAGCGATAATTCGCAAAGCGCGGTGAAGAGCGGAAGCATGGATCTGAAGGCCGACGCCGTGGATGTTACCATGACGGAGGCGCAGATCATGAGCCTGTACTGCCTGAACAAGCGCGAGCAGGCGAGGGGACACCTTTACGGCGCCGGCATCCGGATCGGAGATTATAAGATTGGAATTCGCAGACCCAAAACTCAAAGCGAGCACTACCTGCTGGATCTCGACGATATGGCGACGATCCTCAAGACGCTGAGCCCGCGCCAGATCGAGGTCTGCGACAAGCTGACGGAATACATGAACACGGTCGGCTCGAGCTGGGGCAACGAGGTGAGCATGAAGCTGTACGGCATCCGGGGCTTTACCGAGGAGAACTATTTCCCGATCCGAACCGACAGCACGCAGCACAAGGCGAAGACCGCGGACAGCGAGCGGGGCAACCTGTTCCGCCTGGCCAATCAGAGCTTCACCAAGCAGCTGACGAAGAACGCGAACAACGCGATCATCGTGGACAGCGTGTTCGACGTCTTCTCCGACCATATGGCGGACATGGCCAAGTACAACGCGATGGTGCTGCCGATGCTGGACGCGATGCGCTGGTACAACTACCAGAGCGAAAACACGAGCGTGCAGCAGGCGCTGCAGCGGGCATTCGGTTCGGAGGCCGGGCGATACTTCAAGGACTTTATGCAGGACCTGAACGGCGCCGGCGAGGGCGGCCGCGGCGAACAGTGGTATTCCAAGCTGACCAGCGGGGTAAAGGTCGCCAGCGTGGGCGCCAATATCCGGGTGGCGCTTCAGCAGCCGACCTCGATCGCAAGAGCTGCTCTGCTGATCGATCCCAAGTATCTGGCGGAAGGCGCGATGATCAAGGGCGGCAGGGCAAAGGCGCTCCAGTATTCCGGGCTTGCTGTCTGGAAGGATCTCGGCTACTTCGACGTGAATGTAAACCGCGGCATGCGCGAGCAGATCAAGCACGCGGACACGCTGAAGCAGAAGATCCAGGACAAGAGCCTGTGGCTGGCGGAAAAAGGCGACCAGATGACCTGGGGCGCGCTTTGGAACGCTTGCGAACTGGAGACGAAGAGCAAGACCGGACTGACCGGCGAGGAGCTGATGCAGAAGACCGCCGAGCGCTTTGACGAGGTGATCCTGGCGACGCAGGTGATGGACTCCACGCTGACGCGGAGCTCAAACATGCGGAGCAAATCGGCTTTGATGAAGGAGTTCACCGCCTTCATGGCCGAGCCGACGCTGACCTACAACATGCTGCTGGACGTTGCGAGCGAGTTCGACAAGATCAAACGAACGAAGGGAACGAGCGAAGCTGCCAAACAGATGAAAGGTCAGATCCTCCGGACGGCCGCGGTGTACTGCGCGAGCGCGGCGCTGACCGCCGTGGCGCAGGCCGTCGGCGACGCCGGCCGCGACGACGACGATTATGAGACCTGGCTGCAGAAGTTCACACAGCACTGGAGCGAGGACTTCCTGGACAACCTGAACCCGATGAAGCTCGTGCCGATCGTGCAGGATCTTTACAAGATCGTGTTCGAGGACCGGGACAAGGAGCTGATGGTGCTGCAGCCGCTGCGCCAGGGCAAGCAGGTATGGGATATCTGGGCGGAGAGCTACAGGATCGCCACCGGGAAACAGGACAAAGCGACGTCGACGACCTGGTACGGCAACATGACGACCTACGGAAAGATCTACAAGACGCTGCAGTTTCTGAGCAGCACGACGGGGCTCCCGATGGGCGCAGCGACGAGAGAGTTTCAGAGCGGGTATAACACGCTGCTGCGGCCGCTGCTGAACGAGACCTGGGGCAAGGCGAGCGGGAAGGAGCTGCCGAAGTGGCGCACATACGACGGCGGGCCGAAGCGCCAGATCCAGAGCGCCTGGGGGAGCGGGTATCTGAGCGACGAGGAGGCGAAGGCGCTGCTGATCGAGGAGGACGTGGCCATGGATGAAACGGAGGCCGGAAAGATCATCTACAAATGGGGCATCGACGGAGCCGCCGCCTACAAGGCCGTCAAGGAGGCCGCCGTCAAGGGCGACGAGAAGGCCTACAGCGAGGCGATGAAAGCCATGACCGACGCCGGTTATACCGAAAAGGACGTGCAGAGCGAGGTCAAGAGCGCGATCAAGGAGCAGTACCTGCAGCCGGAGAGCGGGCTGGAGCTGAGCAAGGCATACTGCATCGACTATCTGCAGCGATTCGCCGGCATGAGCAAGGCGGATGCGGAAGCCGAAACACAGAAATGGACCTGCTACAAGGTGACGGGGATCGCCTATGAGGACATCAAGGCCGAGTACGTGGCCGGGAACATCTCGGAACGACGGGCGAGAGAGCTGCGCGTGACCTACGGCGGTTTTACGGACGAGGACGCCGCCGAGGACGTGCGCAAGTGGGCCTGCGAGAGGGATACGGGGATCGCCTACGATGAGGTCAGAAAAAGCTTCCTCAACGGGGAGATCAGCGAGAGCCAGGCACGGACGATGCGCGTCAAGTACGGCGGCGAAAGTCAGGAGGACGCCGAAAAGACGGTGCGCAGCTGGGCCTGCGAAAAGGACTGCGGCTTCAAACCGTCCGAGCTCGCGAAGGCGTATCGGGACGGGAGCATCAGCCGAAGCAAAGCGAGTCAGCTCATGCAGAAATACGGCGCCAAGAGCGCAGACGAAGCGGAAGATGAGCTGATGAAGCAGGACTTCATCAAGGCCTGTCCCGCGGCGGAAAACATCACCGTGAGCGCCGTGAAGAGCTACAGCCTGGAGCCGAAGGCTGCCGGCGTCAGCGAAAAAACCTACTTCGAGTTCTGGAACGCGACCAAGGACATGAAGAGCGACAAGGACGCCAACGGCAAGGAGATCAAGGGCAGGGCCAAGAAGGACAAGGTCGTCGCCTATATCAACGGCATGAAGATCAGCCGCGAGCAGAAGGACGCACTTTACCTTTCGATGTACGAGAGCAAATATCTACGGAACGCACCTTGGAACCAGTATTGAATCAAGCCGAAGAGGCGGGGGAAACCCCGTCTCTTTTTTTATCGAAAAAAGTTTAACCCCTGTCGTAGAGAAGGCCGGCGGATAGTCGATAGACTACGGGCGAAAAGGGGGATTCATCCACCCGCGGCAAATACTTCCGGCCGCGAAACGGATCGTAAAGGAGACCAATGGAAGAGAGAATATGGCTCGTTGACCTGCAGTTCTTCGCCGGGGAAGGCGCATCCGGCGGCGGAGAAGGCGGGGGAGAAGGAGCCGCACCCGGCGTAGAAGCTGCTTCCCGGGGGCAGGACGAACTCGAGCAGCTGGGAGTTCCGAAGAGCGAGGCTGAAAAATACGGGGCGAAGATGCGGCGCAGAGCGGCGGCGGAAAGCGGGACAATCAGGACGGAGAAGCCCGCACCGGAGCCGGCGAAGCAGCCCGAAGGGCAGGCCCCCGCTGCCGAAGCCAAGCCTGAGGAAAAACCGGCGAGGAAGACTCTGGCGGAGATGGTCAAAACCGACCCGGAACTCAACCGGGAGCTGCAGGCTATGTTCAGCGAGCGCGTGAAGGGCTACGCCCAGGCGCGCGACCAGCTGAAGGAGATCCAGCCGATGCTGGCCACCATCGCGGCGCATTACAAGATGGACGTCAGCGATCCCGGCAAGATCGACCTGAAGGAACTGGCCAAGAACATCGAGCGGGATGACAGCTACTGGGAAGAGACCGCCAACGAGTACGGCGTGACGCCGGATGTTGCCCGGAAAATCAAGGGCTATGAACAGCTCAAGGCGCAGGAAGAAGCGAAAGAGCGCGAGACGCTGGAGGAGCAGCAGTTCCGCGCCCACATCGGAAAGCTCGTGCAGCAGGAGACGGAAATGAAGAAAATCTTTCCGGACTTCTCGCTGCGCAAGGAGCTGAACGATCCGAATTTTCGACGCCTGACGAGCCCCTCGGTGGGGCTGAGCGTCAAGGACGCTTTCTATGCGATCCATCACGAAGAGCTGCGGCGGGTTGAGAACGAGGTGATCGCCCGCAGAGCGCAGGAGGCGCTTGCCAACAGTGTCGCGGCCGGAGCAAGGCGCCCGAAAGAAGGCGGGAGCGCCCAGGCGGCCAGCACCGGGGACATGCGGAAGACGAGCTTCTCGCGCGCTGACATCGAACGGATCAAGCGCGAGGGCGAGAGAGCACACGCCGAGGGAAGAAAGTATTACATCGACAGATAGCCGGGGCCGAGCTCCCCGGCAGAAGGGAGTACCACATGACCAAAACCAACAAAATCTTTGTCGGCCTGCAGTTCTTTGCGGATGCCGGCTCGCTGATCAACACCAGCGAAAACTACGCCAATGCCTACGATGCAAGCCAGGGGCAGGCGTTCTCGCCGACCGAAACCCTGTCGCCGACGATGAAGACCTTCTACGACACGGCTCTCCTAGAGAACGCGCGCGCGAAGCTCTACTATGCGCAGTTCGCCAAGAAGCAGCCGCTGCCGCGCAACCACGGCAAGAACGTCGAGTGGCGCAAGTTCAAAACTTTCGAAAAGGCCGGCAAGCTGGTCGAGGGCGTGATCCCGAACGCCCAGAAGATGAGCCTCGTGACGATCACGGGCAGCATCGACCAGTTCGGCACATTCACCGCGATCTCCGATCAACTCGAGCTGCGCGCCTATGATCCGGTGATCATGGTCGCCTCCGAGGAGATGGGCGCCAGCGGCGCCGAGACGCAGGAGGAGCTGATCCGCGACGCGCTGTACGCCGGCACCAACGTGCTGTACTGCAACCGCGAGACCATCGCCAACGGCGCTCAGACCCCGGTCACCGGCGAGACCGGCCTTGTCGACAACAGCACCTATCGCTGTTGGCTGACGCCGAAGATGATCAACCGCGCGGTCACGATCATGAAGAAGAACAAGGTCCCGACCATCAACGGCAAATACTACGCCGTCATCCACCCGAGCGTGGCCGAGGACCTGCGCAACAGCGACGGCTGGCTGGAGGCGCACAAGTACGCCGCGCCCGAGGAGATCTTCAACGGCGAGATCGGCGAGCTGCACGGCGTCCGCTTCATCGAGAGCCCGAATGCTCCTGTGTTCAAGGGCAAGCCGCTGCACTCTGCCGGCCGTACACTGGCCATCAACTACGGTTCCGGCTACTCCGGCGCGATCACGAGCGTCGCGTTCGACGGCGGCACTGTCGGCAACAACGATCTGAAAGACCGATTTATCTCGATCAACGGGATCGTGGTCAAGGTCGCCAGCAACACCGCCAGCGCAATTACCTTTGCCTCCACCAATTTCGGCACGATCACCGACAACACCGTGATCTATCCGGCCGAGTACGGCGCGGACGACATTGCCGCCTATGCGACGTACTTCTTCGGCAAGGACAGCTTCGGCATCATCGACCCCGAGGCCGGCGGTATGGAGATGATCGTCAAGAGCCGCAAGGAAGTCGGCGGCCCGCTGGAGCAGTGGGGGACTGTGGGCTACAAGTTCGAGACGAACGGTGCGACGATCCTGTATCAGGAGCGCCTGCTGCGCGTGATGAGCACGTCCAGCTATTCCGGTACCGACACCGACAACAGACTGTAAAAGGGGAGGGCCCCGATCTCCGGGGCCCTTTTCAACAATGGAAGGAGATACAGCATGGCAAAAACCAACACCATCGACGACGGCCTCATTGAGGTCTACATCCCCCGCAGCGGCCCGGGCGAGGAAGAACAGCTCGTGATCGGCATCAACGGCGAAAACACCGTGATCCCGAAGGGCCAGCGCGTTCGCGTGAAGCCCTGGGTGGCCGAGGAGATCTTCCGAAGCCAGGAAGCAAAGGACACCATGTACTCCCGCAAGGAGGAAAAGATCCGCGAGGCTGCCGCCGGGAAGCAGCAGTGAAGAAGAGGGGGCTTGAACAGGCCCACTCGCAACACATACCGGGAGGGATGAAAAATGACGATCGGAGAAGTGATCGGCCGCGTGGACACGCTTTCGCCGAATCAGTACAGCAACGAGATGAAAATCCGATGGCTGACGAACCTCGACGGCCGAATCTACGAGGAGATCATCAAAACGCACGCGAATCCGCTGCGGGACAGCTTCGAGACTTACGCGGGATCGTCTGCGGAGCTGATCGTGCCCGACCCTTATGCGGAGGACCTGTACGTGTTCTATCTGCAGGCCATGATCGCCGCACAGAACGCGGAGGATTCCAAATATGAACAGATGCGCGTGCTCTACAATGAGGCGCTGACGGCCTTTCAAAGCTGGTACAACAGGAACCACGCGCCGCGCGGCCTCCCGCGCTTCCGCTTCTGAGGGGTGAGATCATGAAGGGACTTCCGCGCATCGGCGTGAACGGAACGAGCCGGATCATGACAGATGTCTTCAACGGCTATCACAATGCTCTCAAGATCTCAGACGGGGAATGGCAGTACACCGAGAACCTGAGTACGCGGAATTATCCGATGCTCAGCCCGCGCGGCCTGCGCGGAACCGTGGGGCAACTCGTCGACCCCGGCGGCCTTCTTGAAAAGGATGCGCTGGCTTACGTCGACAACGGGACTCTGTACTACAACGACCTGGCGACAGGCCTTAACACGCTGAGCTCGGGCGAGAAGAAGATGGTCAGCATGGGCGCCGTCCTCTGCATCTGGCCGGATAAGAAATATTACAACACCGCCGACGGGACCTTCGGCAGCATGGAGGCCGACTTCAGCTCGACCGGCAACGTGGAATACCGCATGTGCCGCAGCGACGGCAGCGAATACAGCAGTGTCTCGACCGGATCGACCGCGCCGGCGCAGGGGAGCTGCGAGGTGTGGATCGACACGAGCGGCAGCTCTCCGGCGGCCATGGAGTGGAGCACGAGCGAGGGCGGCTGGACGCTGATCCCCGCGATGTTCACCAAGCTCAAATTCTCCTCGATGGGGCAGATCCCGCAGCAGTTCAAGGCCAACGACGGCGTGAGCATCAGCGGCGCCGACTTTGAAGACGCCAACGGCGAGAAGGTGATCTATTCCCTGGGCGGCAGCGAGGAAAACAACGACTGGATCGTGGTCGTCGGCATGCTCGAATCGAACATGACGCAGACCACGGGAAGCGTGCGCATCCAGAGGAAGATCCCGCCGATGGATTTCGTCATCGAGTGTCAGAACCGCCTGTGGGGCTGCTTCTATGGCAACGACGGCACGCAGAACGTGAACGAGATCTACTGCAGCGCGCTTGGGGATTTTCGCAACTGGCGACAGTATCAGGGCCTGAGCACGGACAGCTGGGCCGCCTCCGTCGGATCGGACGGCGTATGGACCGGCGCTGTGAATTATCTCGGCCATCCGGTATTCTTCAAGGAAAACGTCATTCACCGTGTCACGATCAGCTCGGTCGGCGCGCATCAGATCGACGAGACGATCTGCCGCGGCGTGCAGAAGGGGAGCAGCAAGAGCCTGCAGGTGGTCAACGAGACGCTGTTTTACAAGAGCAGGTACGACGTGTGCGCCTGGCAGGGAGGATTCCCGGAATCGGCGAGCGAGGCGCTGGGGGACAAGAGATACTTCGAGGCTGTGGCCGGCGCCTTCGGCGGACGCTATTACGTGTCCATGAAAGACGAGAGCAACGCCTGGACGCTTTTCTGCTACGACATAGCCCGGGGGATCTGGATGCGAGAGGACGCGCTGCATGCGTTCTGCTTCGCCAAGGTGGACGACGAGCTGTACTGCGTCGACGCCGACAGTAAGAAGCTGCTGGCACTCAACGGAACGACCGGCACGCTGGAAAGCGTCGTGTCCTGGGAGGCCGTGAGCGGGATCCAGTATTACGAATATCCCGACAAGAAGTATATCAGCCGGTTCAACATCCGGCTGAGCATGGACGAGGGCGCCAGCGTGACCGTCTATCTGCAGTATGACAGCGACGGCGTATGGATCCCGAGCGGGCTGGTGCAGCGAACAGGGACGGGCACGGTGACGATACCTTTCCGGCCGAGGCGCTGCGACCATATGCAGATCAAGCTGGAGGGACGCGGCAACGCCAGGATCTTCAGCATCGCCCGTATTCTGGAGGTGAGCTCCGATCGCTAACGTTTTTGAGCAGCCGCCGATCCTGCGGGGCAGCCCGGAGGAGCAGACGAAGCAGATCCGTGAATACCTTGTGCGGATGGTGCGGGACATCAGAACGGCGTCGTCGCCCGAGACGATCCAGCAAATTGTCAAACAGACCACGGCTGCCGGAGCAAAGGGCCAGACGGAAGACGCGATCGCGGAAGCACGCCGCCGGGCGCGTGACCTGAAGGAGCTGATCATCAAGACGGCCGACGAGGTAACGCACTACGCGGACCGGATCGTGACGGAGCTGAACGAGGTCTATGTCGCAAAATCCGACTTCGGAGAATATACGCAGTCCGTCGAGACCACGATCGAGCAGACGGCGCAGGGCGTCGTCGACAGCTACCACTATTCGGAGCTCATTGAGGCGCTGAGCGGTGAAGTCGGGGCGCTGGACACCTACCTGACAACCATCAACGGCCAGATCCGCCGCGGCATCGTCACCGATCCGGGAACGCAGCAGCAGGTCCTGGGGATCACGATCAGCGAAAACCTGCAGTTCACCGGAACCGAGTATGAAGAGGGAGGCGTGACCTATTACGAGCTGACGCCCGGGCAGACCTTCGGCATGTACACGAGCACCGGCTGGCAGTTCTGGGTGAACGGCGTCAAGATCGGCTGGTTCGACAGCAGCGACAGCAAGCTGCATGTGTCGGGCGTCGTCGCGGAAGACAATATGCAGCTCGGCGGCGACTGGCTGATCACGCACACGGGCGGATTCGGGATCCGGTACATAGGAGGGAATTGAAATTGACAAAAACACAGGAAGCGGTGAGCCTCGCCCTCAAGATGGCCGAGGACCCGGCCCACGGCTATGACCAGGCTGACCGGTGGGGCCCGGACTTCGATTGTTCCAGCTTCATCATAACGGTCTGGGAGCAGGCCGGCGTTCCGGTGAAAAGCGCCGGGGCCTCCTATACAGGCAACATGTACTCGGCACTTATCAAGTGCGGCTTCATCGACGTAACAAATTTCGTGAACAGAGCGACAGGAGACGGCCTGCAGAAAGGCGACGTCCTGCTGAACAAAGCAAATCATACCGAGATGTACATCGGCGACGGGAAAGTGGTCAAGGCAAGCATCAACGAGCACGGAACCGCCACAGGAGGCCGGACCGGGGATCAGACCGGGCGCGAGATCTACGTCGGGAACTATTACAACTATCCCTGGGACTGCGTGCTGCGGTTTATGGGCGAGGACTCGCCTGATCCTCCGGAAGAGGAAAAACCGGAGGTCAAAAGCAGCTACGATCTGCCGATGCTCCGAAAGGGAGACAAAGGCGAGACAGTGAAAGCTCTGAAAGCGCTGCTGATCCTGCACGGCTTCAGGGGGAATTTCAAGGCGTCGAATTCTTATTTCGGCGTGAGCGTCGAAAAAGCTCTGATCCGATTCCAAAAGGATCACGGTCTCGAGCAGGACGGAATCTGCGGCCCCATCACCTGGGGCGCGCTGTTGGGGGTGAAGTGAGATGTTCCAGAAGATGAAAAACTATCTCGTGATCAACGTCAACGGAGTGGACATGACCGGGATGACAGACATCCAGTTCACTATCAAACAGCCGACGAAGGGCCTTGAGTTCACGTATTCCGGGGATGCGATCGACACGAGCGAGCAGGGAAAGGTGATCGTGACCATCCCGAAGAGCGACGCCGCCCAGCTCGCGGCGGCGGAGGCCCGCGGGCAGCTGATGTTTACGTGGCCGACGGGCATCCCGGACGCTACGAAGACATTTACCGTGCCTATCGAGGAATTGCTGAAAGGAGAAGGCTATGGCGAGTGAAGCACAGTATGGAAGCCAGGAGCTCATCGCCGACGTCGTACATTTCGCTTTTTTGAAAGGCGACAAGGGCGACAAGGGCGATCAGGGAGAAAAGGGCGATGCGTTCACTTATTCGGACTTCACCGAGGAACAGCTCGCGGCTCTTCAGGGCCCGCAGGGAATCCAAGGCCCGAAAGGAGACACTGGCGCCCAGGGGCCGCAGGGCCCGCAGGGGGAGACAGGCCCGCAGGGGAGCCAGGGACCGAAAGGGGAGACCGGCGCGACCGGTGCCCAGGGCGCGACCGGTGCGGCCGGAGCAGACGGTTCTCTGTCCTGGACGAGCGCGAACGCACCAACGACATCTGGCGACGACACGTATTTCGCGGCGTCCGGCCTGTCGGGGAACACAGGGAAAACGCCGAAGGCCGGAGACCTTGTCTACTACAGCTATTACTACTACCCGGTGACGAGCGTTTCCGAGGGAAATGTTTACGTCGACGACGCAGTGAGCATTCGGGGAGCGACGGGCGCAAATGGCGCCGACGGAGCCGATGGAGCAGACGGCAAAGACGGGAATGTGTGGTGGACTGCTTCCTCCGGCCCCACGACGCCGAATTACACGTTCTCCATCTCCGACCTTGTCGGGCCGTCCGGCGCGAGCCCAGCAGTCGGCGATCTCGTGCTCTATTCCTACTATCGATACACGATCACAAGCGTTGATACCTCGACCGTGCTGACTGGAAACAGACAGAGCCTGCGGGGCGCGACAGGCGAGGCCGGACAGAATGGCACCAACGGCACGGACGGAGCCGACGGAGCCGACGGAGCGACCTTTACGCCATCGGTCTCTTCTGCCGGCGTCCTGTCCTGGACGAACGACGGGAACAAGCAGAACCCCCAGAGCGTGGACCTGGTGGCGGCAACGTTGGCCGCGCTGCCGACCTGGGAAGGAGGCTCGTACTGATGGCGCTCGATAAAGCGGTAGATAGCTCTCAGCTCGACGCTTGCTGCGCAG
This sequence comes from Oscillospiraceae bacterium, assembly GCA_017552325.1. Lineage (GTDB taxonomy): Bacteria > Bacillota > Clostridia > Oscillospirales > Oscillospiraceae > Limivicinus. Next base: position 84,335 of record JAFZQE010000012.1, read on the forward strand.
CCGAAGCGAACGCGATCCGCGCCAAGACAGGCGGCTCGTCACAGATCGCCTACGACTGGGCGAACAGCAAGGGGTTTGCTGACGCGATCGCTGCAATTCCGGGCGGGGGAACAGATTATCTCCAGTATGCGAGGAGATTGGACGGTTTTTTCTTCATCTCCTATAGCACGACATACACGTTCCCGTTTGATACGATTACGATAAACGCGCCGCTTGTTTCGCAGCTTGCTGGCTTTTTTTCAACCGGGCCGTTTAGCTCCGCGTCATGCAAAAATCGCGGCGTGAAGAAGATTGTACTAAACATCGGGAGTATTGGCGGCGGCAGCGGGAATCAAAACATATGTGCTGGCGCGAAGGATTTGGAAGAAATTGATTTTACTTTCGTTGGAAGCGACGTCCTCGACCAACCGAGAGCAAATTTCACTTATCTTCAATCGCTCAAAAAAATAACGGGGCTAAAATTTCGGATCAACGGGGTGGCTTGGCCCGCGAATTCGTCCAACAATCCGCTGTATTTTACTACTGGCAGCGTTCTTGAAGAGGTTCGTTTTGAGCAAGGAACTGGTTCTGTTTCGATATATCTTGGTTATCACGGTCATTTGAGCGACGCGAGTCTTGTTAGTCTTGGCAACGGTCTTGACGGAACTGTTACAGACAAGTCTGTCACGCTCCACGCGGATTGTAAAGCGCGGCTTTCGACCATCATGGGAACTGTCACAGACGGCGTGTTTACATTGGACGCGCAAGGAACGGTCAATCTCAACGACTTCATCACAACGACAAAGGGGTGGACGGTGGCATGATCAATCTGCATGACAACTACTGGATTCCCGGCGAGGGCTTCAAGTACATCACGAACGGCGAAGTCTTTTCTGATGGCATCTATCTTGGCAAGAATGACAGCATCGACAACTGGCACGACACCAACGACGAGCCTCCTGCGCCGGAAGAGGAAATCCCGGACGAAGAAGCCCTGTCCATCCTTCTTGGAGGTGACGGCGAATGACACGCGAAAAAGCCCTCGCGCTCCGTGCGCTGATCGAAAAGGCCGCCGTCAGCCTCGCGGACGGGGACGCGCTGGGCGGGGTCGAGCTGTTCCCGGCGTGGAAGAACGAAACCGCCTACGTGCTGGGCGACCGCATCCGCTACGAAGCGAAGCTATACAAGTGCGCGCAGGCGCATACTTCGCAGCCCGATTGGACTCCTCCCGACACTCCCGCGCTGTGGACGGAGGTAGCCGAACCGGGCACGATCCCCGTCTGGCGGCAACCCACAGGATCGCAGGACGCGTACAACAAGGGCGACCGCGTGTGGTATCCCGCGAAAGACACAACGGTCTACGAGAGTTTGATGGACAACAACGTTTACAGCCCGGAGGCGTATCCCGCCGGATGGAGACAAATCTGATTTGGAGGAAAAAAGAAATGAATGTTCCTGACAAAGCAACAGAAATCAAGGCCGCGATCACGATGGTGATCACGTTTTTCACGGCCCTGTGGGGCTGGCTCGGCTGGGCGATCCTGGCCTTCATTGTATGCCTGGCTCTCGACTATATCACCGGATCCTCGGCAGCCAGAGCACACGGCGAATGGTCAAGCGAGATCGCCAGAGAGGGGCTGTGGCACAAGCTCGGCGAGATCGTCGCGCTGCTCGTCGCCGCGCTCTGTGATATTGCGATCCAGGTCGTCCTGCAGAGCACAGCTGCATCGCTGCTCGGCGAAATTGATTATAGCGGATATCTGACGATGATCGTTGCCATTTGGTACATCTTCACGGAACTGGGATCGATCATCGAAAACGCCGGGAAGCTCGGAGCGCCGATCCCGAAATGGCTGGCAAAAGGAATTGCAAAGCTGAAAGGCAAGGTCGACGAGGCCGTCCCGGATGCAGTGAAAGACAGCTCACCGGAGGACGGAGCTTGACAGAGACGGGAAAACCGCATAAAATAAGCAAAAACCGATGGTGTGCAAAACATCATCGGTTTTTGCCATTTGGAGGCCCGGACGGCGAGCTCGGGGCCTCGATGCGCTATCTGAGCCAGCGCTTCGCGATGCCTTATCCCGAGCTGAAGGGGCTGCTGACCGATATCGGGACGGAGGAGCTCGGCCATCTGGAGATGGTCGGCACGATCGTCCATCAGCTGACCCGGAGCATGAAGCCGGAAGAGATCAAAAAGGCGGGCTTCGACGCCTATTTCGTCGACCACACCGCTGGCGTCTACCCGACGGCGGCCTCCGGCTTCCCCTGGAACGCCGCTTCCATCGGCGTCAAGGGCGACGTCATCACCGACCTGACGGAGGACATGGGCGCCGAGCAGAAGGCGCGCACGACCTACGACAACATCCTGCGCCTGTGCGACGACCCGGACGTCAGCAATGTCATCCGCTTCCTGCGGGAGAGGGAAGTGGTGCACTTCCAGCGCTTCGGCGAGGGCCTGCGCCTGGCGATGGAGAAGATGGACGGCAGGAACTTTTACGCCGTCAACCCGGCCTTCGACTGAAAACGCAGACCGCGGAGATCATTCTCCGCGGTCAAGCAGTCGGCAAACTGTCGACTGCTTGACCGGCAAAAACGGAAACTTCCGAAAAAGTTTCCGTTTTTGCAGAGATTGGACGTGAAGGGGGACTCCCCGTCCCCCTTCACAGATCCCCCTTGCTTGTCGGCGCATTGCAGCTAAGGATTGTCTACAGTCTGACCGCGGAGATCACTCTCCGCGGTCTTTTTTTCGAACGTACAGGATGTTGCAGACGAGCCGGACGCTGTTTTCCTTCACATAGTCCAGATACTCCTCCCGACGGACGAAGAACATCTTTCCCCAGGAGGAGATGCGCAGCCACTCGTCGTCCATCCCGGTGATCGTGACGTAATGCGCGTGCGTCTGCGTGCCGGGAACAAAAGCGCCGTCCGCGCGTCTGACATACAGCTTCAGCTTCCGGTGCTTCCAGAAAAGTGGGAAATTCGGTCCGATCGAGAGGATCACGGGGATGTCCCGCTCCAGCATCGTCTGGATGCCGTCCCAGAGCCTGGCATAGGGGACGCCCCAGAGGGCGGTATAGGGCATGCGGTTGACGAGGAAGCAGGCGTTCATTCCGGCGGCCAGGAGCAGGCCGTTGATCCCGTGCTTCGGGATGAGCGGCAGAAACTTTTTCCTCAGCGCGGATACCATGCGATGATACTGGCTCTCGGGGATCTCTCCCTCGGCCGGGGCGGGGACCTTCAGCCCGTAATCCGAGCGCTGCAGATGGTAGCGGTTCAGATAGATCAGCAGGTCGAGCCCGGCGATCACGCCGCAGCCGACCTCGCGCTCCGTTTTGAGCGCGGAGCGCATCTGATTGCCGCCGTAGCTGCAGCCGCCGCCGGAGGAAACGGCGATATAAGGATGTCGGAGCTGATAAATCATAAGCCATCGACCTGTCTTTCTTTCCTGTCTGCATTATAGCATCAAATCCCGTCGTCTGCAATCCGTTTGCCCCGCAATTCGCGGGGAAGTCCGGCGACTTTAACGCCGTCATGCCCTATTTTCCGATAATGGCTTGAAATGGCAGGGAATATGGATTATAATAATAAAACAAATTGAATGGTGAGGAACTGTCATCATGAAAAAGAGCCGAATTTTTTCCGTTTTTGCTTTTTTGCTCTTCCTGGCTGCCACCGGGCTTGTCTTTTATTTTCTCTATCGTTCGCAGATGCTGCCGATGCGCCTTCTCATCATCGGCGCCGTGCTGTTTTTCATCGTCGTGATGCTGCTGGCGTTCCTGGTGTTCAAGGCGAAAAGCAGTTTTCTGATCATCAGCGGCGGCGTTCTGTGTCTGCTGTTCGGCGCCGTGCTCCTCTATGCGGGCATTGTTTCGACGAGCGGCCTGGATACCGCGCAGAGCATTTTCAGCGGAGAAACGAAAAAAGAAGTGTCTTATCTGTACGTTTACATGCTGAAAGACGAGACCGACGAGGATACGAAGCTCTCCGCCGATATGAGCTACGGCATCCTCAGGCAGGATGAAGCGAACACCAAAGAAGTGATCGGCGATCTGGAGGCCGAATTCAACTCCACGCTGAAGACGAAGAGTTACGAGGGGCCGACCCGTCTGATCGACGCGCTCCGTGATCACGAAGTGGACGCGATCATCCTGAATACCGCGTTCCTGCCCCTTATTGAGGACACGGAGGGCTATGAGAACATTTCGGACTCTCTCCGCTCGGTCAGCAAGCTGCACACCGTCGAAAGGGAAGTGCCCACCAAGGAAACCGGCAAAAAGCCCGCCAAGACAGGCTCCGAGGGCGCCGAACTGTCCAAGGAAGAGGACGATCAGTGCTTTATCGTCTATATCAGCGGCATCGACACCCGTCTCAACGATCTGGTCGAAAACAGCCGCAGCGACACGAATATCCTCGCCATCGTGAATCCGAAGAGCCATCAGATCCTTCTGCTCACCACGCCGCGAGACTATTATGTGCCGCTGAAATTCCCCGACTTCGTCTCCTCCAGGGACAAGCTGACCCACGCGGGCATCTACGGCGTTCAGGTTTCGATGGACACGCTCGGCATGCTCTATGATATCGACGTCGATTACTACTTCCGCGTGAACTTCAACGGCTTTGTGGATATCGTCGAGGCGATGGGCGGCGTGACGGTCTACGTGGAAAAGGAATTCAGCACCACGGAATACACCTTCAAGCAGGGGCCCAACGAGCTCAACGGATACAAGGCGCTGTCCTTTGTCCGCAACCGCTTCGGCATCGGCGACCAGCAGCGCGGCCGCAACCAGATGGCCTTCGTCAAGGGCGTCATCAACAAGGCCACCTCGACGGACATGCTCCTCAATTTCAATTCCATCCTGAAGGCCGTCGACGGATGCTTCGAAAGCAGCATGCCCTATGATGTGATCAGCGCGCTGGTGCGCGAGCAGATCGAGACCGGCGCCGAATGGAACGTCGTCACCTACGCGGTCACCGGCACCGGCAACAGCGCGATCCCGTACTCGATGAACATCGAGGTCTACGTCATGGATCCGGACATGAGCACCGTGGAAACGGCCAAGGGGCTGATCCAGCAGGTCCTGGCCGGAGATATCCTGACCCAGCCCTGACAGACTAAAGAACATAAAAAGACAGGCAATCAAACGATTGCCTGTCTTTTTTATTCCGGATCTAAATCCCGGATCACTTCGCCAGGACCTTTTTCAGTCTGGCGTAGCGGGGGAGGGAGTCCACTTTCGGGATCTCGGGCTCGCCCTGGATCAGAGGCAGAACGTAATCGATCAGTTCCTGCGTCACGCCGTTGTGCTCGGCGTTGATCCAGGCCAGGGGGATCTTCTTCTCAAAGTTGGCGGAGGAGGCGAGGGGCACCAGCGTCAGCTCGCAGCGATAGCTGCCGCCCGACATGTCGCGGTGGAAGGCGACCATGTAGCCGGTCGTGCCGGAAACGGCTTCCTCGACGGCCCTCTTGCCGGCGGCAAAGGCTTCTTCCACATCGGCCTTGGAGGCGATGTGCGCCGCGCAGCGCTGCAGAAGGCTCAGCTCGATGCCGCGCACCTTGGCGCCGGTCTTGGCCTTGACGAGGTTGGCCAGCGTGGAGGCCAGGCCGCCGAGCTGGGCGTGACCGAAGCCGTCGGTCGCGGAGGTCTTCGCCTCGGAGACGAAGCTGCCGTCGGCATAGTGGATGCCCTCGGATACGGCGACAAGAACCTTGCCGTTCTCGGCATAAATGCGCTCGATATCGGCGAAAAACTGATCCATATTGAAATCGGTTTCCGGGAGATAGATCAGATCGGGGCCCGCGCCGTAGGCCGTGGCGAGCGCGGAACTGGCTGCAAGCCAACCGGCATGACGGCCCATGATTTCAACAATGGTGATCATCCCTTTGTCATAGACGCGGGAGTCCTTGCTCAGCTCCATGCAGGAGGTGGCGATGTATTTCGCGGCGCTGGCGAAGCCGGGGCAGTGGTCGGTGCCGAAGAGGTCGTTGTCGATAGTCTTGGGAACGCCCATCACGCGGCACTCGTAGCCGACGGATTCCATATAGCGGCTGATCTTGTTGCAGGTGTCCATCGAATCGTTGCCGCCGTTGTAGAAGAAATAGCGAACGTCGTACTTCTTGAAGATCTCAAGAATGCGCTTGTAATCGGTGTCGTCCTTCTCGGGATCGGCCATCTTGTAACGGCAGGAGCCGAGCTCGGAGGAGGGGGTGTGGAGCAGGAGCTCCAGCTCCTTCGGATCCTCTTCGTCCATCACGTACAGCTGGTCGTCCAGCACGCCGCGGATGCCGTGGGCGGCGCCGTAGACCTTGGTGATAACATCCGCGTCCAGGGCGGTGCGGATGACGCCGTATGCGCTGGCGTTGATGACGGCGGTGGGGCCGCCGGACTGACCGAAAATGCAGGCGCCGACGAGTTTGTTGTTCATTTTAGAAATTCCTCCATTTCGCGTGCAAAAAAAATTGCCGCTTTTGTGTCATGTACTTCTTGATTAAAGAACAGATTGAGGATATAATAGAAATGCAAATTTGTAAATAGTATATTTTCACAAATTTAATATGTATTCAGTAAGGAGAGAGAAAAAATGCCTCTTGTCACAACAAAGGAAATGTTCGCGAAAGCTTATGACGGCGGTTATGCCGTCGGCGCCTTCAACGTCAACAACATGGAGATCGTCCAGGGCATCACGGAAGCTGCCGGCGAGCTGAAAAGCCCGGTCATCCTCCAGGTGTCCAAGGGAGCCCGCGCCTATGCCAACCATACCTATCTCGTCAAGCTCGTCGAGGCCGCCATCATCGAGAATCCCGAGATCCCCATCGCCCTGCATCTCGACCACGGCGACACCTTTGAGCTCTGCAAGAACTGCATCGACGGCGGCTTTACCTCCGTCATGATCGACGCTTCCTCCAAGTCCTTCGAGGAGAACATCGCCCTGACCCGTCAGGTTGTGGAATATGCCCATGATCACGGCGTCGTCGTCGAGGCCGAGCTCGGCACCCTGGCCGGCGTTGAGGACGAGGTCGCCGTCGAGCACGGCAAGGAGAGCTACACCCGTCCCGAGGAAGTCGAGGAATTTGTCAGCCGCACCGGCTGCGACTCCCTGGCCATCGCCATCGGCACCTCTCACGGCGCATACAAGTTCAAGGCCTCCCAGTGCACCCGCAACGAGGAAGGCGTCCTGGTCCCGCCCCCGCTCCGCTTCGACGTGCTGGAGGAGTGCATCAAGCGTCTGCCCGGCTTCCCGATCGTTCTGCACGGCTCTTCCTCCGTGCCGCAGGAGTTCGTCAAGATGGTCAACCAGTACGGCGGCAACATGCCCGACGCCATCGGCATCCCCGAGGATCAGCTCCGCAGGGCCGCGCGTCTCGCCGTCTGCAAGATCAACATCGACTCCGATATCCGCCTGGCCATGACCGGCAACATCCGCAAGTACTTCGCCGAGCATCCCGATCATTTTGACCCCCGTCAGTATCTCAAGCCCGCCCGTCAGGCTGTGAAGGAAATGGTCGCTCACAAGATCATCCACGTTCTCGGTTCTGACGGCAAAGCCTGATATCCCGCAGCAGATTCAGCAGGGGAGGTGACGGAATGGATTCCACTGTCAACCGGATCAATTCCATAGTCAACAATCTTCCGCGCAACAAAGGCGCATTCACACCTGTCATCATCGCCCGTCTCGCCGTCGCGGCGATCCTCCTGGCTCTCGCGGCCTTTCTGGATCTCAAGCCGGTCTTTCGGGTGATCCTTGCCGTGGTTTCGGCTCTTGTCTCCGGTTACGACATTCTGCTCGACCTGGTCGACAGGGTCCTGGAAAAGGACTTTTTCTCCGCGCCGGTGATCCTCGTTCTTGTCACGTTCCTGGCCTTCGTTATCGGCTATCCCTTCGAGGGGCCCGCGCTGCTGATCATCTATCAGCTCGGGATCTGCCTGATCGGCTACGCGGCCGACCGCACCAAAAGATCCGCCCTCGGCCTGCTCGGCCGGAACGACGCCGGCTTTGCCGACAGAGCCTCGATCGTGATCGAGAACGACTCGGCGACTAAAACCGCCTTCACCGAGGAGATCGAAAAGTCCGCCTCACTCGTTCTGAAGGTTCTGGCCGTTATCGCCGTTCTGTTTGCCGTCATCATGCCGATCGCGACCTCGCTGTCCGTGAAGGAGGCGATCCATCGCGCGCTGATACTGCTGACGATCTCGCTTCCGTTCCTCGCGCTGACCTCGTTCCCGATGGCCGAGATCATCGGAGTCGGCTTTGCCGCCAAACTCGGAACGCTGTTCAACAGCACCGCCGTGATGAACAAACTACGCGGCCTGAGCACGGCCGTTCTGGATAAAAACGGTATTTTTGCGGACAATCAGCCGAAGTTCATCGGCGTAAAGACCGATATTCTTGACGAAAAGACCTTTATGGAGTTTGTCGCGCACGCGGTATACTACTCCGATCAGGCCTTCGCCAAGGCGATCCTCGCGGCTGAGGACCGGGAATACCGTCTCGACCTGATCAGCGACTTCTGCGATATCCCCGGCAGCGGCGTCGACGTGAAGATCGGCGGGAACAGCGTGACCCTCGCCAAGAGAGAGCTCCTGACCGAGAGGGGAGAGGCCGTTCCTTACGAATCCGGTGAGGAAAACGGCATCTATTACCTCATTGTTGCCGGGAAATACATCGGAAAAGTTCTGATGGCCGAAAATCTGAACCGGAACAACGCCAGTCTGATCTCCGATCTGAAAGCCGCCGGCATCCGCAAATGCGTGCTGCTGACGGAAGACAGCAGGGACGAGAGCGAAGCGCTCGGCACGAGCCTCCAGGCCGACGAGGTCTATTCCGAATTCACGGACGAGACCAAGCTGCAGTATCTGGAAAGCATTTCCGGCGACAATACGATGTACCTGTACGCCAACAGTCTGGAGGCGCACAGCAACGCCGCCGTCGATATCCGTGTCAGCAAAAAAGGCAAGTACGCCGACGCGCTGATCAATCCGGATCAGCTGGAGCAGTTCCCGGAAGTCGTCAGGCTCAGCGGAAGGGTCAAGGAGATCTGTTCGGAGAACGCCGTGTTCGCATTCGTGATCAAGGCGATCCTGCTGTTCCTGGCGCTGACCGGTCACTGCACGGTATGGTTTGCCGCGTTCCTCGAGATGGCCGCGGCGCTTGCAGCGATCCTGAACGCGATCCGTGTCACCAAGGATCCGCTCATCAGGATCCAGAAGTAAACATCCTCAAACAAACAGCAGCGGGGAAGACAAGTCCTTTCCCGTTACTGTTCGTGCTCTTTGGTTCGCATAATATTAATTTAACGTAATTCGGAACCTGTCTTTTAGCCTGGAGGGCCAAGCTTATGAATCTGGACCAAATCAACGATATTCCCGATATTCTGATGGAATTCCTCGAATATCACTCTACCGTGCGCGGTCACTCCGACCGGACGGTCGCAGCCTACTATCTTGATCTGAAAATTCTGTTCCGTTATCTCAAACGGCGCAGACATCTTGTCGACGCAAAAACGCCTTTCAACGAGATCGACATCACCGACGTCGACCTGGACTTCATCAAAGCGATCAGGATCGAAGAGCTGTACCGCTACCAGTCCTTTTCACCGGAGCTGCAGGATTCCAGCCACGCGCTGTCCGCGGCCAGCCGCTGCAGGCGCACCTCGTCCGTCAAATCGTTTTTTAACTATCTGACGGTCAAGCGTCATCTGCTGGATTTCAATGTCTGCCAGGAACTGGATATGCCGAAGCGTCAGGCCTCGCTCCCGAAGTATCTGGAAGAATCCGAATGCGAGCGTTTGCTCAACGCCTGCGACGGTCCCTACGCGCTGCGCGATTACTGCATCCTGATGCTGTTCATGTCCTGCGGGCTGCGTGTGTCCGAGCTCGTTTCATTGAACACAACCGATTTATACGAGGACCACGTCCGCGTCCTCGGCAAGGGCAACAAGGAACGCGTGGTGTATTTCGGCGAGGGCTGCCGCGAGGCGATCGACGACTATCTGATGGTCCGTGATGAGGAAAAGATCATCCCGCAGGATAAAAAAGCGCTGTTCATCAGCCGCGACAACCGCAGGATCAGCGTGCGAGGCGTACAGAAAATGGTCGAAAAGAAGCTGAAACTGGCCGGTTTGGACGCTACCAGGTACTCTCCGCACAAATTGAGGCACACAGCGGCCACGCTGATGCTGAAAAACGGCGTCGATACCCGCGCGCTGCAGGAGGTCCTCGGGCACAGCAATCTGAACACGACGCAGATCTATACGCATCTGGACAACGCCGCGCTGCACGAGGCCGCCATGGCCAACCCGATCGGGCGAAAACGAAAGGAAGAAGTACAGAACGACGACTGACAAAAGGGAGATCCGCAAATCCGATGCGGGTCTCCCCTCTTTTTTTGCCTTTTTGCTGCGAAATACTGCCTGTAATCGCTTCATGCATGTATATTACAGAACGTAATAATTTAATCAAGCAAAAAATCGACCTGTTTCATACGATAACAGGCCGATTTCATATAGTTTGATGTGCAAAAAGTTCGGATATCAATCGCGCTTCAGTACGGCGGCGATGGCTTCGCCGACGTTTTTTACAGGCAGCAGGCACAGCTCCGGGGGCTTTTTGATCTCGTCCCGGACATGCGCCGGGATCACGCAGCGGCGGAAGCCGAGCCGCGAGATCTCCGCCAGGCGCTGGTTGAGCATGCTGACGCTGCGGATCTCCCCCGAGAGGCCCACTTCCCCGACAGCGGCCAGATCGAGCCCGAGCGGACGGTCCAGGAAGCTGGAGGCGACGGCAAGCACCGTGGCCAGGTCTGCAGCCGGCTCGTCGAGCGACAGACCGCCGATCACGTTGATATAGGCGTCGCAGCCGGAGACGTTCAGTCCTCCCCTTTTTTCCAGGACGGCCAGCAGCATGGCCGCGCGGTTGTAGTCGAGGCCGTTGCAGCGCCGGGAGGCGTTGTAGGCGGCGGAGCTGACCAGCGCCTGCACCTCCGCGAGGATCGGCCGGCTGCCCTCCATGACGCAGGCCACGCAGGTGCCCGGCGCGTTCTCCGGTCTGCCGCTGAGCAGCAGCTCGGAGGGATTGTCGACGCCCTTCAGGCCGTCCTGACCCATTTCGAACACGCCGATCTCGTTGGTCGAGCCGAAGCGGTTTTTCGCGGCGCGCAGAATGCGAAAGCTGGTGCTGTGCTCGCCCTCGAAATAGAGCACGCAGTCCACCATGTGCTCGAGCACTTTCGGGCCTGCGATGCTCCCCTCCTTGTTGACGTGCCCGACGACGAAGATCGTGATGCCCTGCTCCTTGGCCAGGCGCATCAGGCGCATTGTGCACTCGCGCACCTGCGTGATGCTGCCGGGCGCCGAGCTGATCTCCGCGTCGGCGATCGTCTGCACAGAGTCGATGATCACGAGCTCGGGTTTGAGCGCGTCGATCCCGGAGAGGATCTTATCCAAGTCCGTCTCAGCGAGCACGTAGAGATCTTCGCTGTCGATGCCGAGGCGCATACAGCGCAGCTTGAGCTGCCGCTCGCTCTCCTCGCCGCTGACGTAGAGGATCCGGCAGCCGAGCTCCTGGCTGCCGCACATCTGCAGCAGCAGCGTCGATTTGCCGATGCCCGGCGCGCCGCCGACCAGCACCAGCGAACCGATCACGGCGCCGCCGCCCAGGACGCGGTCCAGCTCGCCGATCCCGGTGCCGAAGCGGATCTCCGCGCTCATATCCAGCTCGCTGACCTTCTTCGGCTTCACGGGAGCCGGGAGCTTTTTCCCGCCGCGCCCCGCGGACGGAGCGTCGAGCTTCAGTTCGACCAGGGTGTTCCAGCTGCCGCAGCTGGGGCACTTGCCTGCCCAGTTGGAGGTCTCCTCGCCGCATTCGCTGCAGCAGTAGACGGTTTTCTGTCTGTTTGCCATCGTTCTCTCTCCAAGCATTTAGATTCTGTCGTATTCGTTGAAATACTGCAGCAGCGATCCGGTCAGGATCAGCGCCAGCGAGACCTGATAGTCCCTCCGGCAGAGCTTCTGCACGTCGAAATTGTTGGACATGAAGCCGCATTCGGCCAGGATCGCCGGGCAGCTCACGTGGGATGTGATATACAGGGCCCTCGGCGCCGGGGCCGCCACCCGTCGGTTCGTCGGATCCAGGATGGAAATCAGATTCCCGTGGCAGCGCTTTCCGAGCTCCTCGCTGCCGGGCGTTGCGGCGTAGAAGACCTGCGAGCCGCTGGGCTGACCGGTCGGGAAATCGTTCTGATGGATGCTGATCAGCACCGCGCCGGGCGTTCGGTTGATCAGCTCCGTTCTTCGAACCAGGTCCTCATGCTCGCTGTAGTCGGCATAGGACTCCCGGTTCTGATCGTCGCTGCGCGTCATCACGACCGGTTGACCGACGAGCTCCGCAAGCAGGCGCAGCTTCAGCGCGATCGCGAGATTCAGATCGCTCTCCCTCGTCCCGTCGTCGGAGACCGCGCCGCCGTCGATCCCGCCGTGCCCCGGGTCGATCACAAGGGTGCTCAGGCTCGGCTCCGCCGCGCTGTCGACGCTGCTCCGGCCCTGCAGGAGGAACAGCACGGAGATCAGCACGCAGCCGACCAGCAGCGCGATAAACAGGATGCTCGCGTAAAGGCCTTTCCGCTCTTTTTTCATTATACTTGTTCCGCCGCCGCAAGTCAATTCAAAGCATGATGCAGATCAGCCCGCTGCAGCTTTCGTTGATCATGCGCTGCAGGATGTCCTTAAGCTTTCGCCGCGCGCCCTCCGGGAGCTTGTCGATCTTCTCCCTCAGTCCCTCTTCCGCGAGTTCATGCAGCGGTTTTCCGAAGATGTTAGATTCCCAGAGACGGTTGAGGTCTCCGTCAAAGCCCTGCAGCAGGAAATTGATGATCTCCTCCGAAGCGCCCTCTCCGCCGACGGCCGGGCGGACCTCGGTCTCCACCTCGGTGCGCATCAGATGGATCGCCGGCGCGCTGGCCCGGAGCCGCACGCTGTATTTCCCGTTCTGCCGCACGATCTGCGGCTCCTCCAGCTGCATCTCGCCGATCACGGGATATACGACGCCGTATCCGGTCTCACGGACCGAATTGAGCGCCTCGCGCAGCATCCCGCAGCTCTGCCTGTCGGCCGCCATCGAGGACAGTATGGAGATGAGATCGGCGTCGTTTGCGATCGGCAGGCCGGTCTCCCTGCTCAGTGTCTGATAATAGAGCGAACGCGGCATCTCGACCGCAAGAGAAACGGAGCCGCAGCCCATGTCCCGTTCGCGGCACTGAACCTTTCCGACCGGGTCGGACTCTTCGAGCGAGCGGATCATGCCGCCGAGATCCTTGATCCTGCCGCAGTTCTTCGAAACGTCCCGGATGAGCCCAAGCAGCTCCTGTCTGAGCTCGTTGTCCTCCGGCAGAGCATCCAGCCAGTCCGGCAGGAAGAATTTCACCGCCTTGAGCGGGAACTCCTCGAGAACGGAGCTCAGGATCGCGGCGATATCGTCCTCGCTCATGGCGAGGCAATTCACGCGCAGGCAGCGCACGCCGTATTTTTCGGAGATGGCCTCCGCCAGCGCCGCGGTCTCGTCCGAGTCGGGCCGAGCGCTGTTGAGAAGCACGGCAAATGGCTTGCTGATCGCCTGCAGCTCGCGGATCACCCGTTCCTCGGGCTCGACGAAACGCTCTCTCGGCAGATCGCCGAAGCTGCCGTCCGTCGTCACGACGATCCCGATGCTGGAGTGGTCGCGGATCACCTTTTCGGTGCCCGTCTCGGCCGCTTCCGTCATCGTCACCTCTCGGTCAAACCAGGGCGTCGTGACCATCCGCTCGGCACCGCCCTCAAACTGACCGGCCGCGCCGTCGACCATATAGCCGACGCAGTCGATCAGCCGGACGGACAGGCGGACGTCCTCCGACAGGCGGATCTCCGCGGCCTCCTCCGGGACGAATTTCGGCTCGGCCGTCATGATCGTCAGCCCTGACGCGCTCTGCGGCAGCTCGTCGACCGCGCGCTCCCGCGCATAGGGATCCTCCATGTTCGGGATGACCAGCGCTTCCATGAAACGCTTGATAAAGCTCGATTTCCCGGTCCTGACCGGCCCGACGACGCCGAGAAAAAAGGAGCCGCCGGTTCGCTCGGCCAGATCCCGATAGAGTTGGTTTTCGCTCATAAATAAAGCCTCCGCTTCTACAAACTCGTTGGTACGAGTCTATGAGCAGCGGAGGCAAAGTATGAGTTTGCGTCAGGCGAAGCGGATGACGGGACGATGGACCTCGGAAACGATGAACGAGACCTCGGGAAACGCCCTGCGCAGCCTTTCGGCCACTGCGGAAACGACCGGATCCTCTGTGGAAAAGTGATCGGCGTCGATCAGGTTGACGTTCAGCTCGAGCGCGCGCTGGAACTGATGATATTTCACGTCCGACGTGACGTAGGTGTCGCAGCCGAGGGCCGCGGCGCGCTCAAGGCTGCTCGCGCCGGAGCCGCCCATCGCAGCGATGCGGTACACCGGGCGGCCGGCGTCCACATAACGAAGCCCTCTGCAGCCGAGAGATTCCCGGCAGCGCCGCAGGAAGCTGTCGAGCGGGATCCTTGCGTCGAGCACGCCGATACGGCCGCAGCCGTCCTCGTCCAGGACGCCCTCGGTACTCGCGCCGAGGGCCTTCATCAGAACGTCGTTGACGCCGCCTTCGGCTATGTCGAGATTGGTGTGCATCGAGATCACGGCGATCCGGTTCTCGATCAGCTTCAGCATACGCTTCCCTTCCGGGCTCTCGTCGGTCACGGCCTTCAGCGGCTGAAAGATCAGCGGATGGTGTGAGACGATCAGGCCGGCCTTCCGGCGCAGCGCTTCTTCGACCACCTCGTCGGTCACGTCCAGCGCCAGAAGCACGCAGCGGAGCTCCTGACCGGCGTAGCCGAGCAGGAAGCCTGAATTGTCGAAATCCATCTGCAGGGAGAGCGGCGCCATCGCGCACAGCTCGGTAAAAACGTCACGGACAGTCGTCATTTTCTTCCCTCCTCAAGGCGTTCAGCTCCGTCCGCCTGCGCTCCAGCTCGCGGATCAGACCCGGATCCACGTCCTTCGCCGCGCGCAGACCCTCCAGCCGGCGTTCGATCCGGCTGAGCTCCTCTCCGACGATCCGCCGGTACAGCGCGGGATCGGCCAGCCCGGCCTTGCCGAGAAAGAGCTCAGCGTCGCTCAGCTTTTCGTTGACGCCGCAAAAAACGGCAACGATGATCTGATAGACCGTCCCCGCGTCCTCGGCCAGGGCCTCGTCCCCGATCGCGAAGCCGTTGTTCGACAGCCAGTAGCGCAGGACCTCCGCCTTTGTCATCGGCTGCAGGATCAGACGGTATGCGGGGCTCATGCACCATTCCGCGCGGTCGAGGATGCCGCAGATCGTATCCCCGCCCATGCCGGCGATCACGATCGTGTCCACCGACGAGGGCTCGCAGAGCGCAAGGCCGTCCGCCAGCAGAAAATCGATCCGCTCCGACACCCCGGCCTGCGCCGCCGTCCTTTTCGCGGCGGCCAGCGGCCCCACGCGCAGATCGGAGGCAAAGATACGCCCGGGATAACCCTCAAGGGCAAGGCGGACAGGCAGGGCAGCATGATCCGTCCCGACGTCGATCACGCCGCGTCCGGGGCGGATCAGCCGGTATATCGCATCCAAGCGCGCGTCCATGATCAGTCTCCGTTGACTTCGGTCACAGGTTTTCGAGGTAGTCGATCAGACCCTCGATGAACTCGTCAGGGTCGATCCCGTGGACGGCGCAGGCTTCCTCCACGGTCTCCCCGCTGGCCATCGCGCAGCCCATGCAGTGCATGCCGATCGCCTGGAAAGCGGGCATCGCCTCCGGGCAGTTGACGACAATATCGCCGATCAGCGTATCTCTGGTGATTTCCATGTCATAACCTCCAAAAAATAAAAAGGGATAGGGACACGATGGCGTCCCTATCCCTTAGTCAGACAACTCAGGCCTGAGCAGCCTTCATTCTTGCAAAGCACTCGCTGCAGTACACGGGACGGTCGGACTTGGGCTCGAAGGGAACCTTCGCCTCGCCGCCGCAGGCAGCGCAGGTAGCGGTGAAGAACTCACGGGGACCGCGAGTGGCGTTCTTGCGCGCGTCACGGCAGGCCTTGCAGCGCTGGGGCTCGTTCTGGAAGCCGCGCTCCGCGTAGAATTCCTGCTCGCCGGCACTGAAAACGAACTCATTGCCGCACTCTTTGCAAACTAAGGTCTTGTCTTGGTACATTTCGAATCCTCTCTTTTTTGCTTTTGCCGTTTCGGCTGTATTTGCGATCAGCTTTCGCTGATGTCGCCAAGATGAAGGTTCCGCGCCAGCTTTCGCCTGATCCGCTGCACGGCGTTGTCCACGGACTTGGGGCTCTTCCCAAGCATGGACCCGATCTGATGATAACTGCGTCCTTCGAGAAAGAGGTCAAAGACCCTTTTTTCGTATCCGGACAGGCAGTCGGACAAGGCTTTATAAAGTTCTTCCTTTTTCTCTCTGGCTAAAACCATATCCTCGGGGTCGCGATGGAAGGATTCCAAAACAGCCGACAAACGGGGATCGGATTCTTCTGAGAGCTGCTCGAGAGACACGCTGTCGTTGAGCGGGAAATGCTTTAGTCGGGATGCGGATTTAACGGCAGACAGTAAGCGCATGCGAATGCAGTGCTCCGCATAGGTGCGGAAGGAAGCGCCGTTGGTCGGGTCAAAGCTGCGAACCGCGGAAATCAGCCCGAAAACGCCCTCCTGCGAGAGATCTTTTACGTCTCCGCCGAAAAGCTTCATCGGCCTTGCGCAGGCTTCGACCAGGGGAAGATAGCGCTTGACGAGCGCTTCCTCAGCCTCCTGCTTTCCCTCCGAAGCCAGCTTCTGCAGTTCTAAATCGCTGTATTCTGCGTAATCTACCATATTCACTCAAAGATGCTTACGAAATCTGCAAAATTCATTATAACGCAAGAAAAAATAAAGTCAATATGTATTTTCAAACTTTTACCTGCCGTCAGATATCCAGTTGCTGCTGGCCCATGTACTCAATGCCGAGGTGATCATAGGCCTTGCGGGTCACACAGCGGCCGCGCGGCGTGCGCGTCAGGAAGCCCTGCTGCAGCAGATAGGGCTCGTACATGTCCTCAAGCGTGACGGCCTCCTCGTTGATCGTCGCGGCCAGGGTGTCCAGGCCGACAGGGCCGCCGCCGTAAAACTCGATGATGCTGCGCAGCATCCGGCGGTCGAGAGCGTCGAGGCCGAGCTGGTCCACCTCGAGATTCAGCAGCGCCTGATTGGCGATCTCCCTGGTAATCACGCCGTTGGCCCGCACCATGGCATAGTCGCGCACGCGGCGCAGCAGACGGTTGGCGATACGCGGCGTGCCGCGTGAGCGCGACGCGATCTCATAGGCGCCCTCCTTCTCGATGCGCACGCCGAGGATCCCGGCCGAGCGCTCGACGATCTGCTGCAGCTCCTCCGCCGAATACAGCTCCAGGCGCAGCATCACGCCGAAGCGGTCGCGCAGCGGCGCGGTGAGCTGGCCGGAGCGGGTCGTCGCGCCGATCAGCGTGAAATGCGGCAGATCCAGATGGATGGAGTTGGCCGAGGGGCCCTTGCCGATGATGATGTCGATGGCGAAGTCCTCCATCGCGGGATATAGGATCTCCTCATAGGCGCGGTTCAGGCGGTGGATCTCGTCGACGAAGAGGATGTCCCCTTCGTTCAGATTGGTCAGCATCGCGACCAGATCGCCCGGCTTCTCGATCGCGGGGCCGGAGGTGATGCGCATGTTGACGCCCATCTCGTTGGCGATTACGGCGGCTAGCGTCGTCTTGCCGAGTCCCGGAGGGCCGTGAAGCAGGACGTGATCCAGCGGCTCACGGCGCATCTTGGCCGCGTAGATGAAGACCTCCAGATTGTCCTTCGCCTTTTTCTGCCCGATATACTCGCGCAGGGTTCTCGGGCGCAGAGATCCCTCGTTGCCGTCCTCGGGGATGCTGGACGTCGTGGTGATGATCTCGTCGTTGTCTTCGGTGGAAAAACTGATGCTCATCTTGTTCTCCTGTTACTTCACCATGGACTTCAGTACGGCCTTGATGATCTGCTCGGTCGTCATCCCGTTCAGATCGAGCTTTTTGAGCAGCGGCGCGATCTCGCTGCTGCTGTAGCCGAGGACGGAAAGCGCGGTGACCGCGTCATTGACCGCGCCGCTCTCGCCGGTCTGAACGGCGGCGGGCATCTGGATCACGGCCTCCGTCGTCTCCTGCCCGATCTTGTCCTTCAGCTCGAGGATCACGCGCTGGGCGATCTTCTTGCCGATACCGGGCGCGACAGTCAGCGCCTTTTCGTTGTTGTTCATGACCGCCAGCGCGAGGCCCTCCGGCGTGTTGGCCGAGAGGATGGACAACGCTGCCTTCGGCCCGATGCCGGAGACGGCGGTCAGCATTTCGAAGCAGCGGCGCTCGCTCTTTGTGGAAAAGCCGTAGAGATCAAAGGCGTCTTCCTTCACCGCCTCGGCGACGAAGAGCTTTGCCTTCTCGCCGACCTTGATGCGGCTGAGGGTGTTGAAGGTCGTGTTCAGGGCAAAACCGATGCCGCCGCAGTCGATCACGGCCAGGTTCGGCCCGATTTCGGAGACGATACCTTCTATATGGTGGAACATGCTTCCCGCTCCCCCCTGTTGAGTAATGACGTCGAGCTTCTGGCGTGGCACAGAGCCAGCGCGACCGCGTCGGCCGCGTCGTCCGGCTTCGGCGCGGATTTGAGGCCGCACAGGCGTTTGACCATGTCCATGACCTGCTTTTTCTCGGCCCTACCATAGCCGACGACGGCCTGCTTGACCTGCAGCGGCGTGTACTCGTAGATCCTGACGCCCGCCTGCTGACAGGCCAGCAGTATCACCCCGCGCCCGTGCGCGACGGCGATGCCGGTCGTGATATTGGTGTTGAAAAACAGCTCCTCCACGGAGACCGCATCCGGCTGAAAGGCGTCCAGCAGCTGCTTCATATCCTGATACAGCTGATCCAGCCTGCTCGAGAGCGGGGTGTGCGCGGGCGTGGTGATCACGCCGCACTGCAGCAACCGGAACTGGCTTTTCTCCGCCTCCAGCACGCCGAAGCCGACCGTTGCGATCCCGGGATCGATGCCTAAAATTCGCATAATCTCACATCCTGCCGTCATTCTACCATAAGGACCGCATAAGTTCAACAAAAAAAGAAAAAGCAGGCCATGCCTGCTTTTTCCGTAGTATCTCATTTATGCCCGCGGATGGGCCTTGATGTACATGTCCTTCAGCTGCTTCTTCACAAGCTGGGAATAGACCTGCGTGGAGGAGATATCGGCGTGGCCGAGCATTTCCTGGATCGCGTGGATGTCGGCGCCGTTTTCCAGCAGATGGGCCGCGAAGGAATGACGCAGGGTGTGCGGGGTGATCTCTTTTTCGATCTTCGCCTTTTTCTGATAGTGCTTGATCAGCTTCCAGAAGCCCTGGCGGGACATCCGCTCGCCGCTGACGTTGACGAAGAGCGCCTCCTCGTCCGGCATCGCGATCATCTGCGGCCGGACCAGCTCCAGATAATCACTCAGCGCCTTGACCGCTTTCGGATACATCGGAATGAAGCGTTCCTTTTCCCTGCTGTGGCAGCGGATCACGCCCTCGGCCATGTTCACGTCGGCGATATTGAGGTCGATCAGCTCCGTCACACGGATACCGGTCGCGTACAGCAGCTCCAGCATCGCGCGGTCGCGGTAGCCCTTGGCGTCGATGCACTCCGGCTGCGCGAGCAGCAGATCCACTTCCTTGCTGCTGAGGATCTGCGGCAGCTTCTGCGTGCTCTTCTCCGGGACCAGCTTGGTCGACGGGTTTTTTGCGATGAAGCGGTTGATCGTCAGATAGGAATAGAGGTTCTTCAGCGAGGCAATATTTCTGGATACGGTGGAAACAGATTTTCCGGCCTCCCGCAGATGTTCGATGTACTCGGCCAGATCCTCCTCCGTCGCGTCGATGATGGTCGATCCGATCGTGGACTGCTGATAGTCCGCAAACTGGCGGATATCGCGCATATAGGAGCTGAGCGTGTTCGCCGAAGCCTTCTTCTCATTGGTCAGAAAAGACTCGAAGAGATCGATGCACTCCTTGTCAAGCATCCGCGGATCACCACCTTTCAGTTCAGGAATTGAAATACAATAAACGTCGCGGCAAAGCCGGCCGACAGGATCACGGTCTGAAACGCCGTGATCTTCAGACAGCCTCTGATCCGTCTCGAAGCGAAGGCCGCGCCGGGCGCTCGCAGCATCTTCGATGCACAGAATCCGGGCCATGCCGCACAGAACGATCCGATAAACAGAGGAAGAAAGAACAGAACGGAATTCCGGGCGCGCCATTCGCTCAGAAGCCGGAAGGATAAACCGGGCATGACGGCAGAGGCGCAGCCTCCCAGAAGGGCAAAGGACAGAAGCAGGCAGACCGGCCCGTACAGCGAAGACGCGGAGAGCAGCATCAGCACAAGCGCGGCGATCATGCAAACCGGAAGATGATCATTCGCAATGAGACCCGTAAACCTGCACACAAGAAACGAAAGCAGAAAAGGGAGAAAAACAAAAACGCCGAACTCCTCGCCAGCGTTTTTCCCTGCTGAGGCGTTGTTTCTTTCTGTCATTTTATGTTACCGAATTGCGTAAGAAAACGATTAACATAACAACAGCCCAGTAACAATATATTACATTCTGAGCAAATTATCAAGCATTTTTTTAATTTTCTTAAAAAATTTTTCATTATTATCAAATCAGTTACAATAATTTGGTTGTCATATTCTAGGGCTTGTATTCGCCTGAACAGCGTCTACAAGATATAGAATAAACGTCTCTCAGCTAACCCTGCTCCTCACGCTGAATTTCCTTCCCCGCGCGGGACGATGAAGCCCGGCGGGGATCGCCGCGCCGGCCATACCTCCGATCACGGCGGAGAATACGGTCCTCGCCAGACCCGCCAGCGTCATTTTTTCGCTGTCGATCAGAAAGCCTGCCATGAGCAGGACGACCGCACAGACCGGACCGACGACCGATCCGTATTTCCCCCGCTTCCCTTCCCTGCCTCCGCGGGCATAACAGCAGGCCGCGGCGGCGGACGACAGAAATACCGCCGCGGCGGAGAGCCAGGGCAGACTCCCCTGCCGCAGGCCCGACTTTGAAACAACGACAGCGCCGAGCAGCAGACACACGGCCGCCGCGATCAGCCATGCGAGCACGGCGACCACGACGCCTCCGGCGCTTTTCTTTCCTTTTCCGATCAAAAAAACACCCCCTTCAGCCAGATGTACTACATCTTACTGAAGGGGGATGATTTTCATGCGGACAAAGTTTCGGCCTTATTTGCGGCGGCCGGCAGCGGCCTCCTCGGCCTCCATTTTCGCGGTCGTGGAGATCGCCCATTTCTTGACCTGGATGCGGACGCGATCCTCGCCGGTCTCGAAGGTGATGGTCTCTTCCGTTATCTGAACGATCTTGCCGGTGATGCCGCCGATCGTAGTGATCTCGTCGCCGAGAGAGAGCTCGTTGCGCATCTGCTCCGCTTTTTTCTTCTTCTTGTTCTCCGGACGGATGATCAGCAGATACATCAGGCCGAACATCAGAAGCAGCGGAACTACAAGCGTGAGCATGCTGCCGCCGGCGGCAGCATCAGTGGTCGTACCGGATAAAAACAGAAACATGATCGGATTACCTCCCTGTGTGATATGCGCTTATTATACATGGACAGACCCGATTTTGCAAGATGCTTAAACGCGTTTGTCCAGGATTTCTGAAAACTCGGCGCGAAAGGCCGCGAAGCGTCCTTCCTCGAGGCTTGCGCGGATGCGGCGGGTAAGCTCGTTGTAGAAATACAGGTTGTGCGTCACAGCCAGGCGCAGGGCCAGCATTTCCTCGGCCTTGAACAGGTGCCGGACATAGGCGCGGGTAAAGCGGCGGCAGACGGGACAGCCGCATTTGGGATCGATGGGCTGGCCGTCCTTCGCGTACTTTTCGTTCTTGATGTTGATGATCCCGCCCCAGGTGAACAGATGCCCGTGTCTGCCGTTTCTGGCCGGCATCACGCAGTCGAAGAAGTCCACGCCTCGCGCGACGCTCTCGATGATGTTGCCCGGCGTGCCGACGCCCATCAGATAGCGCGGCCGATCCTTCGGCATATGTTCCTCGACCGCCTCGATCGTGTCGTACATCTCCTGATGCGTCTCGCCCACCGCGAGTCCGCCGATCGCATAGCCCGGCAGGTCGAGCTCCGCGATCTGCTTCATGTGGGAAATGCGGATGTCGTGATACACGGCGCCCTGGTTGATGCCGAAGAGCATCTGCCCCGGATTGACGGCGTTTTCCTCGGCGTTGTATTCGGCCAGCGCTTTTTTGCAGCGCTCGAGCCAGCGTACGGTCCGGTCGCAGGACTTCTGCACGTAGTCCCTCGGCGAGGGGATCTTGACGCACTCGTCGAAGGCCATCGCGATATCGGAGCCGAGATTGGACTGGATGCGCATGCTCTCCTCGGGCCCCATGAAGATGTGGCGGCCGTCCACGTGGGAGTTGAACCTCACGCCCTCCTCCTTGATCTTTCGCAGCGACGCCAGCGAAAAGATCTGAAAGCCGCCGCTGTCGGTTAGGATCGGTCCGTCCCAGGTCATAAAGCGGTGCAAACCGCCCATTTCCTTAATCAGTTCGTCTCCGGGTCGGACGTGAAGATGATAGGTGTTCGAGAGCTCGACCTGGCAGCCGATATCCTTCAGATCCCGCGCGGACAGCGCGCCCTTGATCGCGCCCTGCGTGCCGACGTTCATGAACACCGGCGTCTGAACCGTTCCGTGCGGCGTTTCAAAGGAGCCGCGGCGCGCGCGTCCCTCCTGTGTGATCAACTGAAACATGGCGTCCTCCTCCCCTATTCGATGAACATCGCGTCACCGAACGAGAAGAAGCGGTAACGCTCTTCGACCGCCGTCCGGTAGGCGTTCAGCACATGCTCCCGCCCGGCCAGCGCAGACACGAGCATGATGAGCGTGCTCTCCGGCAGATGGAAGTTTGTGATCAGCGCGTCGATGCACTTGAAGCGATAGCCGGGATAGATGAAGATATTCGTCCAGCCCGCGCTCTCTTTGACCGTGCCGTCCTCGGCGGCAAAGCTCTCGAGCGTGCGGCAGGAGGTCGTTCCGACCGCGATCACGCGGCCGCCTGCGGCCCTGGTTTCGTTGATGAGCCGCGCGGTCTCCGCCGGGATCATGCAGAACTCCGAGTGCATGTCGTGATCCTCGATCTCGTCCTCCTTGACCGGACGGAAGGTTCCGAGCCCGACGTGCAGGGTCACGAAGCCAGTTTTGATCCCGCGGGCGCGGATCCTGTCCAGCAGCTCGTCGGTAAAGTGCAGACCAGCGGTCGGCGCGGCGGCGCTGCCGAGCTCGCGGGAATAGACCGTCTGGTAGCGCTCGGCGTCCTGCAGCTCCTCCTTGATGTACGGGGGCAGCGGCATTTTCCCGAGGCGCTCCAGGACTTCAAGGAAAATGCCCTCGTAGTGAAAGCGCACGATCCGGTTGCCGCCCTCGGCGACTTCCTCCACGGTCGCGCGGAGCTCCCCGTCGCCGAACTGCAGCTCGGTCCCCGGCTTCGTTTTCCGGCCCGGGCGGCTGAGACACTCCCAGCGTCCATCGCCGAGGTCTCGCAGCAGCACCAGCTCGACGCTGCCGCCGCTCAGACGGCTTCCGAGCAGGCGGGCGGGCAGCACGCGGGAATCGTTCATGATCAGACAGTCGCCCTCGCGCAGCAGCTCCGGCAGCTCGTAAAAGTGCCGGTGCGCGATCGCGCCGCTCGTTTTATCCAGCAGCATCAGCCGGGAGGCGTCGCGGCGCTGCAGCGGCGTCTGCGCGATCAGCTCCTCGGGCAGATCAAAAGAAAAGTCAGATTTTTTCATCCTGTATATGCTCCGGTAAAATAGAATCGGATGATCTCGTCGGCCGTATATCCGTAGACGGAGGCCATGGCGTGCGCGCCCCACTGGCTCATGCCGCAGTTGTGCCCCCAGCCCCGGCCGGTGAAGGTGAAGCCGTATTCGTCCGGCTCGATCCGGAAACAGGCGCTGTCGAGCGCAAGGAAGGAATAGCCGTCGCGCCCTTCCAGCCTCACGCAGACACTGTCCGCGTCGGTATAGCGCATCGCCGCGACGTTGCCGAGCTCGGTATACTCGGCTTCAATGGCGACGATCTTCCCGATCTCAAAGCCCTTCTGCCGCAGCCGCTCGGCGATCTCCGCGCCGCTGCGCCAGCGCTTCCACTTGATCACGGCGTCTTCCTTCGCGCGCTCGAAGGGGTCAGTCTTCCCGGCCAGATAAGGCTGATCGTTGCCGAAGATGTTCGCGCCGTCCTCCGTCGCGCCACCGTCCGAGGAAAAGTAATAGACCTCGCAGATTTCTCCCCGATACCGCACGAAGAGTCCCTCGGTCGCGTCGACGGCCGCGTCGGTAACGGCGTCGGCGCCGTTGATGCCGCGGTAGACCTGGCTCTCAGTGTCGTTCGTCAGATCGAAGCCGTAGTCCTCCTCATAATCGCCGACGTGCCTGACCGCATAGGTGCGGGCGCAGACGGCCTGCGCCTTCAGCGCCTCCATCGGCCAGGAGGAGCTCATCTCATAGGGGATCACCCCTTTGACATAGTCCTCCAGCTCCACGGCGTTGATCACCGTCAGCCTGCCGCCCTCCCAGCGCCTGAGCAGAAACGAGCCGTAATACAGCTCTCCGCCGTACTCCGTACGCGCTTTGCCGTCGGAGACCGGCTCGACGGCCAGCTCCTCCGCGCCGACGTACAGGTCGATCAGACGGCCCGTTCCGTCGTAAACGGCCAGGCAGTCCTCCTGCCAGACCTCGGCGGACAGCGCAAACCACCCGATCGTATAGGCGACCTCTCCGCTGTCGCGCAGCGGGCCGATGATGACCCGATAGCTGCCGTCGAGAGAAACGACCTTGCCCAAATAGCGCTGCGCGCGCTGCGCAGCCTCCTCGCGGGTCGAAAAAAGCTCGTCCAGCATGACGTAAATGTTCCGCTCCGGGCGGACCATCAGCACAGGGTTCGCGGATTCGGCGAAGGCGTGGAAGCAGCGGTCCCCGTCCAGCGTGCCGATCCGAAAGCCCTTTCCCTCCGCGTTCCGGAAGTCCGCCTCATAGACGGCGTTCTGATCGAAGGACAGCCCGATATACAGCAGATCAACGTCGACGGGGACGGGCTCGTACAGCGATCCGTCCGCGTACGAAGCCTCGTTCAGCTCGGTCGAGGAGGCGGGGATGAGGCCCTTTTCCGGCTCGTCCTCCGGCCCGGCTGCGTAAGCCTGCGCCATAATCGGCAAAAGGAAGATCAGAACGCAGAAAAAGCATATGAAGTTTTTCGCTCTCGTCCGGTTCAATGACGGCACCTCGATACAACAGTAAATCATTGGTATTATAGCAAAAAGCTCCCGTCTTTTCAACAGCAAGGTGCTATTCCGCGCAAAGCGGGAATAGAATGCCCCGAAGTTTGAGTCCGGGAGGATGGATATGAAAATACCACTGTTTCGCGGGTCCTGCACGGCCATTGTGACGCCCTTTGCCGAAAACGGCATCGATTACGGGCGTCTGAGCAGCCAGCTGGACCTGCAGTATGAAAACGGAACGGCAGCCGTCGTGGTCTGCGGCACGACGGGCGAAAACCCGACGATCAGCGGCGACGAGTTCGAGGAGCTGATCCGCTTCACGACGATCGCCTGCCATGGCCGCATGAAAGTGATCGTCGGCGTCGGCAGCAACAACACGGCCTCTGCCCTGAGAAAGGCGAAGACCGCGAAGGCTGTCGGCGCCGACGGGATCCTGATGGTGACGCCCTATTACAACAAGACCAGCCAGAAGGGGCTGATCGAGCATTTCTGCTGCGTGGCCGACCGGGTGGAGATCCCGATGATCCTGTACAACGTCCCAAGCCGCACGGGGATCGGGATCAAAGCGGAGACCTACAAGGCGCTGTCCGCGCATCCGAACATCAATGGAGTCAAGGAGGCCTCCGGCGATTTCAGCCAGTTTGCCGCCGCGCGGAGCCTATGCGAAGACGAGCTTTTCTTCTGGAGCGGCAACGACGACAACACCGTTCCGATGATGGCGATGGGCGCGCTTGGCGTGATCTCTGTCGCGAGCAACATCGTCCCCGGCGTGATCTCACGGCTCTGCTCGCTCTGTCTGGACGGCGATTTCCCCGCGGCCGCAGCTCTCTTCCGGAAATACACCGCGCTGTTTTCCGCGCTCTTCATCGAGACGAACCCGATGCCGGTCAAGGCCGCCATGAAGCTGCTTGGCACGGACAGCGGGATCGTCCGGCAGCCGCTGACGACGATGAGCGAGGAGCATCTGCAGGCGCTGCGCGGGGCGATGCGCGACGTCGGGCTGGACGTGTAGCGCTTATCCGCCGATCCGGATCAGCTCGGGAAAATCGCCGTCCGGCAGCGCGTCCTTATGAGCGCAGACGCAAAAAAACAGCTCGCCGACGCGCGTCTCCCGAAAGGCATAGTCCTTTCCCTCATAGGAAAGCTGCGGATCCGCGCCGGAGACGTCGAAGGAATCCAGCTCCAGGCGCAGGCCGAGGCCGATCGCCTTGAGAAAGCTCTCCTTCCTGCACCAGAGGCGCGTGAAAGCCTCGCTGCGGCACGCGGCGTTCAGGATATGTTCCTGCTCCCGCGGGGCGAAAAAGCGCCTCACAAGCGCCTCACGGCATTCTGTGAGCCTTTGAATGTCGAGCCCAAGCGGGCGGTCGGAGATCGCGCAGGCGGCATAAGGCCCGGAATGCGACAGGTTGAAGCAGAGGCCGCTGTCCGGCAGATACGGTTTGCCGAAAGCGTCCGTTTCAACGCGCAGCGGCAGACTTATCGACGGATCCTCGCGCCGCAGCGCTTCGATCAGCAGCATTTCCGCGCAGGCAGAAGCGCTTCGCGGCTCTTCCGGCTTTATCGCCGAGAGCTTGCTTCTCCTGTAGTCGGAAAACAGCGCAGGATCGGGCATATTCAGTTCGTCGGCGTTCGCCCAGTAGACCTTCAGCATCGTCAAAACTCCTTTTGACTCATCATACTCCCCTGTTATTTGGATTGCAAGGAAAAACACGCCGGTGAAAACCGGCGTGTTTTCTTTACGGCCTGTGCGTTGCCTTGGGGCTGGGTGTGACAGAATCTCCGACGATCACGCCGTCGTCGGCGCTGCCGTCCTCGATATAGCCGTCCTCGTGGTCCGGCGTCATGTCGGTCTGCCTGTCCGCCGTGCCGCTTCCGGTCCCCTTGTCCGTGCGGCCGG
Source organism: Oscillospiraceae bacterium (assembly GCA_017552325.1). GTDB lineage: Bacteria > Bacillota > Clostridia > Oscillospirales > Oscillospiraceae > Limivicinus. Next base: position 111,610 of record JAFZQE010000012.1, read on the forward strand.
TTCCTGTCGTTCTGTTTTTAACGGTATCGGTCGTGCCGCCTGGCCGTTCCGTCGTCTCGGTCTCATAGTCCTTCGTGCTCTCGTTCGTCCTGTAGCTGCCGCAGGCGCACAAAGACAGACACAGCGCGACGATCATCAGCATAACAAGAATTCTTTTCACGTCTTGTTTCCCTCCTTTTTTCAAAGACGGGATTAGTATCTCTCCGCAGGCATTTTTTATGAATTGAAACATCTGTCATAATGATTATATTGCAAAACAGCCGCGCTGTTTTGCTGCAACGCGATGCGGCGCGGTGATAAGCATTTTGCTTTTCGCCATCATATAGTCATTGTTGCCATCGTTCACGCGCTATGCTATACTTTTTTCATGATCGAACTGACTAAAAATCAAATCATACAGACAAGGATCGAGGGCTATTCCTCCGAGGGACACGGCGTCTGCCGCGTCGAGGGACGGGCGGTTTTCGTACCGGGGACCATCGTCGGCGAAGCATGGGAGATTCGCATACTGAAGGTCACGAACGCCGCCGTCTACGCCAGGGGCGAGAGGCTCCTCAGCCCTTCCCCGGAGCGCCGCGAGAGCCGATGCCCTTACTATCCGCGCTGCGGCGGCTGCGACCTGCGCCACATGAGTTACGAAGAAGAGCTGCGCTTCAAGCTCGGCCGTGTCAACGACGCGCTGGCGCACATCGGAAAGCAGACGCTGCACGCGGAGGAAATCCTCGGCAGCGAGCAGACCGAGCGCTATCGCAACAAGGGCATTTTCGCCGTGGTCGAGCGCGACGGCTCCCCTGCCTTCGGCTTTTTCCGCGAACGCAGCCATGAGCTGATCCCGATCGAATCCTGCCTGATCCAGGACGAGCTGAGCGAGCGGGCTGCCGCCGCCGTCGTGGATTTTATGAAAAAAGAGGTCCTGCCCGCCTACGATGAGGCGACTGGCGACGGCACGATCCGCCACGTCTTCTGCCGAAGGGCACGTCAGACCGCGGACGCCGTCGCCTGCGTCGTCACGGCGCGCGGCCTGGGATCGAAGACCGCCGCGCTGGTCGAGGCACTGCGTGCTGCCGTGCCCGAGCTGACGGGGATCGTGCTGAACCTCAACAAAAGCCGCGGCAACACCGTGCTCTCCGGCGATTTCTACACGCTCTGGGGACGCGCCGAAATGAACGAGGTCCTCTGCGGCTCGCGCTTTTCGATCGCCCCGCAGGCCTTCTTTCAGATCAATCCGCCGCAGGCCGAGAAGCTGTACCGCCGCGCGCTGGTGTATGCCGCGCCGCGGCCGGATGAGCTTGTGTTCGACCTCTACTGCGGCGCGGGAACGATCAGCCTCTGCCTCGCGCGCAAGGCCGGTCGCGTGATCGGCGCCGAGATCGTTCCGGAGGCGGTCGAAAACGCGCGCGCAAACGCCGCGGCCAACGGGATCGAAAACGCCGAGTTCCTCTGCGCCGACGCAGGCGAAGCGGCGCTCATGCTGCAGAAGCGCGGGCTCTCCCCCGCCGCCGTCGTCGTCGACCCGCCGCGCAAGGGCATGAGCGAGGAAGCCGTGTCCGCCGTCGCCTCGATGCGGCCGGAGCGGATCGTCTACGTCTCCTGCAATCCGGCCACGCTCGCGCGCGACATCCTGCGCTTCAACGGCTTCGGCTACGAGCTTCGCGCCGCGACCGCGGTGGACATGTTCCCGCGGACGAAGCATGTGGAATCAGTCGTATTGATCACTCGTCGCGGGTAGAGACTACAAGGCAGATATAAACAGGAGATGTTATGCAAGTTATTACTGATAAAGAGCTGTATCGCAGGATATGGGATAAGATCAATGAAGATTATTCATTTTATCCATCTGTAAACAGCCGCAAGAAATGGCTGAAGCCAGACGACGTGTTTCAAAAGTACAAGATCGAAAAGATATGGGACGAGCGACAGGAAGCAATCGTCAATACTATACTCTGTGATGTCATCGGTGAAGAGATGTATGCGCTCGACTGGCAGCACGATTGTTTTCTCTTTGACCCAAACGAAAGGATCCCGCTGGGATATGCATACTATGACAGCGTGAGAGATTGCACTGTTTATTTCCCCGAATACTATCCGAATGGAGACTACCATTTCTTCGTTTCAAAAGATTGGTCTTCCGGTCTTTACGGTCACCCTTGGAAAAAGGAACTGATTGTAGTCGGAGAAAAACTGATTGTTGAAATAGAAAAAAGCCGGGTTGAATTGGGACTGAAATAAAGTATTTGTTTTGTACAATTGATATCGTGTATGTGTTCAACGAGATATGCTTTACGAGGCGGGTCGTGACAACAGCGTAGATAGTGTTTTTTTATTCACGCTACCCACCCAAGGCATGCAGAGGCTGTAGTTTTGATGACAAGGAGGAGCGGCAAGTAATATGATCGAAATTAAAGAAGAAAGAATTTCCGCCGACGAGTATATCGATTTTCTCAGGAGAACGGATCTCGGCTCACAGTATCCCAAAGAAAGATTCGAGGAGAGGATCAGAAAACTCGTCCGGAACGTCAGCATCAGCCTTGTGGCCAGAAATGAAGAAAAACGGGCGGTCGGAGTCCTCTTCGGCCTTACGGATTACTGCTACTGGCTCTATATCACCGATCTCGGGGTAGACAGGGACTATGAAAGACGTGGCATCGGGCGCGCATTGATGAAACAGGCGCATGAACTGGCCGGAGGAGAAAAGGATATCGCCGTTTATCTGATCGCCAACGAAAACGCGGTCCCGTTCTATGAAAAGCTCGGCATGAAGCGCGCGGACGACGTGATGAAATATAACCATATCGAGTGGACCGAGTGGACGGTAAGCTGATATATGCCGCAGGCACAGCGCAACGGCAAGACAAATTACCCTTTGTCCCGACACACCCGACCGATGTGAGCACGGAATGTCGGGACAGCGGCGGGTTTGAGCGGTATACTTCAAATGCAGTGCAAGTGAGGTGAACGAAGTGGAAAACTGGGTGGAAGGATTTCAGCAGTCGATCGACTACATGGAGCGGAACCTGGCCGATACGCTGGAGATCGAAGATATCGCCGGTATCGTGGCGCTGTCTCCGTTCTACTATCAGCGCATCTTCGGCGCGCTGTGCGGGATGACGGTCGGCGAATACATCCGAGCCAGACGCATGACTTTGGCCGCGCAGGAGCTTTCCGGCACGGAAGCGAAGGTCATCGACGTCGCGCTCAAGTACGGCTACGACTCCCCGGACAGCTTTGCGAAAGCCTTTCAGCGTTTTCACGGCATCGCGCCTTCGAAGGCGCGTGAGCCCGGCGCGCCGCTTCGCTCCTTTGCTCCGCTGCATATCAAAATCACAATGGAGGGTGGAACCATGTTGAATTACCGTATTGTTGAAAAGGCGCCGTTTACCGTTGTCGGCGTGAAGAGACCGTTCCATATGGATACCAGTTATCAGGAGATCCCCAAGTTCTGGGACGAATGGCTGGCGCAGGGCGAGAAGCGGGCCATTATGGGGACCTTCGGCGTCTGCATCGACACCGAGGGAAAGAACTTCGACTACTGGATCGCGGATCTCTATTTCCCCTGGGAGGAGATCCCGGAAGGCTGTGAGACGAGAGTGATCCCCGGGAGCCTGTGGGCGGAGTTTCCGTGCACGATCGGGACGCTGCAGGACACCAACACCAGGATCTGGTCGGAGTGGCTGCCGGCGCTTCAGGGCTATTCCCTGGCGGGGGATTATGATATCGAGGTCTATCTTCCGCCTGCCGAAGGCTCGGAGGAAATGTCCATAGCGATCTGGATCCCGCTCAAGAAAGACTGAGTATCGAAAAATGCGGCGCCGGGACAGGCAGTCCCGGCGCCGCTCTTTTGACTTTAGCCGAAATCACCCGAAGGCTGCCGTCTTGCATGAACGGGAGGGCTTCCCTCATACTGTTAACACAGTAAGGAGGGATCCGCTTGATTCAAGTCCGAGACATTCTCAGAAAACACCGGGCCGTGCTGTCTGCGCTCGGCTTCGTTCTGGCGATCGCGCTGATCTTCTGGGCCGTCAACAGCCCGGCGGTCGTCGGCGTGTCCGCCTCGCAGCGAAAGCTCCCGATCTACAGCGTCGGGCGCGAGGACAAGGTGGTCGCGCTGTCCTTCGACGCCGCCTGGGGCAACGAGGACACGCAGACGCTGATCGACATCCTTGACGGCTACGGCGTGCACGCGACCTTTTTCGTCGTCGGGGACTGGGTCGACCGCTATCCGGAATCCGTCGCCGCGATCGCCGAAGCCGGGAACGAGGTCATGAGCCACTCGATGCACCACGCGCATTTTTCAAAGCTCAGCAGCGAGGAGATCATCCGCGATCTGAGCGCCTGCAATGATAAGATCGCCGCCGTCACCGGCGTCTCGCCCAGCCTGTTCCGCTGTCCCTACGGGGAATACGATGACCACGTGATCCAGGCCGTGCACGACGCGGGCATGACGGCGATCCAGTGGGACGTGGACAGCCTGGACTGGAAGGGCCTGTCCGCGCAGGAGATCCGGAGCCGCGTGCTGAAAAACGTCCGGCCCGGCAGCATCGTACTGTTTCACAACGCGGCCGAGCATACGCCGGAGGCGCTGCCCGGCATTATCGAGAGTCTGATCAACGACGGCTATACGATCGTTCCTGTCTCCGAGCTGCTGCTCGACGGCGACTACACGATCGATCACACCGGGCGCCAGTGCGCCGCATAGGAGGGATCGCTTTGAGAAAACTGAAGCTTGCCGTTCTCGGCGCGAGCGGCGCCGTCGGGCGCGAAATGCTGCGCCTGCTGGAGGAATATCAGATCCCGGTCGAGGAGCTGCGTCTGCTCGCCGGGCCGAACAGCGCCGGGACAAAGATCCCCTTCCGCGGGAAGATGCACACGGTCCGCTGCGCCGACGAGGAGAGCTTTGCGGGCCTCGACTATGTGCTCGGCGCTTCTGACGCGCCGGTGTCCAGACGCTTCGCGCCGGCGATAAAGCAGAGCGGCGCGGTGTATATCGACAACAGCTCCGCTTTTCGCCTGGAGCACGGGGTCCCGCTCGTCGTGCCCGAGATCAACGGGCAGGACGCTTTTACGCACGAAGGGATCATCGCCAATCCCAACTGCTCGACGATCATCACGCTGATGGCCGTCGCCGCCGTTCACCGACTCTCCCCGATCCGTTCGATGGTCGTCAGCACTTACCAGGCCGTGTCCGGCGCGGGCGTGCAGGGACTGCGCGAGCTGGAAGATCAGCTTGCCGCCTGGGTCCAGGGGCAGGAGGCAAAGCCCTCGGTATTCTCCGCTCCGATCGCGATGAACCTCATCCCCATGATCGGCGGGGAGCTGGACGGCGGCTACACGGACGAGGAAATGAAAATGCAGAACGAGGGTCGAAGGATCCTGCACGCGCCGGAGCTGACGGTCAGCTGCACCTGCGTGCGCGTGCCGGTCATGCGCTCGCATTCGATCTCGGTCAATCTGTGGACGGAGGAGGCCGTCTCCGTCGACGAGGCGCGACGCGCGATCGCGGCCTTCCCCGGCTGCAGACTCGCTGATAACGGCAGGCCGACGCCGCTCGAGGCCGGCGGGCAGGACCTTGTCCTTGTCGGTCGGATCCGGGAGGATCTGACGCGGCCGAAGGGACTGAGCCTCTGGTGCTGCGGCGATCAGATCCGCAAGGGCGCTGCGGCCAACGCGCTGCAGATCATGAAGCTGCTGGAAGAGGTCTGATAAAAACGACGGTTTAAGAACCGTCGTTTTTTCTGTGCAATTTCTGTCGATTACCCTCTCGTCAAGTCGAAATCGATATGCTATACTGACTATAAGATGAGGTGATGATCGGATGAGCGAAAAGAAAAAGAACAGCGGCAGCTCGGGCACGCCCGATTCGCCGATGTATGATCTGATCTTTCTGATCGTCAGCCTCTGGCTCGGCGGCAGACAGAAGATCGAGGTGGACGACGAGCGGCTCAAGCAGGCGCAGGCGCCCTATATCATGCTGGTCAATCACGGTTCGTTCTACGATTTTTACTACGTCAGCAAGCTCGCCCATCCGAAGCGCCCCAGTTATCTGGTCAATGAATACTACTGCACGCGCCCGATCCTGAAGCATATGGCGAAGGGCGGCGGCATCCTCTCAAAAAAGCTCTTCACCCGCGACATGAACACCGCCGTCGGTCTTCTTCGGACGGTCCGCAGGGGCTATCCGGTCGTGATCTTCCCCGAGGGGCGGCTCTCGCCGGACGGAAGAAGCAATCCGATCGTTGAAAAGGGCGGCGCGCTGTACAAAAAACTGAACGTCGACCTGGTGCTGACCCGGATCGAGGGCGCGTATTTCGCCGCGCCGAAGTGGCGGAAAAAGAGCTATCGTTCCCGCGTCCGCATCCGCGTGGAGCGCGTGATATCGCGGGAGGAACTGAAAAACATGAGCGCGGCCGAGCTGGACGGGACGATCGATGATTTCATCCGCTTCGACGCCTCCGAAGCGCCGATCGACCGCTATCCGCAGAAAGACAAGGCGCTCGGCCTGGACACGCTCCTCTACCGCTGCACGGACTGCGGCGCGCTTTACCGGACAGAGGGCGTCAGAAACGAGCTGATCTGTCACGCCTGCGGCAGCCGGCATGAGCTGGACGAGAGCTATCGCTTCGTCGGCGAGCCGGGAACGATCGCGGAGTATTACGATAGGATCAAAGAAACGGAGCGCCGTGAGCTTGAGAACTTCCGGCTGGACTGCGCGGTCAGGACGAAGATTTACGGCGCGAACGGCGGCCCAGTCCGCTGGGAAGAGGGAGAATGCACGCTGACGCCGGAGGCTTTTGCCTACCGCTCCCCTGCCTCGAGTTTCGAGATTCCTTTGGACCGACTGCCCGCGCTGGCTTTTTCCTGCGGCGAGGAATTCGAGCTATACCACGCGGACGAGCTCTGCTATTTCTACCCGCAGGAGCAGCCGAAGCAGGTCGCCCGCTGGGCGCTGCTGGTCGATCTGCTCCATGAAGAGAAAAACACCTCCCCTGATCCGAAAGGAGAGAAAACCGATGCCTGAAAAGAAAAAGGGCAGAACGCTGATCAATATTTCGAAAAAGACCTTCATCGAAGTCACCGTGCTGCTGCTCGTGCTGCTGGTCTTTTCCATTGTCCTGACCTACGTCGTGCCGAAGGGCGAATTCGGCGTGACTGCCGTCGGAGAGACCGATTTCCTTGACTATCGCCGCCTCGACGACCAGAGCGGCATCCCGATCTGGCAGGGTCTGCTGGCGCCGATCCTGGTCTTCGGCTCCTCGGACGGCGTCAAGCTGATCGTGCTGTCCCTGTTCCTGTTCGTGATATCCGCGGCCTTTCAGGTGATGAACGACGTCGGCGGCATCCGCGCGCTGGTCGGCACTGTCTCCGAGCGCTTCCGCGAGCGGAAAAAGCTGCTCCTGGTGCTGATCGCGCTGCTGTTTTACTGCTTCGGCTCCTTCCTCGGGCTTTTTGAAGAGATGCTGACGATGCTTCCCATCGTCACGGCGCTATGCCTGATGATCGGCTTCGACTCCTTCACGGGCTTCATCGTCTGCATCCTTTCCTGCGGCTTCGGCTTTGCCGGCGCGATCACCAACCCATTCACCGTTATGCTCGCCTCGGAGATCATCGACGCAAACCCGATGGAGCACATCTGGTTCCGCATCGTGATCTTTGCCGTTATGTTCCTGCTGCTGCTGGCCTATCTGTTCCTCTATCTCCGGAAAATCGGCGCCGATCCGAAGCGCAGCCTGACCTATGAGCGTGACCGGGTCCTGCGCGAATCGGCGGACGCGCTGCAGGAGGACGGATCCCTCGGCGAGCAGGACGCCGCGCGCATCAGGATCGCCTACAGCGTGTTTCTTCTTGTCTCCCTGGCGCTGATTATCCTCTGCTCGTCGATCAAGGCGCTGCAGGACTACACGGTCGTCGTTCTGATCGCCTATTTCCTGATCTTCGGCATCGTCGCCGGCTGTATCGCCTGCGGGAAGCTGCGCACGGTGCTGAAAAGCTTCCTCAGCGGCCTGCTCGGCGCGCTTCCGACGATCGTGTTCATCGCGCTGGCCGCCTCGATCAAGTATGTCTTCGACCGCGGCGCGGTCCTCCCGACGATCGTCAATCAGATCAACGAACTGATCGCCGGGCACAGCATCTTCGGCGTCGCGCTGGTGATCTATCTGATCGTTCTGCTGCTGGAGTTCTTCATTTCCTCCTCGACGGCGAAGGCGATCCTCGTCATGGGACTGCTCGCCATGGTCAGCACCGGGCTCAGCAAACAGATGCTGGTGCTGCTTTATACCTTCGGCGACGGCTATACCAACGTTCTCTTTCCGACGTCCCCGGTGCTGCTCATATCCCTGTCCATGATCGAGGTCGACTATTTCACCTGGATCAAAAAGAGCGTTCCCCTTTTCCTGGTCAATTTCCTGCTGGTCATCGGCTTTATCTGTCTCGGCATCGTCGTCGGGTACTGATTGAAAGCGCAGCGAGGTGGTATAAATGACGCTTCAGCAGATGCAGTATATTCTTGAGATCGACCGCTGCGGCTCGATGAACAAGGCGGCACAGAACCTCTTTGTCTCGCAGTCCGCTCTCTCCAGCGCCGTCCACGAGATCGAAAGGGATCTCGGGATCACGGTTTTCCGCCGCAGCAACCGCGGCATCACGCTGACCGAGGACGGGCAGGAGCTGATCGCGCAGATCTCGCCCATCGTCGAACAGAGCCGCAGGCTCAGCAGCTATTATCAGCGGCGGAATGACACCGATCGCGTCCATCTCTCGATCTCCGCCCAGCGCTATCCCTTCTGCGCCAAGGCCTTCGTCAGCTTCTTCAACGCCCTGACACCGCGCTCCCTGCAGCTCAGCCTGAAGGAGACCGACATGGCCGCCGTCATCGGCGACGTCGCCTCCGGGCAGAGCGACCTGGGCGTCCTCTTCCTGTCGGACAAGACCGAGCGCTATATCGTCCGCTCTCTGACCGAGAAAAACCTGGTTTTCGAGCCGCTGGTCACACTCAAGCCCCACGTTTTCATGCGAAAGGGCCATCCGCTGTCCGGAGAGAGCTCCCTGCGGCTCGATCAGCTACGTCCCTATCCGCACGTCGTTTTCACGCAGTCCGAGAACCAGATGTATTTCGCTGAGGAGGCGGAATCCGGCTCCGGCGTCGACTATGACCGGATGGTCTACGTCAGCGACCGCGCCAGCATCTACAACATCATGGCGCATACCGACTGCGTGTCGACCGGCAGCGGCATCCTGCCGGAGGGCTATGCCGACGAGAATCTGATCGCCGTGCCGCTGGCCGATTCCTGCGACATGCGTCTCGGAATCGTTTGTCTTCGCCAGCACGTCCCCTCCGCCGCAGAAAAGCAGTTTGTGGAGATCCTGAAAAGCACCACGTCGGAAAGCCGCGAGTGAAAAAAACGAGGCGGGCCCGGACAGGGCCCGCCTCATTTTTTTATTCAGTTCAGATCAGATCCAGCGCCCGGCTCAGATCGGCGATCAGATCCTCCGCGTTCTCCAGACCGGCGGAGAGACGGATCAGACCCGGGGCGATCCCGGACTCGGCCAGCTCCTCCGGCGAATAGGTCGAATGCGTCATCGAGGCCGGATGCTCGATCAGGCTTTCCGCGTCGCCGAGCGAGACGGCGACCGTGATCAGCTGCAGGGCGTTAACGAGCTTCATGCCCGCCTCCTTGCCGCCGCGCACCTCGAAGCTCACCATGCCGCCGAAGGCCTTCATCTGACGGGCGGCGATCTCGTGCCCCTTATGCGTTTTCAGGCCGGGATAATTGACCTTTTCCACAGCCGGATGCGCCGCGAGAAAGCCCGCGATCTTTGCCGCGTTCTCGCAGTGACGCGCCATGCGCAGCTCCAGCGTCTTCAGCCCGCGCAGCAGCAGGAAGGCCGCAAAGGGATCCATCACCGCGCCGGTCATATCCTTCAGGCCAAAAAGGCGAACCTGCGTGATGAAATCGGCCTTGCCGACGACGAATCCCGCGACCACGTCGCCGTGGCCGTTGAGATATTTCGTGGCTGAGTGCACAACGACGTCCGCGCCGAGCGACAGCGGATTCTGCAGCGCGGGAGAAGCAAAGGTATTGTCGCAGACGACCTTGATCTCCGCGTTGTACCCATGCGCGATCTTCGCGACGGCGGCGATGTCCGTGATCTTGAGATTCGGGTTGGCCGGCGTCTCAAGATAGACCGCGACGGTGTTGGGCCGCAGATGCGCCCTCAGCGCCTCGAGGTCGGAAGTATCGATAAAGTCGACGTCGACGCCGTAGCGGCTGATGCCGTGGTTGAGCAGCGCGAAGGAACAGCCGTAGAGCGTGCCGTCGGCGATGATGTGCTTGCCCGCGGAGGCGATCGTCCAGAGACAGGAGGAAATGGCGCCCATGCCGGAGGCCGTGGCCAGGCAGGCCTCGCCGCCCTCAAGCGCGGCGACCTTGTTCTCCAGAACGGAGGTCGTGGGATTGCCGAGACGGGTGTAGATATAGCCGTTCTCCGAGCCGGCGAAGCGGCGTCCGCCCTGCTCGCAGCTGTCGAACATGAAGGTGGAGCTCTGATAGATCGGCGTCGTCAGCGCGCCGTACTGCTGATCCCTGACATTCCCGGCATGAATGGCTTTTGTGCCAAAGCCGAAGGCATCGTGATTCATAAGTCCCCTCCTGATTCCATATATAGTATATTACCAAAAGCAAAGGCTCGATACACTTAAAATTTAACACATTTCACCATACTGCGGTAGCAGCTTTTATTTCGCGCCTGCTATAAACGGAATTTATAATCGCTCATTTCCAGCTTATCATTTCCTGTTTTTTTCCTCAAATTGCAAAAAAGAGCGTGACTTTGCGCGATATCTATGCTATTCTTAATATCGAGGCAGTATGTAAAACAAGCGCTGATAAAAGAGAGGAGACTTTCCATGGCAAGAGAGATTCTGTTTGACCTTGGCAAAATGATCACCGACCGGATCCCTTATAAGCTCGGTCTCAAGAGACTGACCGAAACCGACCCCGAATACATCATTCTGGACCGCTGCTGCACCAGCGACGAGATCGCTGAGATCATGCTCAAAATGGGCCTGCGCAAGCCAAAAACGATCGCCGAGATCGCCAAGCTGACCGGCAAGAGCGAGGAGCGCGTTGAAGAACTTCTGACCGACGCGGCCATGCACGGCATCGTGGAATACCACCGCGAGAATCCCGAGCACGTCAAGCAGTGGTACGTGCAGCTTTTCGTCCCCGGCATTGCCGAAATGACCAACATGGTGCTGCCGCAGGTCGAAAAGTACCCGGAGCTGGCAGAAAGCTTCGACAAGATGACCTTCCTCCCGCTCGAAGGCAAGACCCATCTGATCCCTCCCGGCGGCGACGGCATCGGCATGCACGTCCTCCCCGTCGAGGCCGCGATCCCCGCGCACACCGAATCCGCTTCCATCGAGCACATCTCCCACTGGCTGGACAAGTATGACGGCAAGCTCTCCGTCGGTTACTGCTCCTGCCGCAACGCCAGGCGTCTGTTCAATCAGGGCTCCGGCGAGATCCAGGACGACTGCTGCATCGGCCTCGGCGACTTTGCCGAATACCTGGTCGAGACCGGCAAGGGCCGCCCGATCACCAAGGAGGAAGCCCTCGCGATCTGCAAGCGCGCCGAGGAGAACGGCTACGTCCACCAGGTCACGAACATCGACGGCCAGGACAAGATCTTCGGCCTGTGCAACTGCGACGTCGGCGTATGCTTCGCGCTGCGCACGAGCCAGTACTTCAACACCCCGAACCTCTCCGCCTCCGCCTACCGCGCCCACGTCGACAAGGAGAAATGCGTGGCCTGCGGCAAGTGCGTCGAGGTCTGCCCCGCCGGCGCCGTGAAGCTCGGACAGAAGCTCTGCACCAAGAACGGCGAGGTCGAGTATCCCCGTCAAGAGCTGCCCTCCGGCCTCAAGTGGGGCGAGGACAAGTGGAACCCGAACTATGTGGCCGACAACCGCAAGAACTGCCACGAGAGCGGCACCGCCCCCTGCAAGACCGCCTGTCCCGCGCATATCGCCATCCAGGGCTACATCAAGCTGGCCAAGGAAGGCCGCTATCTCGATGCGCTCAAGCTCATCAAGCAGGACAACCCCTTCCCCTCCGTCTGCGGCTACGTCTGCAACCGCCGCTGTGAGGACGCCTGCACGCGCGGCAAGCTTGACAAGGCCGTCGCCATCGACGAGATCAAGAAATTCATCGCCGAGCAGGATCTCAAGAGCAAGGAGCGCTACGTGCCCGAGCTGCTCCGCCGCCGTCCGATCGACAAGGACTACGAGGAGAAGGTCGCCATTATCGGCGCCGGTCCCGCCGGCCTGAGCTGCGCCTACTACCTCGCCCGCATGGGCTATGTCAACGTCACCATCTTCGACCGCAATCCGGCCCC
>JAFZQE010000013.1 GCA_017552325.1 Oscillospiraceae bacterium
GACGCAAACGACAGCTTCACCCTCAGCTTTTTCCCGGAGGAGTATAAGAAGGCGCTCGGCGTCCTCGGCACGCTCTCCGGGCGGGACGGCGACAAGATCGCGCCATCCGGCCTCACGCCGACAGCCATGGGCGAAAGCGTGAGCTATGAGGAGGCGGAGCTGAGCTTCCTTTGCCGCAAGCTGTATCAGCACCGCTTTGCAAAGGAGGATCTCGCGCCGGAGATCCAGGCATACTATCAGGCTCATCCGAAGGTGTACCCGCCGGACGAGGAAGGCGAATGGCAGCCGCACTGGGTTTTCGTGGGCGAGGTCGTGGATGTGATCGACAGGCGCTGAAGGCCGCCGATGCGAAAAACGGCGGAAACGGAGGGGAGGCGATCCGATGACGCGCGACGAGATCATCGCCTACACGGCGGAGCGCTACTCCGCAGACGCGGAGCGGCCGTGGAATGACGAGAACTTCATTTTCCGCCACGGCGGCAACCGGAAATGGTTCGCCGTCTCCATGCGCGTGCCCTACCGGCGCCTGGGGATCGAGCGCGAGGGGATCGCGGATATCATCGACGTCAAGTGCGGCCCGCTGCTGATGGACGCCTATCGCAGGCAGCCGGGGATCCTGCCGGGCTATCACATGAACAAGGACCACTGGATCACGATCCTGCTCGACGGTACGGCTGACGACGAGCTCATCAAAGAGCTGCTGGAGATCAGCTTCGATCTGACGAACAGCGGGACGAAGCGCAAAGCCGGACGCGCCGACAGATGAAAAATCCCTGTCTGCGCTTGGCAGACAGGGATTTTCGCGTGTTTTAAGAGCTTGCTTCGATCCTGTGCAGCGCGTGGGATCAGATCTTGCGCGCGGTCAGGTTGCCGGCCGTGACGGATTCCGCGATGTTCCAGGGCTTCTCGCAGTCGCCGACGCAGTAGACCTCCATGCCGTCCAGCGCTTCGGCCAGCGCCTTGTTGGGCAGCATGTCCATGGCCTCGATCACGGTGTCACAGGAGATGGTCACGTCGAGCCCGGTCTCGGATTTGATGGTGACGGTGCCGTCGCCCACAGCAGCGAGGGAGGCATTGGGCCACAGACGCGTGCCGCGGGAGTAGAGCATCGGCAGGGTGAAGGTCTTGACCCAGGAGGACTGGCCCTTGTCGAGCTTGTCCTTGGGATCGGGAGACACGATCGTGACGTGCTTGCCGTGCGCGATCAGGTACTGCGCCATATCCACCGCCTGGCAGTTGCCGCCGACGATGGTGACCTCCTGACCGATGCGGTCGAGGCTGATCGCCTCGTCGAAGCTCAGGACGGTCGTGCCGGGCGTGGACTCGAAGCCCAGCGTGTCGCGCAGGCCGCCGACAGCGAGGATGACCACGTCGGGGGCTTCGGCCTTGATGAATTCGGCGTCGACCTCCTGACCGGTGACGACCTTGACGCCCTTGACCTCCTGCTGGCGCTTCAGATAGGCCAGGAAGTCGTCCAGATTCTCATGCGGGCCCTTGATCGCGGAGGCGAAGGGGAGCAGACCGCCGAGGAAGCCCTTCTTCTCGTACAGCGTGACGTCATAGCCGCGCTCGGCCGCGATGCGGGCAGCCTCCAGACCGCCGGGGCCGCCGCCGACGACCATGACCTTCTTCTCGCCCTCGGCGGGCAGAGGGATCGGGCCCTCGGGCATGACCTCGCGCCAGGCGCGCTGGGTGGCGACGTTGACGCGGCAGTGCTCGTAGGTCTTGCCCTCCTCGTCGTAGTCGAAGTGGCAGTGCAGGCAGCGGGTGCAGGGGGCGATCTCGTCCAGCCGACCCTCGCGCAGCTTGTTGACGTACTCGGGCTCGCAGCACAGCGAGCGGGTCATCATCATGAAGTCGAGCTTGCCGTCGGCGATCGCGTCGTCGAACATCTTGGGCGCGTGCGCGGGATCCATGTAAGTGACGCCGCCGCAGGGGATGCTGACCGCCTGCTTGACCTCCTGCACGATGTTCAGCAGCAGGCCGCAGCCGGAGTGGTTCGCGACCAGCTTGCCCTGCCAGTGGCGGCTGAAGTCGAACTGGGCGCCGTAGCCGTTGGTGCCCTCAATGCCGTAGCCGGTGAAGTACAGCTCGGAAGCGAACTGGCAGATGTGGCGGCCGATGGGGCCGAGACGCAGGTGCAGGCTGTCCGCGCCGGCGGCCTCGAGGAGCTTGGCAAACTCGCAGCTCTCCTCGACGGTCGTGGCCAGGGAGCTGTCGCCCATATTCTGGTCGTCTTCCTCGATGACGTTCATCAGGACCTGAACGACAAAGTCCTTGCCGCACTTCTCCTTGATGCCTTCGACGATCTCCGTCACGAAGCGGGCGCGGTTTTCAAAGGACTGCGGGCCGTACTCGTCCTCGCGGGTGTTGCGCAGGCGGGAGAAGAAGGTCTGGCCGACGTTGTTGCCGGCGGCGTTGATCTCAACGGCGTCAAGACCCTGGCTCTGCAGATAGACGGCGGCGTTGATGAAGTCCTCCTGCAGCATGTGCACGTCGTCGAGCGTCATGTCCTTGGAGTTGAAGCTCATCGTGGACAGCTGATAGCCGAGGTGCCCGTCGAGCGCGTGGATCCTGTCGGCCAGCTCCTGGAAAGGAACCGTGTCGCGCGCGGGCTTGCGGGTGCTGGGGAAGTTGTTGTATAGGTCGGCGAAGTCCTCGATCCAGATCATGTCGACGCCGCCCTTGGCGAAGTCCTCATAATAGTGCAGCCACTCTTCGGGATTCCTGCCCGTGTCGGAGCCTGCAGCGGATTTGACCATGCGGTGCTTGATCTCAAAGGGGCCGAGCTTCCAAGGAGAGAATACGTGGCTGAAATCGGTGTCCTTGCTGCGGTAGTCGTAGTCCTGGGGATTCAGTCTCGCGATTGCCTCCTGAGGGCTCATGACCGCGGGCGCCTCTTCGGCATAGGCGGGGGCGTTCTTGCCGATCAGACCGGTCACGGCAAGGCCCATCGCGCCGGCGGCGGTGCCCTTCAGGAAATCGCGGCGGGTGATTTTGACAGACATACTGACATTCCTCCTGTGTTGTGTATTTTTGTGTATTTTTTGGACGTATTGCCCAAAGATTTACCTTATATAACTACCCATTTTAAGCATATCATAGGCATGCGGAGAATGCAATCCTTTTTTGACAGAAAGCGGACAAGACAGCCGCGCTGTGGTATAATCAAAGCGAACAGGAAAAAACCGGCATAATGGGGGGAGCAGCATGAGACTGTTTATCGCCGTCAATCTCTCGGAGGACATGAAGGACGCCCTGCTCTGCGCGCAGAACGAGCTCTATGACCGCGGCGTCCGCGGCAATTTCACACCGGAGGAAAACATGCACCTGACCCTGGCTTTCATCGGGGAATATCCGGACGCGGCGCC
>JAFZQE010000014.1 GCA_017552325.1 Oscillospiraceae bacterium
GGAGGGGATGGGATTCCCCTCCCAACAATTTGAGCAAAGCGGATCAACGCCCGCCGTAGGCGGGTACCAGAAAAGCCACCCCGAATGGGGTGGCTTTTCTGGTACGGCTGACGGGATTCCCCGCCTGCGGGCGGGCCGGGGCGCGGCTCTGACATGCCACCGGCATGTCATTCACTCCCGCGCCCTTCGAATCCCGTCTTGAAAAACCATGTACCAAACAGACAGGACACCCCTTTTGGGGGTGTCCTGTCTGTTTGGTACGGCTGACGGGATTCGAACCCACGACCTGTTTCGCGCGCGTCGCGCGAAACGCCTCCGGCGGATTGAACGTGCTTCGCACCTGGAGGTCGTGGGTTCATTTGCAGGCCATGTCTTGCATGGGGTGGGTTTGGGAGGGGATGGGATTCCCCTCCCAACAATTTGAGCAAAGCGGATCAACGCCCGCCGTAGGCGGGTACCAGAAAAGCCACCCCGAATGGGGTGGCTTTTCTGGTACGGCTGACGGGATTCGAACCCACGACCTCCAGAGTCGGAGTCTGGCACTCTATCCAGCTGAGCTACAGCCGCGGATCTGACGCCGCGGGGCGCCGGTGCGCTTCGCAGCGGGCTGTATTATAACAAAATTCACCCGGAAAGTAAATAGCTGTTTTCAATTTTGTTTTTCTGTGCTATAATGAGCGTCGGATGGCGAAAACAATCGAGGTTTCGATTGTTTTCGCTGCCAGACGACAGGATCGGCAGCGAATGATTCTTTTATTCATTCGCCCCCCTCGCCCGGACCGAATCCGACCTGTCAAAAAGGATGAGGATACAGATATGAAGAAGAACCGTTTCCTCCGGCCGCTCGCCCTGCTGCTCTGCCTCGGCCTGCTGTTTTCGCTCAGCGCCTGCAGCAATATGAGCGCCGAATATCAAAAAGAAGTCTTCGCCATGGACACCGTGATGTACCTGACCGCCTACGGCCCCAACGCCGAGCCCGGCGTCGGCGCGGGCGAGGCCGTCATCAAGTCCATGGAAGCCATGCTCGACCCCGAGCAGGAGACCAGCATCGTCTACCGCCTCAACCGCGCGGACGGCGCGGCCGTCTCCGTGCCCGGGCAGATCGCGCGCATGATCCAAACCGCCCAGACCGTCTACAAGCAGAGCAACAAGCTCGGCATCAACTCGCTGGATCTGACGATCTACCCGCTGGTCAAGCTCTGGGGCTTCGTGGACGGCAGCTACTATGTCCCCAGCGAATCGGAGATCTCCGACAAGCGCGCCTCTCTCCATTTCGACCAGGTCGTCCTCAGCAGCTTCCCCAGCTCGGGCAGCTATGAGCTGAGCATGCCCGCCGGCTGTGAGATCACCTTCGGCGCGATCGCCAAGGGCTGCACCGCCGCCTATGTGATCGACGCGATGCGCAACGCCGGCGTGAGCAGCGGCATCATCTCCCTCGGCGGGAACGTCCAGACCCTGGGCCTTAAGCCGGACGGCAGCAAATGGCGCATCGGCATCGCCGACCCCAACAGCCCCGACAATTACCTCGGCATCCTCACCGCCGGCGAGACCGCGGTCGTCACCAGCGGCGGCTACCAGCGCAATTTCACCGACCCGCAGACCGGCAAGACCTATCACCACATCATCGACCCGCGCACCGGCCGCCCCTGCGATAACTCCCTGCTCTCCGTCACCGTGATCTGCGAGGACGGCGCCATGGCCGACGCGCTGTCCACCGCCCTCTTCGTCATGGGCGAGACCAACGCCATGCGCTACTGGCGCACCTACGGCAAGGACTTCCAGATGATCCTCGTCACCAAAAACAACGAGGTCGTCTGCACCAGCGGGCTGATCGAGGAATTCAGCCTTGAAAACCAGAATTACACCCTGAGTTTTTCCGAGTGATCACCATGGCCGATCTGAATACCGACGTTCGCTTCATCAAGGGCATAGGAGAGAAAAAGGCGCTGGCGCTGAACAAGCTGGGCGTCTTTTCTCTCTATGACCTTGTTTCCTTTTTCCCCCGCCGCTACGAGGACCGGACGAAGTTCCGCCTCATCGGCGAGACCCTCGACGGCGAGACCGCCTGCATCCGCGCCATCGTCGCCGACACGCCGCGGCTGATGCGCATCCGGCGCGGTATGGAGCTCGTGAAGTTCCGCGCCGTGGACGAGAGCGGATCGGTTGACATAACTTATTTTAACAAAAATTATGTAAAGGATAATCTGAACCGCGGCGACCAGGTCTGCTTCTTCGGGCGCATCGAGTGCAAGGGCGTGCGGCGCAGCATGGTCAACCCCGTCTACGAGCACGAGGACAGCGGCAAGGGCGTCACCGGGCGCATCGTGCCGGTCTACCGCATGACGGCGGGGCTCAACCAGCGCACGATCACCCAGGCCGTGCGGCAGGGGCTGGACGCCTGCGGCGAACAGCTGCCCGAGGCGCTGCCCGAGTCCGTCCGGGAGCGGCAGAAGCTGGTGCAGGCGCGCTATGCCTACGAGAACATCCACTTCCCCGCCGACTTCGGCACGCTGGAGCTGGCGCGGCGGCGGCTGATCTTCGAAGAGCTGTTCGTCCTCTCCTGCGCGCTGAACGATCTGCGGCACAAGCGCGACAACGACGACGGGCTGAAGCTGCCCGCGGCCGATTTTGAAGAATTCTGGCGCACGCTGCCCTTCGCGCCCACCGGGGCGCAGCGGCGGGCCGTGGCCGAGGCGGCGGCCGACATGTGCGGCGGCCGGGCGATGAGCCGACTTGTGCAGGGCGACGTCGGCAGCGGCAAAACGCTTGTCGCGGCGGCGCTGATCTGGTTCACGCAGCGCGCCGGCTATACGAGCGCCTTCATGGCGCCGACGGAGATCCTGGCCGAGCAGCATTTCGTCACGCTCTCCGGCTTCCTCGCGCCGCTGGGGCTGCGGATCGGAAAACTGACCGGCGCGATGAGCGCGAAGGAAAAGCGCGAGGTCAAGGCAGCGCTCAAAAACGGCGAGATCGACCTGATCGTCGGCACGCACGCGCTCTTCAGCGAGGACGTCGAATACCGCGATCTCGGCCTCGTCGTCACCGACGAGCAGCACCGCTTCGGCGTCGGCCAGCGCGCGGCGCTGATCGGCAAGGGGACGCGGCCGCACGTGCTCGTCATGTCCGCGACGCCCATCCCGCGCACGCTGGCGCTGATTCTCTACGGCGATCTGGACGTGTCGATCATCGACGAGCTGCCCCCCGGGCGGCAGAAGGTGGACACCTTCGCCGTCGACGAGAGCTACCGGGCGCGGCTCAACGGCTTCATCCGAAAGCTCGTCGGAGAGGGACGGCAGGTCTTCGTCGTCTGTCCGATGGTGGAGGAAAACGAGGAGCTGGCGACGCCGCTCAAGTCCGCCGAGGAGCACGCCGCCGCGCTGCGGGAGGAGTTCCCGGAGCTGCGCGTGGCCTGCGTGCACGGCCGGATGAAGCCGAAGGACAAGGACGCCGTGATGCGCGCCTTCGCCGCCGGGGAGTCGGACATCCTCGTGTCCACGACGGTGATCGAGGTCGGCGTCGACGTGCCGAACGCGGCGCTGATGATCGTGGAGAACGCCGAGCGCTTCGGGCTGAGCCAGCTCCACCAGCTGCGCGGGCGCGTCGGGCGCGGAAAGCACAAGAGCTGGTGCATCCTCGTGTCTGACAGCGACAGCGAGGAGACGCGCGCGCGGCTCGAGGTCATGTGCAAAACAAACGACGGCTTCCAGATCGCGGAGAAGGACCTGCAGCTGCGCGGGCCCGGCGATTTCTTCGGCTCGCGGCAGCACGGCCTGCCGGAGATGCACGTGGCCGACCTCGGCGCGGACATGAACGTGCTGCAGGAGGCCCAGAAGGAGGCAAAGCTCCTGCTCGAGAGCGATCCCGGGCTGCGGCTGCCGGAGCATGCGGCGCTGCGTGAGCGCGTGGAAAAGCTTCTGGAAAAGAGCGCCTCGGGATGGAACTGAATCAGAAAGGAACTGCGATATGAAACGGATATTTGTCATCATGCTGGCCCTGTGCCTCGTCTGCCTCTGCGGCTGCGGCGCGGCCGAGCCTCCCGAGGCGGAAAAGGCGCCTTTGGAAACCCTGATCCCCATTGAGGAAGCGCCGGCCGAAACGCCGGCATCCGCCGCCGAAGCGCCCGCGCCGGCCGACGCCTCGGCGCTCACCGCGATCCTCGAGGAGATCCGCGAGCGCTCCCGCCCCGGCACGGCGGGCTCTTCGCTGACCGCGCTGGAGCTCGGCGCAGGGCTTTTGGACTGGGCGATGCAGACCGAGCTGGACGAGGCGCAGATCCGCGCCGCCGTCGAGGATTTCCTCGCGCCGATGAAAGAGATCGAGCGCGCGGGCTACGCGCTGCAGATGGGCTCGGTCAGCGGCGCGGTCGGGCGCCTGCTCGGCGAGGACGCCGAAGCCCTGCTGGACGACGTCGGCGGCACGGAGGGGACGCTGTGGCCCTGGGAAAACGCGCCGAGGGAGAAGCTTGACGCGCTCTTCGACGCCGCGGGCGTGAACGAGCTCGTGAACGATCCCAACCAGTGACGGAAACGCCGCCGGTCTCAAAACGAGACCGGCGGCGTTATTCTGCCGTAAAAGCAGGGACTTATTTCTCGAACTCGGCGGCCACTTCCCGCAGCAGTTCGCGGATCGGCAGGTGCTGGGGGCAGACGCTCTCACACCGGCCGCAGCGGATGCAGTCCGAAGCCCTGCCGTTGTTCGCGGTGCAGACTTCCTCGTAGTAGAAGTTGGCGTTCCAGTCGTGATAGAGGGCCTTGTTGTTGCAGCAGGCAAAGAGATCCGGGATCCGGATGCGCTGCGGGCAGCCATCCACGCAGTAACGGCAGGCCGTGCAGGGGATCAGCCTGCGGCCGTGGAAGATGGCGTTGACCCGGCGCACCGCGTCCAGCTCTTCCTCGCTCAGCGGCACGAAGGGCGACATCGTGGCGAGGTTGTCCTCCATCTGGCCGAGCGTGCTCATGCCGGATAGCACCATGAACATCCCGTCGAAGCCCTCGGCGAAGCGGACGGCGTAGCTGGCGTAGCTTTTGTCGCCCAGCGCGTCGAAGACGGCCTTCGCCTCCTCCGGCAGCTCGACGAGGCGGCCGCCCTTGACCGGCTCCATGACGATGACGGGCTTGCCGTGCTTCCGCGCCGTTTCATATACCGCGCGGCTCTGCACGGCGGGATCTTCATAATCGGCGTAGTTGAACTGGATCTGCACGACCTCGACCTCAGGATAGGTCGTCAGGATCCGGTCGAGCATTTCGGGCGTATCGTGGAAGGAGAAGCCGACATGGCGCACCTTCCCCTGCCGCTTGAGCTCGAAGGCCGTCTCGTAGGCGCGGCATGCCCTGAACTTGTCGAAGTTCTGCGAGCCCTGCGCATGCATCAGGAAGAAATCGAAGTACTCGACGCCGCAGGCCGCGAGCTGGCTCTCAAAGAGCGGGAGGATATCCTCCTCCTTCTCAAAGAAGGGGCCGCTCAGCTTGTTCGTCAGGATGTAGCTCTCGCGCGGATAGCGGCTCGTCAGGGCCTCGCGCAGGGCCGTTTCGCTCTTGCCCTTGATATAGCCGTGGGCGGTGTCGAAATAGTTGAAGCCGTTCGCGAGGAAGAGATCGACCATCTGCTTGAACTGTTCGATATCGACCTCGTCGCCGAGCATCGGCAGACGCATGCAGCCAAAGCCGAAGCGCTCTTTGACCTCCGGGAAAAAGGGATTTTGACTCATGATATCCACGCTCCTCATCCGATTGTGTTAAACCCATTATGAGGCATCGGCGGCTAAAAAGCAAGCGTTTTCGCAGCGGGTCAAGTTGCCGTTGCATTTGATCGGGCGCTATGTTATAGTAGTGTTTGAACGATTTCGGAAAGAGAGCTGATCAAGCCATGCACAAGCCGGTCATCATCACCGCGGACAGCACCTGCGACCTGTCCCCCGACCTGATTGAGCGCTATCGCATCCGCACGATCCCGCTGACGATCCTTTTGGGAGACGACAGCTACCGCGACGGCCTGGATTTCACGCCGGACGACATGTACGTCCGCTATCACGCGGACGGCACCCTGCCGAAAACCGCCGCCCCCTCCGTGCAGGACTTCCTGGATTTCTTCGGCGCGCTGACCGCCGAGGGCTATGAGGTCGTGCATCTGGACATCAGCGCCGAGCTCTCCGGCACCTTCAACGCCGCAAGCATCGCCGCGCAGGAGCTGGAGGGCGTTTACACCGTGGACAGCCGCATGCTCTCCACCGGCGTGGGGCTTCTGTGCATCGAAGGCGCGGAGTGCGCCGAGCGCGGCATGGCCGCCGCCGAGATCGCCGAGCATCTGCGCTCGCTGACCGGCAAGGTCGACACCAGCTTCGTGCTGGACACGCTGGAATTCATGTGGAAGGGCGGGCGCTGCTCCGGCGTCGCCGCGCTGGGCGCGAATCTCCTTCGCCTCAAGCCCGGCCTCGAGATGAAGGACGGCAAGCTCGGCGTCTACAAGAAATACCGCGGCGGCATCAACGCGGTCTATAAGCAGTACATCACCGAGCGCCTGACCGGCAAGTCCATTCGTCCCGGACACGTCTTCATCACCGAGTCCGGCGAGGTCGACGAGTCGGTCGTCGCCGAGCTGGAAGCGCTGATCCGCAGCCTGATCGAGGTGAAGGAGATCCACCACACCCGCGCCGGCTGCACGGTCTCCTCGCACTGCGGGCCGAAGACCCTGGGCGTGCTGTTCATCAACGAGTAAGCCCCGGCGGCGAAAGGAGAATCCGCATGATCCAGCCGAACGACGTCAACAAGATCGAAAACGAGGACTGGGAAGAGTTCAAGAAACGGGCCGTGCAGGACGAGCTGTACTACAGCGGACCCGGCGACCTGCTGGACGACGCGGCGGGGCGCTCGAAGTTCTGCCGCCTCAACGAGAGCGGCATGTTCCGCAAGCCGGACCCGCTCTACCCGGGCTACAACATCTATGTATTCAACAATCAGGGCGAGGGCATGGTCATCAAGCGCCGCAGCCGCGTCGATCCGGCGCTGATGGAGGACGTGGAGTTCAACGCCGAGGGGCAGGAGATCAGCCGCTCCTACGAGCCGGCCTGAACGGCTTTTCGCATGGTAAAGAAGCAATCAGAGCATGCCGCATGCCATATTATCGGAACAGGAGGAACAGACCATGGCATTATTTGACGGATTGAAAGGAAAACTGGCCGACGCCGGCCAGAATGTCAGCCAGCAGACCAGGAACATGAGCGAGCTTGCACGTCTCAACAACCTGATTGCCGAGACAAAAAGAAAGCTCTCCGCGCAGTGCTTCGAGCTCGGCAAGCAGTATTATCAAGCCCACCAGGCGGATGAAGCGCCGGAATTCCCGGAGGCCGTTTCCGCGATCCGCGGGCTGCTCGACGAAATCAAGGAATCGGAGGAGGCGGTCCTGCTGCTCAAGGGCATCAAAAAGTGCCCGACCTGCGGCACCGAGGTCCCCATCCAATCCGTGTTCTGCCCGGGCTGCGGCACCCAGATCGGCACGCCGCCCCGCTGCTGCCCCGCCTGCGGCAAGGAGGCCAAGGAAGGCTCCCTGTTCTGCGTTTACTGCGGCACGAAGATCGACTGAATCCTCTCGTCAAAGGACGGCGGAGGCTCTGAAAAGAGTCTCCGCCGTCCCGTTTTATTATGCTCCCGTCAGACACAGGATCAGCCCGTAGACGACGCTGGCCGAGATCCCGTAGACGATGACTGGCCCGGCGATCGAGAACATCTTGACCGCGGTGCCGGTGACGAAGCCCTCGGTCTTGAACTCCAGCGCCGGGGCGACCACGGAGTTTGCAAAGCCCGTGATCGGCACCAGCGTGCCCGCGCCAGCGCGCTTGGCGATCGTGTCGTAGACGCCGAGGCCGGTCAGCAGCGCGCCGAGCAGCACCAGCGTGACCGAGCCCGCCGTCGCGGCCTCCTCGGCCTCCAAGCCGAAGGCGAGATAGAGCCGCAGGAAAAACTGCCCGAGGCAGCAGATCAGCCCGCCGACCAGGAAGGCCGAGAGCAGATGCCTGCCCATCGGGGAGCGCGGCGCGTGCCGCTCCGTATACCGCCGGTATTCTTCGTTTGTCATGCCTGTCCCCCGCTTTTGTGTCCTTGCGCTTAGTATGCGCAGTTTTCCAGCACATATCAAAATTGACAAAGCGCGGCGGATATGATAAGTTTGGAGGGAAAAAGCATGGGAGGAAATGCCATGAGAGTCTATCTGGAAGCGCTGCTCGACTACGCCGTCAACGTCGGCCTGATCCTGAAGGAGGACCGGATCTTCGCCTTCAACCGCCTGCTGGAGATCATGCAGCTGGACGAGGCGGAGGACGCGGGCTATGTCGAGGCGCCGCTCGAGGACATCCTCGAGGCCCTGTGCGACGACGCCTGCCGCCGCGGTCTGATCGACGACAACGCCGTCGCCCGCGATCTCTTCGACACAAAGCTGATGGGCGCGCTGACGCCCTTCCCGCATGAGGTGCGCGCCGGCTTTGCCGCGCTTTACGAGATCAGCCCCGAGACCGCCACGGGCTGGTATTACCGTTTCAGTCAGGACACGAACTACATCCGCCGCGACCGCATCCGCAAGGATCAGAAGTGGGTCTATGAGGGCGCCTACGGCCCGCTGGACATCACGATCAACCTCTCCAAGCCGGAGAAGGATCCCCGCGCCATCGCCGCGGCCCGCCTCGCGCCCCAGAGCGGCTACCCGCAGTGCCTGCTCTGCGAAACGAACGAGGGCTACGCCGGGCGGATGAACCATCCCGCGCGGCAGAATCTGCGGCTGATTCCGCTGCGCCTGGACGGGGCGGAGTGGTATTTCCAGTATTCCCCCTACGTCTATTACAACGAGCACTGCATCGTTTTCAACAGCCGGCACGTCCCGATGAAGGTCGACGCCGGCAGCTTCCGCCGCCTGCTTGACTTCGTCACGCTCTTCCCGCACTATTTCATCGGCTCCAACGCGGACCTGCCGATCGTTGGCGGCTCGATCCTGAGCCACGACCATTTCCAGGGCGGGCGCTACGAGTTCGCGATGGCCAAGGCCCCGGTGGAGACGCCGCTGCGCTTCCGCAGCTTCGAGGACGTCCGCGCCGGCGTCGTGCGCTGGCCGATGTCGGTGATCCGCATCACCGGGCCTGACCGGGAGCGGCTGGAGGCGCTGGCCGAGCGGATCCTCGAGGCCTGGCGCGGCTATACGGACGAGAGCGTCTCCGTCTTTGCCGAGACCGACGGCGCGCCGCACAACACCGTCACGCCGATCGCCCGCCGCCGCGGCGAGGACTATGAGCTGGACCTGGTGCTGCGCAACAATCTGTGCACCGAGGAGCACCCGCTGGGGCTCTTCCACCCTCACGCGAAGCTCCATCACATCAAGAAAGAGAACATCGGCCTGATCGAGGTGATGGGCCTCGCCGTCCTCCCCTCCCGGCTCAAGACCGAGCTGGAGGCGCTGAGCCGGGCGATCCTCGAGGGACGCGATCTGCGCGCAGACGCGGATCTGGAAAAGCACGCAGACTGGGTCGAAGAGATGAAGATCCGCCACCGCTTCACCGAGCAGAACGTCCGGCAGATCCTCCGGGACGAGGTCGGCCTCGTGTTCCAGCAGGTGCTGGAGGACGCGGGCGTCTTCAAGCGCGACGAGGCCGGACAGGCCGCCTTCCTGCGCTTCGCAGAAACATTGTGAGCGAAAAACTCCCGGAAATCCGGGAGTTTTTCGTATCTGTATGTTCTCTATTCCATCGGATGGGCCTTTTCCCAGGCCTTGAGCGCCGCGCGGCGCTGCTTCCAGTCCGGCAGGACGCGCGCGACCTCGGCGTAGAAGGCAGGGGAGTGGTTTGCCTGCAGGAAGTGCGCGAACTCGTGCACGACGACGTAGTCCGCGCAGCCGGGCGGCAGCTCGGTCAGGCGGGTGTTGAAGCTCAAGGCGCCCTTCTGCGGGCGGCAGCTGCCCCAGCGCGTCTTCATGCGGCGGAAGCTCAGCGTCGGAAAGGCCACGCCGCGCCGCCCGAAGGCGGGGTAATACCGCCGGCAGAGGGCCGTGATCTCCTCCGTGCAGAGGCGTTTCTGCCAATTGTCCAGCACACGCTGCCGCTCTTCGGCGTCGGCGGGATCCTTCAGCGTGAGGATCAGCGCGCCGTCCTTCAGCGCAGCGCCGCCGCGGCCGCCCTGCCTGACGATGAGCGGGAGGCGCTCTCCATGGAGAAAGACCGCGTTTTCTCGCTGCTCGGCGGCCGCCTCCCGGCGCTCGAGCTGCGCGAGGATCCAGTCGGCGCGCGAGAGGATCAGGCTCTCGACCAGGAGCGTCGGCGTCAGATACGGCGCGGAGACGGCCAGCGTGCCGTCGGGGCGGACGCGGAGGCTGAGGCGGCGGACGCGCTTGCGCTCAAGCTCGTACGTCACGCGCCTGCCATTGAGAACGACGCTCTTCTTCACGGCCGTTTTCCTCCGCCTCCCCTTCCGGTTTTCGCGCCCATTATACGTTTTTTTGCGCCTTCCGTCAATCGCCCGCCCTTTACAAGTTCAAAATCCTGTAGTAATATGACTGTATCCGACGAATGGGTGATGATTATGAGCTATTCTCTGTCCGTCCCCTGCCTGCTGGGGCTGGAGGGGCCGATCGCCGACGAGCTGCGCCGCCTGGAGCTGCAGGACGTGAGCGCCGAGAACGGGCGGGTCAACTTCCGCGGCAGCGCGGAGGCCGTGGCCCGGGCCAACATCAATCTGCGCATCGGCGAGCGCGTGCTGCTGGAGCTGGGGCGCTTCCAGGCGCTGAGCTTCGACGAGCTGTTCGAGGGCACCCGCGCCCTGCCCTGGGAGTCGATCATCCCGCGCGACGGGGCCTTCCCCGTCAAGGGCTACAGCCTCAATTCCAAGCTGTTTTCCGTCTCGGACTGCCAGAAGATCATCAAAAAGGCGATCGTCGAGCGGCTGAAGAAGGTCTACGGCCTCGAGTGGTTCCCGGAGACCGAGGCCTGCTATCAGGTGCAGTTCGCGATCATGAAGGATCAGGTCTCGCTGAGCCTCGACACCTCCGGCGAGGGCCTGCACAAACGGGGCTACCGCCCGGCGCACAACGCCGCGCCCCTCAAGGAGACGATGGCCGCCGCGATGGTCACGCTCTCGCGCTACCGCGGGCGGGACGATTTCTGCGACCCCTTCTGCGGCAGCGGGACGATCCCGATCGAGGCGGCGCTCATCGCCAAAAACCGCGCACCCGGCCTGTACCGCGAGTTCCGCGCGATGGACTGGCCGGTGATCGGCAGGGCGGTCTTCGAGCGTGAGCGCGAGGCGGCGCGGGCAAGGGAATACTGCGGGGACTACCGCATCGTCGGCTCGGACATCGACCCGAAGGCGATCGCGCTGGCGGAGGAAAACGCCCGGCGCGCAGGCGTTACGGACTGCGTGCGCTTCGAGGTCGCGGACGCGGCGCAGTTCGACCGGAAGACCGAGCGCGGCGTCATCGTCACCAACCCGCCCTATGGCGAGCGCATCATGGAGAAGGCCGAGGCCGAGCGGCTCTACCGCGCCTTCGGCGCCGCCTGGGCCAAAACCGAGAACTGGCAGCTCTATCTGCTCTCCTCGCACACCGAGTTCGAGCGCTGCTTCGGCCGCCCGGCCGACAAAAAACGCAAGCTCTACAACGGCATGATCAAATGCGATCTCTTTATGTATCTTTGATCCATTGCGAAACATCGTTTCGCAATGGGGATACTCGCGCTTATCGCTCTCGGCTTACGAGAGACAAGCCTCGTTTGGTCGGCGCGAGGGCTCGCACCGCTCGCCTCAGGGTGTTTTTGCCGTGGCGCAGCCCCGTCAAAAACGATGATAATTCATTCTTTTCGTTTTGAGTCGGCTTTTTTCAATAATCTCTTAAATCTCTTCAGGGGGAATAGAACATGAAGCATCTGTTTATCGTCAATCCCGTCGCCGGCGGCAGGGACAGCACCGAGGACGTGCGGCAGCAGGTCGAGGCCGCCTTCCGCAGCCGCGAGGGCGAGTATGAGATCTATGTCACGAAGGGCCCGATGGACGCCGCGGAGAAGATCCGCGCCGAGGCGAAGATCTGCGATCACCTGCGCGTTTACGCCTGCGGCGGCGACGGCACCTTCAACGAGTGCGTCAACGGCGCTGCGCTGCTGGATAACGTGGCGGCCGCCCCCTTCCCCACCGGCACCGGCAACGACTTCTGCCGGATGTTCGGCGACGAGAAGGACGCCTTCCGCGATCTGGAGGCCCTGCTGGACGGCTGGGAGCACCCGATCGACCTGATCGACTGCAACGGCCGCTGGTGCGACAACATCTGCTCGGTCGGCATCGACGCGCGCGTCGGCACCGACGTGCACAAGTACAGCAAGATCCCCCTGATCGGCGGCGCCGGCGGCTACGTGGTCAGCCTCGTCGTCAACGTCTTCAAGGGCATTTCCACGCAGATGCGCATCCGCTGCGGCGACTTCAGCGCCGACGCGAGCCACAGCCTGGTCTGCGCCTGCAACGGGCGCTACTACGGCGGCGGCTTCAACCCCAGCCTCGACGCGCGCCCGGACGACGGCGACCTGGACGTCTATGTGGTCAAGAAGGTCAACCTCCTGCAGCTTGCCTCCGAGATCGGCAAGTTCTCCTCCGGCCGCTCGGACGAGTCGCCGAAGTTCATCACGCACCTGCACGGCACGGAGCTCGAGATCGCGCTGGACAAGCCGGACGTCGTCAATGTCGACGGCGAGGGCATGGTGACCGACCGCATCCACTGGAAGCTGGTGCCCGGCGCGATGAAGCTGATCGTCCCCGCCACGCTGCACTTCTTCGACGATAAAAAGCCCGCGGAGGCCGCGCTCTGAGCGCCGCCGGAGCGCGTCACAAAAAGTTTAAAATCTTTTCCCCAGTTTTTTACCCGAAGGACTTGAAAAAACGGAAAAGTGTGGTATAGTAAGCATCGTTAGCACTCAGGTGTTTTGAGTGCTAACGATGCTGATTTATGTTATTACATTATATTGGAGGATAGAAACATGAAGCTGAAACCCCTGGCTGACAGAGTCGTTCTGAAGCAGAACGCCGCCGAAGAGCGCACCTCTTCCGGCATTTTCCTGGCCTCTTCCGCGCAGGAGAAGCCCGAGATCTATGAGGTCATCGAGGTCGGCCCCGGCGGCCTGGTCGACGGCAACGAGGTCAAGATGATCGTCAAGCCCGGCGAGCGCGTTCTGGTCGGCAAATACAGCGGCAGCAAGATCAAGCTCGAGGACGTGGAGTACACCATCGTCCGCCAGAGCGACATCCTGGCTGTGATCGAATAAGGAGGCAATGAACCATGGCTAAGAAAATCATTTACGGCGAAGAAGCGAGAAAGGCGATCGAGCGCGGCGTCAACCAGCTGGCCGACACCGTGCGCATCACCCTCGGCCCCAAGGGCCGCAACGTCGTGCTGGACAAGAAGTTCGGCTCTCCGCTGATCACCAACGACGGCGTGACCATCGCCAAGGAGATCGAGCTGGAGGACGCCTTTGAGAACATGGGCGCCCAGCTGATCAAGGAAGTTTCCACGAAGACCAACGACGTGGCAGGCGACGGCACCACCACCGCCACCCTGCTGGCACAGTCCATGATCAATGAGGGCCTGAAGAACCTGGCCGCCGGCGCCAACCCCATGACGATGCGCAAGGGCATCCAGAAGGCCGCCGCAGCGGCGGTCGAGGCCGTCAAGGCCGTGTCCGTGCCGGTCTCCGGCTCGAAGGACATCGCCCGCGTCGGCACCATCTCCTCCGGCGACGAGCACATCGGCACCCTGATTGCCGAGGCCATGGAGAAGGTCAGCCAGAACGGCGTCATCACGATCGAGGAGTCCAAGACCGCCGAGACCTACAGCGACGTGGTCGAGGGCATGCAGTTCGACCGCGGCTACCTCTCCCCCTACATGGTCACCGATCCCGACAAGATGGAAGCCGTCATCGACGACGCGCTGATCCTCATCACCGACAAGAAGATCTCCAACATCCAGGAGATCCTGCCCCTGCTGGAGCAGATCGTCAAGGCCGGCCGCAAGCTCCTCATCATCGCCGAAGACGTCGAGGGCGAGGCCCTGGCCACGATCGTGCTGAACAAGCTGCGCGGCACCTTCACCTGCATCTGCGTCAAGGCCCCCGGCTTCGGCGACCGCCGCAAGGAGATGCTGCAGGATATCGCCATCCTCACCGGCGGCACCGTCGTGTCCAGCGAGCTGGGCATGGAGCTGAAGGAAGCCGGTCTCGAGGTCCTCGGCCAGGCCCACCAGGTCAAGGTCACGAAGGAGAACACCGTCATCGTCGACGGCGCCGGCGACAAGCGCGAGATCCGCGCCCGCGCGATGCAGATCGAGCGCCAGCTCGACACCACCACCTCCGACTACGACCGCGAGAAGCTGCAGGAGCGCCTGGCGAAGCTCTCGGGCGGCGTGGCCGTGATCAAGGTCGGCGCCGCGACCGAGACCGAGATGAAGGAGAAGAAGCTCCGCATCGAGGACGCGCTGAACGCCACCCGCGCCGCGGTCGCCGAGGGCATCGTCCCCGGCGGCGGCACCGCCTACGTGCTGGCCTCCCGGGCCGCCGAGAAGCTGCTGGCCGAGCTGGACGGCGACGAGAAGACCGGCGCCGCCA
>JAFZQE010000015.1 GCA_017552325.1 Oscillospiraceae bacterium
CCGCGTGATCCTCCGCGAGATCCGCCTTGGTCAGCAGCACCGCGGGGCTCGCGCCGGACTGCCAGGCGAGCGTCAGATAGCGCTCCAGCCGCCGGGGATTGAAATCCCGGTTCATGGACTGCATGAGGAAGACGAGGTCGAAATTGGCGGCCACCGCCTGATCCCTGGGCACAGGCCCCGGCTCGCGCCGGGAGAAGAAGGTCCGGCGCGGCAGGGTCGCGGTGATCAGGCTGTCGCCGGTCTCGTTGTAGCTGATCATCACGTAGTCTCCCACGGTGGGAAAGAGCTCCGTGCCCGCGTAGTATTCTTTTGCTTTCAGCCGGGCGTGGGCGATCCCGTGCCGGCAGACGATCTCATAGCGCTCCTTGTGCTGGGCGGTGACGCGCGCCGGGATCCCCGGCAGATCGCCCGTGTCCGGCACCGTACCGTAATCGTTCAAATTCAAGGCATTCATCCTTTCCGTTTTTTCGTTGGGGCTGCGTCTGAGTCAAGATCCTCATGAAACATCACTCCTTTCCCATGCCGTCAACCGAAAACGGGCGCAAAAATACCGCAGCAAAGCAGCTCTCGTCCATGGCTGCCTCCTGCGGGTCTCCATCTATCCGAAAGTCACTTTCCGACGGCGCGGCAAAGCAGGGGGCCATACCGCCCCCGACGCGCTCCGCGCCCGTATTCAGTTAACCGGCGAAAACCTCAAGCTCCGTCATATTCAAAAACTCCTTTCCGGCCCGCGCGTGCGGCCCTTTGCTGAGAAAACTATAGCACCGCCCGCGCGCCCTGTCAAGCGTCGACGCGTGCGGGGAGCGGCGTGTTTTTTGCGCGGCCGTCTTGATTTTTGGGACGAAACAGGCTATGCTTAATGACAGATAAAACCTATCGAAACTACTGTCAGGAGGTGCTTTCATCCCATGAAAGTTGTTGTTGCGGGCGCGTTCGGCCATCTGGGCAGCGATCTGATCCGTGCTCTGGTGAAAGCGGGCCACGAGGCGGTCGGCTTCGGCCGCACGATCCGCCCCATCCCCGAATGCGAGGGCAAGTTTACCGCCGTAAAGGCGGACGCGCAGGACCGCGAGAGCCTGCGCGGCGTCTGCGACGGCGCGGACGTCGTGATCTCCACCGTCGGTCTGACCAAGGCGAGCGCGGAGGTGAGCTGCTACGACGTGGACTATCAGGGCAACATGAACCTGCTCGACGAGGCGCGGCGCGCCGGCGTGAGGCATTTCGCCTACGTCTCGGTCCTCAAGGCCGACGGTGACCCGAGCGTCCCGATGCTCGACGCCAAGGCGAAGTTTGAAAACCAGCTCAAGGCCAGCGGCCTCAAGTGGGTCATCTTCCGCCCGAGCGGCTATTTCTACGACATCGCGAAGGTCTTCATGCCCATGGTCGAGAAGGGCAAGGTCACGCTGCTCGGCAGCGGGGACGTGCACGCGAACGTCGTCGACACGCCGGACTTCGCGGAGTTCATCGTCGAGCACATGTGCGACGACGGCGCGATGTTCGACGTCGGCGGCAAGGAGACCTGGAGCTATGAGGAGCTCGCGCGGATGTTCTTCGCCGCGGCCGAAAAGGAGCCGGTCATCAGCCGCGCCCCGGTCTGGCTCTTCGATGTGCTGGCCTGGGTCAACAAGAAAAAGAAGAACGGCAAGGAGGCCATCATCCGCTTCTCGAAGTGGACGCTGACCCATGAGATGGTGGCCGACACGGTGGTCGGCGACGCGAGCTTTGCCGCGTACATCAAGAGCTGCTACAGGAAGTGAGCGGCGAATGAACGACTTTATGCTGCTCAGCGCCGCATCCCGCTTCCCGATCCGAAGGCTGGACATCGGCGAATTTGAAGAGATCTCCGGCAAAGGGATGCGCTTTCACACCCGAGTCTATGACGCCGATGGCGCGGGCCGGCTCTGCCTGATGGAAATGCGCGCCTTTTTCGGCCTGATGAAAATGGAGAGCGCCGTCTTTTCCCCCGTCGGGCTGGACGGACCGCTCTTCAGCTGTGACCTTGTGGACGCCATGGGGAAGGATACGCTGATGTTGGAGCTGTATGACACCACGATCTCCCACCCCGGTATGGGCGCTCTGGGCGAGATCATGGCGAGCTATGGCACACTCCCCGCATATGACCCGGGCAGGCACTGGTACGACAGCCTCCGTCTGCCGGTTTCGGACTTCAAGAAGGGAAAAGGACTGCGCGGCGCCTTCGCGGGCTATGTGAGGGAGTACACGGAAGGGTATTTCTCTCTTCTGCCCGACTGCGGGGCGTGCGATCCCGCCGAGAAGCGGAAGCGGAACGCCGCATACGCAGAAGGACTGCTGAAAAACGGCGGTCCGGCGGTCGACACCTTCCGGAAGATCCTGGGGGAGGAAAAGACGGCCCTGTTTTTAAAGAAATACATGTTCTGCTGTGAAGCGTAAGGAAGGGAACGCCATGATCATCTATTTTTCCGGTACCGGCAACAGCCGCTTCGTCGCGAAAAAGCTCGCGGCGCTGACCGGCGAGGAGCTGGTGGACGCCGTGAAGTACACCCGTGAGGGGAAGGGCGCCGCGTTCACAAAACCCGGCAAGTATGTCTTCGTCTCGCCGGTCTACGTCTCCGCGCCGCCGCGCGCCTTCGTCGACTTTATCCGCAAGTCCTCCTTCCCGAACAACGTGCGGGCCTATTTCGTCATGACCTGCGCGGGCGGCATGGGCGGCAGCCCGGAGTACTGCCGCCGGCTCGCGAGTGAGAAGGGCTTTGCCTATCTGGGCACGGCCCAGGTCTGCATGCCGCAGAACTACATCGCCATGTTCAAGACCCATACGGCCGAGGAAAACCGCGAGGTCGTGCGCAGAGCCATGCCCGTGATCGAGGGGCTGGCGGACTTCATCCTCGGCGGCGTCGAGCTGCCCGACCCGGGCATGAAGGCCTGGGAGTACATCTCGACCGAGATGATCATCGGCATGTACTACAGGGACTTCATGAAGGCGAAGGCCTTCCGCGTGAGCGATGCCTGCATCGGCTGCGGCCGCTGTGCCGCGTCCTGCCCGCTCGCCAACATCAGCATGAAGGACAGGCGGCCTGTCTGGGGCAACAACTGCACCCACTGCATGGCCTGCATCAACCTCTGCCCGAAGCAGGCGATCGAGTACGGGAAGCGGACGGAGGGCAAGCCGCGCTACACGGGCCCGGACAATTTGTGAGTTTCGCGTTACGCAGCAAGCCCGCATCCTGATCGGATGCGGGCTTGAAACATGTTCCCGCCGCGTCATTCTGCGTAATAACGATCCTCCGCCCATTTGGCGGGATTGTTCTCGATATAGTCTCAGATCTCCAGCAGGTCCTTCTCCCCGCGGACTACATGCTCATGATATCCCCGCTGCCAGACGATGAGCGCCGGAGAAAAAAGCGTGGATCTGTTTGCTGCTGTTCATTTTCATATAACCGACCGCCTGACTGAGCAACGACCGCTTTCCCTCTGGCCGTAGGGGCGCTTCACGAAGCGCCCCTACGGCTATGTTGGA
>JAFZQE010000001.1 GCA_017552325.1 Oscillospiraceae bacterium
GACCTTGACCATGAAGACCCTGCAGTCGAGGCCCAGATAGGCGCAGGCCATCGACAGAGCCGTGCCCCACTGTCCGGCGCCGGTCTCGGTCGTGACGCCCTTCAGACCCTGCTGCTTGGCGTAATAGGCCTGGGCGATGGCGGAGTTCAGCTTGTGAGAGCCGCTGGTATTGTTGCCCTCGAATTTGTAGTAGATTTTCGCGGGGGTCTGGAGCTTCTTCTCCAGGCAGTAGGCACGGACCAGGGGAGAGGGGCGGTACATTTTGTAGAAGTCCCGGATCTCGTCCGGAATGGGGAAATACGCCGTCTCCTCGTCCAGCTCCTGCCGGACAAGCTCCTCGCAGAAGATCGGCGCGAGCTGTTCGGCGCGCAGCGGCTGACCGCTGCCCGGATCGAGCAGCGGCGCGGGCTTGTTCTTCATGTCGGCGCGGAGATTGTACCAGCTGTCCGGCATCTCGCTCTCTTCAAGATAGGTTTTGTAGGGGATTTCGTTGCTTTTCATCGGGATCGCTCCTTTTTCCGAGATGTCAGAGACAAAAGAAAAAGCTCTTGTCTCTGCAAAAATGCAGGGACAAGAGCATGTCGCTCCTGCGGTACCACCCGGCTTGACGCTTGCGCGCCCACTTTTCCGTGCCATCACACGTCGGCCCTATGATAACGGATCGCCGGCTCCGTCGCCCATACTGAGGGGTTTTGCCCCCGTTCTGTTTGCCCTCGCGGGTCCATTCGTCCGCGCGCCTCCCGCCGCCTCGCACCGCCCGGCGGCTCTCTGAAGGGAAACGAATGCGGAGTACTCCTCCCGCTCTTCGGTTTATGGGCACATTGTAACACTAAAGCGCTAAAGCGTCAAGAGGGATCCGAAGATCATCAAGGGAAATTCCGCGACCTGATCCACGCGAAGTCCGCCGCGCGGAAAAGGCTTTCGCCGCGCAGCACGGCGCGCAGCTCAAGCTCGGCCTTCGGCAGATACTTCGTGATGAATTCGTCGATCAGCGCGGGGCTGAGAAAGGTGAAATCGCCCTCCGGCCGCTCGCGCAGATCCTCGGCGAAGTCGTGCAGCAGGCACTCGCCGTCGAAGCGCGCGGCGCTGCAGAGCGGCTCTGCGGCGAAGTCCGCGGGCAGGGACAGGCGGTTTTCGAGCCCGTATTTTTCCCTCAGATATTGGTTGAGCAGGTGGTAATCGCGGTGCAGGGCGCGCACGTCCTCTTCGCGCCGGAAAGAGAAATGATGGAGCTTATAGCAGAATTCCCGGTAGAAATCGTCCTCGACGAGGTGCATGTAATAGCCGAGATACAGCGGGTCGCTCATCCGGTCGGCGAAAACCGCGCGGAAGCGGTCAAAATCGTAGTAGCGGATCCTGTCGTCGCCGCGGTTGGCAAAGTGGGAGGCGTTCCGCTCGCGCTTGTCGGGCACCGCGTCGGGCAGGAGGCTTCCCAGGAGAAAGCGCGGCGCGTCCTCGATGCCGCAGGCCTCGGCCAGACGGCATCCGAATACATAGTGAACGGTACGCTGCGCCATTTTTGCGTCCCCCCTTAGTTTCTGCCGTCAGTATAAAGGAAGCGGCGGGGAAAGTCAACGCGGGCAATTCCGGGAAAACGGAAATTAATGCTTGCAAAGCGGAAAGGGATGTGCTAATATAAAAAAGCTCTTCGGAGGGTTAGCTCAGCTGGTTAGAGCGTCCGCCTCACACGCGGAAGGTCGACGGTTCGAGTCCGCCACTCTCCACCATCAAAGAAACCTCTTTTGTCTACTGGGGCAAAAGGGGTTTTTCTTTCAGCCCGAAAACCGCTGAAAACAGAGAATGTGCGGGCTCTTTTTTTCTACATGGTTGAAGAGATCACCCATTTTGAGTATAATAGGAACAGATTCGGATAGATAAATTGGAATTTGACGAGGATACAATTTTTATGAAATTAGAAAATGCAGAATTGAAACATATCGAAAGAATCGTGGCTATATCAAAGGCTGCGTTTGATAGCGATTTTCATGTTGGTGCTTCCGAAGCAGGCGGACCTCCTGATTACGATTCCATTCCATGGCACATTCAGATGAAAAATGAAGGACATTTGCTACAGGTAGTCATAGATGAAGAAATCGTTGGTGGTGCAATCCTATTTGTGGATAAAGACGGTGAAACATTGTACATTGGTAGAATATTTATAGACCCAGTTCACTATCGGAAGGGGTATGGTCTTTCCTTGATGAAAATGGTAGAAACCTTCTATCTTGGTATCAAGAAAATTAAACTTGATACACCTCTTTGGAATGTAAGAACGAATGCTTTTTATACAAAGCTGGGTTATTGTGAAGTGAAACGAGATAAGGGGTTTGTTTACTACCAAAAAGAATTAGGTTGACAAATTCAAGTTTATCAGGTTACGTAGGAATGTTTTTTTGGCGTTCTTTCTATAGTTTTGTATCCTTTTTGGCGCTCTTTACCAAACAGAACACCGCCCAACGGGCGGTGTTTCTGTTTGGTAAAGACTCCCGGGCGGACTCGAAGGGAGCGGTGTTAGAAAACGAGCCGGCGGCTCGTTTTCCCCGCGACCCGGCCCGCCCGCAGGCGGGCGAGGCCGCCGATTATTATTGCAAAACCACTTTTGCCTTCCACGCAAGGAGAGATTTCTTTTATTGTTTTCGATGAAAGCATATGATACAATCATTTCAACGGATTTCGATATGCGTCATGAAGAATGCTCCCGGCACAGCATCCAAAGGCGGACGATGCGCCCCCGGCGACATGCACCGCGGCGCTGCATCATGGCGTGCTGGTTGAGATCGAAGCAATTGCGGAAGCGGAGGAATAATCATGGAATTCTACTGTTCGAAATGCGGGAGGCGTGAAGCCGTATCCACGCGAAAGGCGCGCTGCGATTGCGGCGGGCTGTGGAAGCTGGATTTTCAGCCGCCGAAGTTTGACCTCAGAGAGATCGACCGCGATGAGTGGAGCATGTTCCGGTATCGCAATTTTATGGCGCTTGAGGGCGATGCATGGCGCGGCATCACGCTTGGCGAGGGAATGACGCCCATCGTTCGGCTGGATGAAAACGTCCTCCTGAAGATGGACTATTTCATGCCGACGCTTTCCTTTAAGGATCGCGGCGCGGCGGTGCTGGTCGCCCACTGCAAAGCGATCGGCGTGGAGAGCGTCGTGCAGGATTCCAGCGGCAACGCGGGCAATTCCGTTGCGGCATACTGTGCCCGCGCGGGGATCAAATGCGAGATTTTCGTGAAGGAGGGGACCAGCCCCAAGAAGATCGACATGATCCGAGCTCACGGCGCGACTTGTACGATCGTCCCCGGCTCGCGCGAACACTGCGCGGACGTTTGCCGGGAAAAGGCGGAACGCGAGGGCGTGTACTACGCGAACCACGTCTATAACCCCTTTTTCTATGAGGGGACAAAAACCTATATCTATGAAGTCTATGAGCAGCTCCATCGAATCCCCGAAAACATTGTGATCCCCATCGGCAACGGTACGCTGTTTCTCGGTGTGATGCACGCGCTGGAAGAACTGCTTGCGGCTGGCTGCATAGAGAAGGCGCCGCAGATCATTGCGCTCCAGACCGAGACCTGCGACCCCCTGCTTCGTGCGGCGGAGCAGGGCCTGTCCGAGCCGGCCGACATCATACCGGAGGAGACCATCGCCGAGGGCATCGCCATCGGGAGACCCATGCGCGGCGCGGAGATCCTGGAGTATGTGACGAAATACGGAGTCCGTTTTGTTCACGCGCCGGAGGGTAAAATCCTGGAAGCACGCGCGGCGCTTGCGGCGAAGGGCGTCTATTGTGAACACACCACCGCGGCGAATTATGCGGCGTATCTTCACTACTGTGAAAAATACGGCGCTGTATCGGACTGCCTCATTACGATGTGCGGCGCGGGTCTCAAATCCGACCACTGACCGGCTCTTTCACCCAGTATACTCGTCCAAACATGAACCCCGGCCAATGGCCGGGGTTCATGTTTGGTTAAGGCCCTAAGTCGTATTCGACAGGCAGCTTTGTCGGAAACATGCCGCCCGCAGGCGGGCGAGTCCGCCATGAAACACTAAAGCAGCCATATTAGCTTCCGGCGGACAAGAAGGCGCTTGTCAAGGTTTTTCGTTTGCTGTATATTTGATGTGATGTTATCTGTCTTGTCTCATATTGTCAGCAAATAATAAGCTGCGGAGAGGGGGATTCGCCGTGCCTCGGGCGCATGACTTGAGCTCTGTTCCGGAATCGATCCGGCAAAGGATATCCGGAAAGGCGTATCAAACGGACGAAACCGGGCTTTCCGGCTCGCAGATCGCGGTATTCGATGACTGCGTGCTGAAAATCGTGCCGTATCGGAAGAAAAACGAGGAAACGGTCAGCGTCATGCGCTGGCTGGAGAACAAATTGCCCGTCCCCAGAGTCCTCTGTTATGAATGCGACGCGGAGCGGCAGTATCTGCTGATGAGCAGGATGCCGGGGAAGATGGCCTGCGATCCCTGTTTTCTGGAGCGTCCGAAGGAGCTCGCGGCCTTGCTTGCCGAAACGATCCGGATGCTCTGGAGCGTCGACGTTTCGGATTGTCCGCGCAGCATGGATCTCGACGCTCTGATCCGGGAGGCGAGGTTCCGGGTCGAGAACCATATGGTGGATATGGACAGGGTCGAGCCGACGACCTTCGGCCCCGGCGGCTTCAAAGACCCCGAACATCTGCTGGACTGGCTGGAACACAACAGGCCTGATTTTGAGCCTGTGCTGTCTCACGGGGATCTCTGCCTGCCCAACATTTTGATCGACAAAGGAAGGATCTCCGGACTGATCGACCTCGGCGCGACTGGGATCGGCGACAAATGGAATGACGTCGCCCTCTGCTGTCGCAGCCTGAAATGGAACGCCGAGGGGGTCTACGGCGGGAGCGCCTATCCGGATACCCGCGCGGAATTGCTGTTTGAAGCCCTCGGGATCGCGCCGGATACAGAAAAAATCAGATATTTTCTCCTGCTGGACGAGCTGTTCTGAGCTTCTGCCGCGCGCCTTGCCTTTCGGGCGTTTATTCATTTCAAAAAGCCTCCTTTGTCTTTCGGCAGAGGAGCTTTCTTGTTTTCGGCGGCGGCACATGCTATAATCGTCATAAATAACGGGAGTGAGCGGGGGATACTATGCTGGACTTATCAAAGCTGAGCGGGCAGTACGAGATCCGCAGACTGGACGATTCGGATGCGGACGCCATCCTGACGCTTTGCCGGGAGAATACGCAGTTCTACCGGTACTGTGAAGCCGAGCCCACAAGGGAGCAGGTGCTTAGTGATCTGCATATCACGCCGCCGGGCGTCGGCATGTCGGAGAAATACTACATCGGTTTTTTTCAGCAGTGCATGCTGATCGCCGTGATGGATCTGATCGACGGATATCCGGAGCCGGACATGGCCTTTATCGGCTTTTTCATGATGAGAAAAGAGCTGCAGGGCCGTCAGATCGGCAGCGCGATCATCCGAGAGACCGCGTCGTTTCTGAAAGCGGCGGGGAAAAGGGCCGTACAGCTTGGGATCGATAAGGATAACCCGCAATCCACACATTTCTGGCTGAAGAACGGCTTTCGCGTGACGCGTGAAGTCGACCGCGGCGGCTGGACGATTCTTGTCGCGGAAAAAACGTTAAAATGAGGCAGTCCATGTTGAACGAAAAAACGAATCTCATGATCGACAACATGCTCCGCTGGGCGGAGAGCAGGCTGGGTGATACCGATTACGCCGGATGGTGCCTATCCTTTATCGAAGACGCGCTGGAGCGCGGCAACGAAATCGAGATATTCGGCGGTGATTCGGCCAAAGCATCTGCCGAGCTCTATGCCGACGAGATGCGGCAGGGTCTCCCGGAGAGAGGCGCCTTCGTCTTCTACGACTGTCTCTGCCTGAGCGAGGCCGGGCCGGTCAACTGGGGGCACTGCGGGATCTCCCTCGGCGACGGCCGGCTGATCCATGCCTGGGACAGGGTCAGGATCGACGATTATCTGAAAGTTGAACGCCTGACCGCGCTCAGCGGCGATCATCCGCGCTATATCGGCTGGGTGCCCGTCGAGCGGGTACTGGCGCAGAAGCCCGCAGACGGAGAACGCTGAGCCTGCCGAAAACGCGGCGGCACGCCCGCTTAACGCGAGTCGATTTCCGACGCTTGAAAATGCGCCGCATTTTGGGTATAATGTGAGGGACAAAACATTCCGAGGTGTATTTTATGAAAAAACTGTTCGGCGGCCTGAACATCACCTGGGTCAAGCTGATCATCTTCGCCGTGATCTGCGGCGTCTATACCGGCGTGATGGCGATCCTGCCCTTTACGGCGGATACCTCCTTCCGTGATATCACTACGACCTTTGAATGCTGGGTGCTGTTTGCGATCATCATCATCGTCAACAGCAAGACCCCGCTCGACTCGGCGCTCAAGGTCTTCTTTTTCTTTCTGATTAGCCAGCCGCTGGTCTATCTGGTGCAGGTGCCCTTCAGCGAGATGGGCTTCGAGCTGTTCAAATACTACCCGGCCTGGTTCCGGTGGACGCTGCTGACCTTCCCGATGGCCTTCGTCGGCTGGTACATGAGGAAGGACAAGTGGTGGAGTCTGATGATCCTTGTTCCGATGCTGTTCTTCGTCGGCTATCACTATCTCTCGTATTTCGGCGAGGCGGTCCATTTCTTCCCGAATCATCTCCTGACCTCGCTGTTCTGCGCCGCGACGATGATCATCTATCCGCTGTACATCTTCGACAATAAAACGCTTCGCATCGTCGGCGTCACGCTCAGCGTGCTGATCATCCTCGCCGCCTCGGTCTACGGCGTCATGGATCAGCGCAGCCACAGCTACGACACCAGCCTTCTCCTCAGCGGCGGCGAGACCTGCGGCATCGAGTACGACGACAGCTACCGCGTGTATCTTGAGGACGAGTCCTACGGAACGGTGCAGATCGCCTATGAGGAGGCGATCGAATCCTGGCTCGTCCGCGCCTCCTTCACGAAGACCGGGCACACCAGGCTGGTGCTGGAGTCCCCGGAGGGGGAGAAACTCTTCTACGATCTGACGATCGAGCGTTACAGCTACGAAGTGCACCGGGTCGAATAGCCGCGCAGAAAAAAAGCACATTGAAACGCAGTCCTTCGGGGCTGCGTTTTTCACGTCAGGAGAGCCCGGCGTGAAAAGAATGGATTTACTTTTTTAACGAAATAGATTATAATATTAATATCTATGGCTATCGATGCACAAAGCGCACGAACGGTCTCAGGAGGTGCTTCGGATGGAACACACGAACGTCCTGTTTTCCATCGGGCCGCTGCAGGTGACGAGCACGGTGGTCAGCATGTGGGGGATCATCCTCGTGCTGACGCTGCTCAGTTATCTGGCGACGAGAAAACTGAAGGATGTACCAGGCCCGCTGCAGAATCTGGCGGAAATGGCGGTTGAAAAGCTGCAGAGCTTCTTTGCCGATTCTCTCGGCGTGAAGCATATGCGCAAGTATTTCCCCATATTCGCGACCTTTTTCATTTTCATCATCGTCAGCAACTACTCCGGTTTGCTGCCCGGCGTCGGACACCTCAAGGGCATGGCGCAGCCGACGGCGAGCCTGTCGGTCACGGCCGGCCTCGGCGTCGTCGCCTTCTTTACGACGCATATCATCGGCGTGCGCGAGCGCGGCCTGAAGCGCTATGCGGTCAGCTTCGCCAAGCCCTTGTATCTGTGCGTTCTGATGCTGCCGCTGAATCTCATCGAGCAGTTCATCCGTCCGATGTCCCTCGCGCTTCGACTGTACGGCAACATGTACGGCGAGGAGACCGTGACCGAACAGCTCTACGAGATCTTTCCGATCGGCGCGCCGCTGATCATGCAGGTCCTGAGCCTGCTGTTCTGCCTGCTGCAGGCCCTGGTGTTCACAATGCTGCTTTCGATCTATGTGTCGGAGGCAGTGGAAGAGGAAGAATAAAACCATTCTATTTATATTCAGGAGGTACAAACCATGGAAAAGGGAATCATCGCAATCGCCGCCGCTCTCGTCCTTACGCTCACCGCCATCGCCACCGCCATCGCCCAGGGCATCACCGCCTCCCGCGCGATGGACGCCATCGCCCGTCAGCCGGAGGCTGCCGGCGGCATCCGCGGCGCGCTGGTCATTGCTCTGGCGCTGATGGAGGCGCTGACCATCTACGGCATGCTGGTCGCCTTCATGCTGGTCGGCAAGATCTGAACGCGGGAGAAGCCTTATGCTGAGCATCAATCCCTCTGAGCTGATCTGGACGATACTCTGCTTTCTCGCGCTGCTTTTTCTGCTCAACCGTTTTCTGTACCGCCCGCTGGTTCGATTCATGGACGAGCGGAAGGCGCGGATCGACGCCGGGCTGAACGAGGAGCGTGCGGCTCAGGCTGCCCTCGACGAGGAGGCGCGAGGCCTGGAGCGCGAGCGGGAGGAACAGCTGCAGGAGGGCAGGAGAGAACTCCTGGCTGAAAAGAGCCGCGAGGAGGAGCGCCGTCTGGAGACGATGCGCGAGGCGAAGCTTGCTGCTGCCGAGGCGGTGGTCGACGCGCGCGCCGAAGCGGAAGAACTCCACAGCGAGACCATGCGCGAGCTGGATCATCGGCGGGATGAGATCTCGAAAAAGCTGGCCCGCCGCCTGCTGGATGCGGGCAATACCGAGCAGTAAAGCATAGGAGGTGCCGCGATGAGCGGATGGACAATCCTATACGGCATCATCAACTTTCTGATCCTCGCCGGGGCGCTGTTTCTGATCGGCCGCAAAATGGTCGCGAAGATGATCGCCTCCCGGCGCGAGCGCATCGAGAACGATCTGCGCCGCTCCGAGGAAGCCAGGGTGAACGCCGTCAGGCTGCGCGAGGATCTGACGCACAGCGGCGAGCGCCGCGAAGCGCAGGCGGAGGAGATCCGCCGTGAGACGGAAGCTCAGCTGGAGGAGCTTCGCAGCGAGGGCCGTGCGAAGGATCGGGAGACAAAAGAAAACGTTGACAATCTCACGCGCCGCACCGTCGAACAGCAGATGCTGGAGACCCGCCGCGCCCTGACCGACGAGGTTTCGACTGTTATGACCGAAGCCGCGGCCGAAAAGCTGCGCAGGGAGGCCGATCCGGCTGAGCTGCGTACCCTGGACGAACGCTTCCTGCGCCGCCTGGAGGCCGAGCTCGCGCCGACCGGCGCGGATCTGGCGCGCCTGCTGGAGGATTCCGGGCTGAAGGCCGTCCTCAGCGCCGGGCGCGAGCCCGACGAGGCGACGCTGTCCCGCGTGATCGAGCTGCTGCGTCAGCGCTTCGGCGTCGAGAGCGTGCAGCTTGAGATCCAGGTCGAACCGGCCCTGATCGGCGGCATGAAGCTCAAGGTGGGGGACACCGTCTACGACGGCACGCTTTCCCACATGCTCGAAACCGTGCGCCGCAGCTTCACCGAGGGCGACAGCCTCGAGGGCGACGTTGTGGACGGCGCGCTCAAGCGCCTGCCGGAGATCGGCCTGGACGTCGACGTGTTCCAGACCGGCCGCGTCAGCTCACTGTCCGACGGCATCTGCCGCGTGACCGGCCTGTCGGACGTCATGGCCGGCGAAATGATCCGCTTCAAGGGCGATCTGCGCGGCATGGTCATGGATCTCGACAGGAACAACGTCGGCGTCGTGCTGCTGGGCAACTACGACAACGTCCAGGAGGGCGACGAGGTCTTCCGCACCGGGCGCATCATCGAGGTGCCGGTGGGCGAGGCGCTGATCGGCCGCGTCGTCGACGCGCTGGGCCGCCCGGTGGACGGCAAGGGCCTCATCCACGCGACCGAGACCCGGCCTGTGGAAAACCGCGCGCCCGGCGTCATCGAGCGCAAGAGCGTCTCCGTCCCGATGCAGACCGGCATTAAGGCCATCGACGCCCTTGTGCCGATCGGCCGCGGCCAGCGCGAGCTGATCATCGGCGACCGGCAGACCGGCAAGACCGCCATCGCCCTCGACACGATCATCAACCAGAAGGGCAAGGACATGATCTGTATCTACGTCGCCGTCGGCCAGAAGGAATCGACGGTGGCGAGCGTGGTGGAAAAGCTGCGTTCGCACGGGGCGATGGACTACAGCATCGTCGTCTGCGCCAACGCCTCCGAGCCCGCGCCGATGCTCTACATCGCGCCCTACGTGGGCGCCGCGATGGGCGAGTACTTCATGCATCAGGGCAAGGACGTGCTGATCGTCTACGACGACCTGTCGAAGCAGGCCGTGGCCTACCGCGAGATCTCCCTGCTGCTGCACCGTCCGCCCGGACGCGAGGCCTATCCCGGCGACGTATTTTATCTGCACTCCCGTCTACTCGAGCGCGCCGCGCGGCTCGCTCCCGAGTACGGCGGCGGCAGCATGACCGCCCTGCCGATCATCGAGACTCAGGCGGGCGACATCTCCGCCTATATCCCGACCAACGTCATCTCCATCACCGACGGACAGATCTTCCTCGAGACCGACCTCTTCAATGCCGGCGTCCGTCCCGCGATCAACGTTGGCCTGTCCGTGTCCCGTGTCGGCGGCGCGGCGCAGCTCGGCGC
This sequence comes from Oscillospiraceae bacterium, assembly GCA_017552325.1. Lineage (GTDB taxonomy): Bacteria > Bacillota > Clostridia > Oscillospirales > Oscillospiraceae > Limivicinus. Next base: position 10,533 of record JAFZQE010000001.1, read on the forward strand.
GATGAAGCAGGTGGCGGGCCGCCTGCGCATGGATCTGGCACAGTACCGCGAGCTCGCGGCCTTCTCGCAGTTCGGCTCCGATCTCGACAAGGCCACGCAGGCGACGCTGCACCGCGGCGACCGTATGACGGAGCTTCTCAAGCAGGGACAGTACGCCCCGATGGACGCGGCCGACCAGGTGATCGTTCTCTTCGCGGCCAACGAGGGCTATGCCGACGACGTCGAGCTCAAGGACGTCGCCGCCTTCGAGCGCGATCTGATCCGCTGTGTGCGGCACGCGATGCCGGAGCTCGACGACGAGATCATGACCGGCAAAAAGCTCAGCCCTGAGACGCTGCAGCGTCTGCGGGACTGCATCGCCGACTTCAAGAAGCAGCAGCGATAACGAGGAGCGGATCATCGATCCGCGTCCACAGCGGGAAAGGAGGGATCGGCCGTGGCGAACATGCGCGCCATCCGCAACCGGATCAAAAGCATCGAGAGCACGCGGCAGATCACCCGCTCCATGCGCATGGTGGCGGCCGCCAAGCTCCGCAGGACGCAGGAGCAGTGGCAGAAGCTGTCGCAGTTCTCCCGCGTCAGCCGCGAGGTGCTGCGGAAGCTCTGCGCCGGCATGGATAAGCTCGAAGACCCGTTGCTCATGCCGCGGGAGGGCAATCGCCTCTGCCTCGTCCTCTTCGTCGGCAACCGCGGCCTCTGCGGCACCTACAACAGCGCCGTCATCAAGGCCGCCGAGGAGCGTATCGCTGCGGGGGAGGAGGAGATCTCCCTCGTCGTCTGCGGCCGCTGGGGCCGTGAGCAGATCGCGGCGCTGGACCGCCCGGTGCTGCGCGTCTTCGACAAGCTCTCCGACAACCCGACGGCCGAGGAGGCCGAGGAACTGACCGATTATCTGAAAAAGCTCTGGCTCGACGGGAAAACCGACCGCATCGAGCTTCTGTACGAGCACTACCGCTCGGCGCTGACGCAGGAGCCGGATTACCTCCGCCTGCTGCCGATGGAACGGGACGAGACGGACGGCGGGCTGGACGTCATCTTCGAGCCCGATCCCGAAACGCTGCTCAAGAGCCTGACCGAGCTCGTGCTGCTCAACACCCTGCACGCCGTGCTGCTCGAGGCCAAGACCAGCGAGCACACCGCGCGGATGACGGCGATGACCGCCGCCTCCGACAACACCGACGAGCTGATCGCCGAGCTCAGCCTGAAGCTCAATCACGCCCGTCAGGCCGCCATCACGACCGAGATCACCGAGATCGTCGGCGGCAGCAACGCGCTTCATCAAAGAAACTAAGGGGGCGATCCGATGGAAAAAGGCATCGTCAAGCGGGTCATCGGCCCGGTCGTTGATATCCAGTTCCCCGCGGGGACCCTGCCGGAGCTGTACCACGCCGTGCACGTCCGTCTGCCGGAGCGGACGGTCGTGCTGGAGGTCGTGCAGCAGATTGGCGAGGGCAGCGTGCGCAGCATCGCCCTCTCGTCGACGGACGGCATCTCCCGCGGCATGGAGGCCTTCGACACCGGCGATACGATCCGCATGCCCGTCGGGCCGGAGACCCTGGGCCGCATGTTCAACGTCGTCGGCGAGCCGATCGACGGCAAGGGCCCGGTCGAGGCGAAGAAGTACCTTCCCATCCACCGCGACCCGCCGCCCTTTACCGATATCCTCCCGGCCTCCGAGCTGCTGGAGACCGGCATCAAGGTCGTCGACCTCCTGTGCCCCTATGCCAGGGGCGGCAAGATCGGCCTCTTCGGAGGCGCGGGCGTCGGCAAGACGGTGCTGATCGAGGAGCTGATCCGCAACATCGCCTACGAGCACGGCGGCTACTCCGTCTTTGCCGGCGTCGGCGAGCGCAGCCGCGAGGGCAACGACCTGTGGTACGAGATGAACGAGAGCGGCGTCATCGACAAGACGGCGCTGGTCTTCGGCCAGATGAACGAGCCGCCCGGCGCGCGTCTGCGCGTGCCGCTGTCCGGCCTGACGATCGCTGAGAACTTCCGCGACGAGAGCGGCCAGGACGTACTGCTTTTTATCGACAATATATTCCGCTTCACCCAGGCGGGCTCCGAGGTCTCGGCCCTGCTGGGACGCATGCCCTCCGCCGTCGGCTATCAGCCGACCCTGGCGACCGAGATGGGCACGCTGCAGGAGCGCATCACCTCCACGCGCCGCGGCTCCGTCACCTCCGTGCAGGCCATCTACGTGCCCGCCGACGACCTGACCGACCCCGCGCCCGCGACGGCCTTCGCGCATCTGGACGCGACCACCGTCCTCTCCCGTTCGATCTCCGAGCTCGGCATCTATCCTGCGGTCGACCCGCTGGAGTCCAGCTCCCGTATCCTGGATCCGAACGTCCTGGGCAGGGAGCACTATGAGACGGCGCGCGCCGTGCAGCAGGTGCTGGAGAAGTACCGCCAGCTGCAGGACATCATCGCCGTGCTCGGCATGGACGAGCTCGGGCCCGAGGACCGCGCCGCGGTCAACCGCGCGAGGCGCATCCAGCGCTTCCTCTCTCAGCCCTTCCACGTGGCCGAGAATTTCACCGGCCTGCAGGGCAAGTACGTCAAGCTCTCCGACACGATCAAGGGCTTCCAGGCCATCCTCGGCGGCGACGTGGACGATCTGCCGGAACAGGCCTTCCTGATGTGCGGCGGGATCGACGAGGTCATCGCCAAACGGGGGAGCTTCTGATGGACGATCTGCATCTGCTTCTGAGCTGCTCGAACGGCGAAAGCTGGGAAAAGCGTGTCTGCTCGGTGACGCTTCCGGCGGTCAACGGCTCGCTCGGTATCCTGCGCAATCACGCGCCGATGCTCTGCGCGCTCAGCGACGGCACGATGAGCTGCCGCACCGAGGCGGGGGAGACCACCCGGATCTATATCAGTAAGGGCATCGCCAGCGTCGCCGACAACGAGGTCACGCTGCTCCTGTCCTACATGCGCGTTCTGGAATGAGACGAAATAAAAAGGGCGCCGATGAGTTTTCTCATCGGCGCCCTTTCAGCGTCTTTTCAGAATCGGATATACTCGACGCTGCCGTCAGAGTAGGTGATCTCATAGTAGCCGTGCCCGGAGCCGTCGCAGTCGTAATAGACCTTTTTGGAGACGACGGTCAGGCCGGTCGTGTCCTTCGGGCCGACGAGGACGACTTCTTCGACCGGCGCGCGCGTGATCTCCTCGGCGATCCATTCCCGCGACTCCTCCACGCCGTCGGCGTAGGTGACGCGGAAGCGGACGAGCTTTTCCCCTTCGACGCCGGGCGTCAGCAGCCGCTCCGTCCCGGGCTCGAGGCTCTCATCGCGCTCATAGCGGGTGTCGTAGCGCACGGGCTGCGTCTCGCGCAGTTCCTCATAGCTCATCCGGCAGACGCGGATCTGCATCCCGTCCCTCAGCGGCTCCTTCATGTCCGGCGTCACGCGGTCGTCCGGCCCGGGGATGATCCCAGCCTCGTTCAGCGCCTCGCCGACCGTTTTTCCCTCCGGGGCGAACACGAAAGAGCTGCCGTGCAGGCTGATCTCCACGGAGCAGCGCGCGGAAAGGCGGATCTCCATCCCGTCGCGGAGCCACTCGTCTTCGTCGCAGCTGAGCCACTGGCCGGGCGCGGGGACGAGGCCCTCGCGCTCCAGCAGATCGCGGACGGTACCGCCCGTCGCGGTCAGGGTACGCGTGCGCCCGTCGACCGTCAGCCGCACGACGCATTCGCGCATGACGACGATCTCCCGCGGCTCCTGCAGCACGGTATCGGGCGCGGGCTCCGTCCGGTCGCCCTCGCGCAGGACGATCTCGGCCTCGCGCAGGATCTCCGCCACCGTTGCGGGGAGGGAGACCTCGAGTTCGGTGCTCACCTCGCGGTCGCGGATGAGGACGGTCTCTTTCTTCTCGCCGCAGCCGCTCAGCAGGCAGAGCGCGAGAAGGAACGCGAGCAAAAGAGTAAATTTTCGTTTCATCCCTGTTCGCTCACCTCCTGCGGACGCAGCGCGCGGAGACCTTCGCCGTCGCGCAGCAGCACTTCGATCTGCGCGGGCAGCCGCAGCGCGTCCTTTTTCAGATACAGCAGGAAGCCGTTCTCCCCGGTCTGATAGGCCTCGTAAACCGTGCCGCCGACGCGGACGAGAATCTCCGTTTTTGCGCCGAGGAGCGAGGCGTCGACCGTGCCGGACAGCGTCAGATAAGCGGCGTCATAGTCGCAGGGAGCGACATGGATCCCGGCCTCCGCGTCGATTCGTTCCTCCGTCCCGGCAAGCGTGATTTCCGGCGCGGAGAGGACGGGCGGCAGGCTGAGGTATTCCGCGATGTTGCGCTCGACCTTTTCCGCGACGACGTACTGCGGCCGGAGCTCGTCCATGTACGCTTCCAGCGAGCAGGGGACCTCCTTGCAGAAGCAGGCGCGCTCAAAGTCGTTGGCAAGCAGCGGGATCAGCGTGTTGGCAAAGGAATCGCGGAACATCAGGAGCGTTCCGTTCCCGCTATCGCTCAGCGAATCCAGCCTGCCGTCCTCGACGCCGGCGTTCTCGCCGACAAAGGTATAGCGGACGGGGATCTCGTAGTGGTAGTTGATGCTCTTTTCGCCGTACAGCGTGTACAGCATGCGGTTGAGATCGCCGTCGTCGTCCCGGATGCGCGTCGCCGGGGCAGAGACACAGGCCTCGTGCGTAACGGCAAGCGAATCCAGCAGGAGGTCGGCCGCCAGCGCCGCGCCCTTGTTGTTCCAGTGCGAATCGCGCTTGAGGTACAGGATCTCATCCTGCGAGCGGAAAAGCGCCAGCAGGTCGGCGTAGGGGACACCGTACTCGTCCAGCAGCGGCGTCAGGCGCTCGATGTTGTGCGTCTCCTCGACGATCCCGTCGGCCCAGTCGGGCATAAATTCGCTGTAGAGCGTGTTCTTGTTCGGCGGTACGCAGAAGAGAAAGCGCGCGCCGCGGCTTTCGACATAGCGGGAGATCAGCGAGAGGTTGTGCGCGAGGTTATTCAGTTCGCGCTCGCTCATCGGCGCGAGGCCGAGAAAGTCGTCCAGCGTCGAGGCGTAGTAGAGCCAGCCCTCCTTGCCGTAAACGACGCTGTCCACGCTGGAAACATGAAAAACTTTGCCCATCAGCATCGCGTCGGCATAGATCAGCTCGTTGCGGAAGGCGAAGCGGTCATTGAAGCAGTCCTCGGCCTCTTGGAAGAAGCTCAGGTTCACGCCGCCGTTTCGGTCGGTCAGCGAGGGGAAGTCGGCCAGCGGGCGGTTGTCGGTGCTGACGGTCGTGGGGTAAAAGAGCATCCCGGCCAACGGCGCCAGACAGAGCGCCAGGCAGAGGAAGAGGAACAGAAAGCTGTGTTTTTTCATCGTCTCTCCTCCCCTCAGAAGCGGAAGTAAATGAACGGGTTGTACGCGCCGCCCGAGAGCCGCAGGATGCACAGGACGAGCAGCAGCAGCGATACAAGGTTCAGCGCGGCGACGGCCAGGCGGCGGGAAAGCGTCGCTTCCGCGCAGGGATCGGCCATTGCCCGCACCCGGTCGGCCAGCGGCCGGATCGGCCCGCAGCTGATCACCGCCAGCGCAAACATGGCGAGGAAAAATGGCGTCAGCACCTGCAGCGCCATCGAGGCGGAGAGCTTCGAGAAGGTAAAGCCCGTGAACATCTGCGACACGAAGAACAGCGCCTGTCCCAGATCGTCCGCGCGGAAGATCACGAAGCCGACCGTGACGACCAGCATCGTGTAGATATGCAGCAGGAAGCGCGGCAGCTTTTTGATGGAGGGGATCGCCTCCTCGAGAAAGCTGAAAGCGCCGTGGAACAGGCCCCAGACCACGAAGGTCCAGTTCGCCCCGTGCCAGAGGCCGGTCAGGAAGAAAACCGTCAGCTTGTTCATGCCCGTGCGGAGTTTGCCTTTCCGGTTGCCGCCGAGCGGGATGTACACGTAGTCCTTGAACCAGGAGGACAGCGAAATGTGCCAGCGCCGCCAGAACTCCTTGATCGTGTCTGCGGCGTAGGGGTAGTTGAAGTTTTCGCGGAAGTGGAAGCCGAACATGCGCCCCAGGCCGATGGCCATGTCGCTGTAGCCGCTGAAGTCGTAGTAGATCTGCATGACGTAGGCGAGCGCCGCGATCCAGGCCAGCACGACGTTGACCGAGCCCTCGTTCATCGCGAAGATCTTGTCGACGGCGACGGCCATCGTGTTCGCGACGAGGACCTTTTTCCCAAGACCCCAGACGAAGCGCCGCAGACCCTGCGCCGCGCCGTTCATGTCGACCCTGCGACTGTCGATCTCCGCGGCCACGTCCTTGTACTTGACGATCGGTCCGGCGATCAGCTGCGGGAAGAAGGAGATGTACAGCAGCACGCGCGCGAAGTTCTTCTGCCGCTCGACCAGGCCGCGATAGACGTCGATCACGTAGGACAGCGCCTGGAAGGTGAAGAAGGAGATGCCGATCGGCAGCGCGATCTGCGGCACGGGCAGGGAGAGGCGCAGCAGGCGGTTTAGCGTCTCGGTGAAAAAGGCGGCGTACTTGAACACGCAGAGCACGCCGATATTGACGGCGACGGCCAGGACAAGCAGGAGCTTTTTCCCGCCGCCCTTCATGCCCAGCGCGCAGAGATAGTTGAACAGCGCGCTCAGGACCATCAGAAAGACGTAGACCGGCTCGCCGAAGGCGTAGAAAAACAGACTCGCCGCGATCAGCAGCGCGTTTCTCAAGCGGACCGAGGGGATCAGGCTGTGCAGCCCGAACACGATCGGCATAAAGATACAGACGAAAACCAGTGAGCTGAAGGCCATAGTCTTCCCGCTTTCAAAGAATCAGAATCAGATCGGGACGCGCATCCATTCCATCCCGGGTCGGTCGGCGCCGAAGAGCCCGGCGGCGTAGCCCTCGCCGGTGACGCTGTCGTAGGAAAGTCCGTAGATGTCGAAGCCGTCGCTGTGCCGGCTCCACTCCGGGTCGTAGATCAGCCCGTCGATCTCCGCCCAGCCGTGGTTGACGCTGTTGCAGCAGTAGACCTCGTCATAGCCGCAGGCCTTGGCCAGAAAGGCGAAGGCCGCCGCGAAGCTGAAGCAGTTGCCGCCGTCGCCGACAAAGAGGTCGTTGGCGTAGATCACGTGCCAGCCGGGCTCGGCGAGGTTCGGCGTGCGCGGCACGCATTCCCAGTAATCGGTCTTCATGTATTCGAAGCAGACGCGGAGCTTTTCCTCCTTCGTCATGCTCTCGTCGGTGATCCGGGCGACGACCTGCAGCGCACGGAAATAGGTCTTCTGCTCCTCCGTGTCCGCGCGTACGGCGCTGCCGTCCGTGACGATCCACTCGACGCCGTCCTCGACGATCGCCTCGCGGCCCCGGCGTTCCACTCTGCCGCTGCGGCAGTACCAATGATCCTCGCCGAGCTGCACGACGCCGGTGAGATCCGGCGCGGCCCTTCCGTAGAGGATATACCAGGGAGCTCCGTCGCCGTCCACGTCGGCCAGGCCGCTGAAGCTCAGCTGCACCTGCCCGTCCGCGACGTACCAGAGCGCGTCCTCCCCGGCGAGCGTCCCCTCGATCAGCGCGGTCTTTTCCGTGTCGACGGCGCCGTTTTCCGCATACCACCAGCCGCGGGAATTGCTGGCAAAGCCGGTAAAGGACAGATCCGCCCGGCCGCACTCGACGACCCGCATCGTTCCGCTGTCCGTGTATTCCGTGACGCCGGAATAATCCGTCATCACCGTGCCGCCGGACACGTACCACAGGCCTTCCCGCCCGTCGACGACGCCTTCGACGACCTCGTTGCGGTCAAAGTCGACCGTGCCGTGATCGACAAGCCACCAGAGCCCGTTTTCCTCGGCGAAGCCGCAGTAGTCCCCGTCGATCACGCCGTCCGCGGCATAGCGCCAGCAGCCGGCCTCCCTGTCGCGCACGATGCCGCTGACGGAGCAGGGGAGACCGTTCCGGTAACAGCGCAGCACGCCGTCCTCATCCTGCCGGACGAGGATCTCAGCCGACGACGGCGCGGCGGCCTCCGTTTTCCGGAAGCCGCTGTGCAGGTATCGGATGCCCAGCGCGACGGCGATCGCGCCGAGCAGGAGCAGGATCGTTCGGAGGACGCCTTTCATCGTTTCGCCTTTCTTTCTCTCGGTCATTTGCCCCATTTTATCATAGCGCGTCCGCTAATTCAATAAAGGAATAAAAAAGCGGAGCCGCGACAAAAGCGGCTCCGTTTATCGTTTCGCATTTCCCGGGAAATACCCGGTATGTAATCACAGCTCGACGATGCGCCAGTAGTAATCCGCGCCTGCCATTGAGTAGATCGGCACGGCCATGCAGAGCTTCCCGCTGCCGTTGAGGAACAGCTTGGCCAGCTGCAGATTTTCGGGCATGACGGTCTTAGAGTACTGATCCTCGGCAAACTGCATCATGTCCGAGGGGTATTTCGAGGGATCGCCGAAGGCGGCGCCGGCGGCCTCGGCCGCGCGCTGCAGGAAGAGCTCCTCGTCCATGTTGCACACAGCGAGCATATCCTCGCGGCTCAGCTCGCGCCGATCGGCAAAGCTGTAATTCATCGTCATGTAGTAGTCCTGGCCCCAGTCGTTCGAGATGGAGATCAGCACGCAAACGAGATCGCCGTGCTGCCAGTACTGATAGACGGCCCGCGAGCAGAAGAGACTGAGACCCTTTTTCCCGTCGATGGTGTCCAGATCGCTCCGGATCAGATCCATGACGAAGGCCTTCGCCTCGTCGTTCAGCCGCTGCGCGTCCTTGCTGTCACTGTTGATGGCGGGGATGCGGTAGACGTAGTGATAATTGTTTCCGACCTCGTCGGAGTATTCGCCCTCCCGGGAATAGGCGTCGACGACGGGCTCCGCTGGGACGGTCGGTGTCGGCTCCGGAGTAGGTTCGGGAGTAGGTTCGGGCGTAGGCTCGGGCGTAGGCTCGGGCTGAGGCTCGTCGGTCTGCACGGGCAGCGGCTTCGGCGTCACTTCCGCGACAGTCTCCGCTTTGTGCTGCTCGGGCAGCTTCTCCTCCGCTTTTTCGGTCTTCGCGGGCGACGCACCGCAGGCGCTCAGCAGCAGGCAGAGCGTCAGGATCAGACAGATCAGGTTTTTTTTCATATTTATATCTCTCCTTTTCTTTTCCCGAGCGTCAGAGGGAAGACAAGCAGTCCGAACACGATCACGAAGAGCCCGGTATACCAGAGGCCGCGGCCCATCGAGACGCTGAGCGCCTCGGCGGCGGCGGCGGGGAGTACGGCGGCCAGCAGCGGCAGCCACAGATGCTTCATACGGGGTTTTTCAAAGGCGCCGAGCGAGGAGACGAAGCCGAAGAGCCCGGCGGCCGCCATCAGCACGCAGCAGATCTGCCGCATCCTGTATTCCTGCGGGGCGTCCGCCTGCCGCAGCGCCAGGGTCTCTTTCGCCGCGTCCAGGTATTCCGCTCCGCCGCGCGTCAGCACGTAGATGTCGTCGTCGCCGAGCAGCTCCGCCCGCAGCGAGCGGGCGCGGGCGGCCAGATCCTCATAGCCGTCGACCAGGGCCGTCTTCTTCTCAAGCGTCTCCTGTCTGATCTTCAGCTCGCCGCGCGCGTCCTGCAGCTCGTTGAGCTCTTCGGGCAGCTCTGCGAGCTTCTCCTCCAGCGTCTGATAGGCCTCCTCCACCTGCTGCTGCGCCGAGTAGATCGCGTACCAGGCGGCGTCAAGCTGCTCGTGCGTGCTGTCAAGCGTCCGCTTGGTCTCGAGGATCGTCGGCTCGACCGCGCCGAGCAGGCGCTGCGAGGCGTCCAGTCCTTCCTTCGCGCCGCCGAGCAGCAGCTCCGCCGCGCTCATGTCGTGCGGGTCGGCGCGGAAGGCCCCTTCCTTTTCACTCAGCGAGGCGTCCGCCTCGGCGAGCATCGCGAGCGCGCCGTCAAGCAGGACCTGATCGCCCGGCAGCTCGCCGAGCAGCATCTCCGTCATCTCGGGCGAGAGAGAAAAGCCGCCGCCCTCGCCGGATTCCTCCGGCTCGCTGGCCGCGATCAGCTCGCCGAGCTCCGCGAAGCTGAGGCCGAAAGTCTCCTCGCAGATCAAGTCGGCGTAGCCGCGGGCCTCTTCCTCGCTCATGCCGGCGGCGATCTGCTGCTCCATGGCGGCCTCCGCCTGCTCGTAGAGCGCGAGGGACGCGCTGTAGCTCAGACGCTCGATGCTGAAGTTCTCCAGCTCAGGCGCGACCTCGCTGTAGGTCTCGAGCGCGGTGCGGATCAGTTCGGCGGCCTGGCGCTGGTCGGACGGGGTCTGCTCGCGCAGCTGGGTCAGCAGTGCGGACAGCTCCGCGTAGCTCTCGTGCCCGAGCTGAGCCAGAGCGAGCACCTCCTCCGGCGAAAAGACGGGCTCGCCGTCCTCCTCCGAGGGCTGGCGGGCGGCGGCCTCGTCATAGATGCCGAGCCCGGCGTCCAGGGTTCCGCGCAGCGTCAGATAGACCTCGTAGATCGGCTGGAAGGCGTCCTCGCCCTGCTTGAACATGAAAAATCCGGTGAGGAAGAGCTCCATGCTCTCGTCGAGCATGGCCGAGGTGTCGTCCAGCTGGCTGCGTCCGAGGCTGATGCCGGCCTTCGTAGCAGTATAGGTCGCCAGGCGCATCCGATAGGCGGAGGCTTCGCTTCTGTGCGTTTCCGTCAGTTCGGCGTAATCGCTCATGATCGCATCGTATTCCGGCTGCAGCTCCGCCAGCTCCCCGCGCAGCTCCTCTGCGCGGGCGATCTTCTTTTCCAGCACCTCGTTCTGCCGCAGCCGCTCGGCGTAGTCCTTCCCGGAGCGGACAAACGCGAGTCCGCCCGCTGCGATCGTCAGCAGGCTGATCACGGCGAGAAAGACGCCGAGCATGCGCGCCAATGCGGGATGTTTCACGGTTTGCCCTTCCTTTCGGCCGGATTTGTTTACCAAACTTTATTATAATCCGAAAATATGAACAATCCAAGACTTTCGAGGCAGATTTATCCTTTAATTTTCTGAAGGATCGGTGTATATTTGTGTCTGGAGGTGGATGCGATGTTTCTCAGCTTTGCCCCGATGGAGGGCGTGACCGGCGCGGCCTTTCGCCGGGTGCACCGGCGGCTCTTTCCGGAGGCCGACCGCTATTACGCGCCCTTTCTCGCGCCGGACGCGCAGGGGCGGTGCAAGCAGAGCCACTGGCGCGCGCTGCTGCCGGAGGCCAATCCCGGCCTGCCGCTCGTTCCGCAGATCCTGACAAACAGCGCAAGTGCCTTTCTCGCGGCGGCCCGCGCGCTTGCGGAGCTCGGCTATGCGGAGCTGAACCTCAACGCTGGCTGCCCCTCCGGCACCGTGGTGAGCAAGCGCAAGGGCGTCGGCATGCTGGGCGATCCGGCGTCGCTCGACGCCTTTCTGGACAAGGTTTTTCAACAGTTGCCCTGCGCCGTCTCGGTCAAGACCCGCCTCGGCCTTCACAGCACGGCGGAATTTCCCGCGCTGCTGGAGGTCTACCGCCGCTATCCGCTGGCGGAGCTGATCGTCCACGCCCGCGACAGGGAGGGGATGTATCGGAGCGCCTGCGATCACGCAGCCTTTGCCGCCTCGCTCGAGGACGCGCCCTGGCCGGTCTGTTATAACGGCGACGTCTTCAGCGTGAGTGATCTGGAATCGCTTCGCGCCGAATTCCCAAACCTCGGCCGCGTGATGCTCGGGCGCGGCGCAGTGAGAGATCCCGCGCTGTTTCGCGAGCTGCGCGGCGGCGCGCCGCTTGGAAGGGAAGAGCTTTGCGCTTTTCACGACGCTCTTCTCGAGGAGCTGCTCGCCGAGGGCCTTCCGCCGGTCTACGCGCCGGCGCGGATGAAGGAGCTGTGGTACTACTGGACCTGCCTGTTCCCCGGCGCGGATAAGCAGCTCAAGGCGCTGAAAAAGAGCCGCGACCTGCCCGCCTACCGCTCCGCCGCCTCCGTGATTTTCACTTCCGCAGACTTCGATCCCTTTTCTCTCTTCCTGTCATCCTGAGCGCAGCGAAGGAACCTTCTGTAGGGGCCGACGTCCTCGGCGGCCCTTTTCGCAGAGGTCGGCGTCCTCGACGACCCGTTGCTCTAAAGGCTCCCCTAACAGGGGAGCTGTCAGCCGCAGGCTGACTGAGGGATTTCTCTCGCGCCAGAAAACCCCTCCGACCTCGCTTCGCTCGGCCACCTCCCCTGTTAGGGGAGGCTTTACGGGCGGGGCAAGCCCCGCCCTGCGGGTTTCCCGCTATCCCGTGTCAAACTCACCAAAACGCCGCTTTCCTCTTTGTGGAAAGCGACGGTATATGTCTGCGGGATTTCCTGTGAATTGACAAACAGCCCCATTTTCTTTATAATATTTTTAAATTGGGCGGAGTATGACCGCTCGCGGATTCGGTTTGGATACACCGCGCCTCTCCGAAAGAAGACCGTACCGGAGAGGGAATGAAGATATGATTGGGGGAGTAACAACAGCAATGAGAGATCTGAAGCATCTGCAATATTTTGAGGATCTGCTGCAGGAGGCGAACAACCCGCTGATCGCCGAGGCCAAGGCCGAGGGCAAGGTCTGCGTCGCCTTCACCTGCGAAAACGTTCCCGAGCCGCTGATCAACCTGCCGGGGGTCTTTTCGATCCGTCTGCACGCGCCGAAGACCGGCTCGATGGACATCGCGACCTACTACATGACCAACCTTCTCTGCGAGCCGAGCCGCGCCCTGCTCGAGCGCGCGATCGAAGGCGGCTTCAACTTTGCCGACTGCGTTATCACGCCCGACGGCTGCACGATGATGAACCGCGCGGTGGAGAACATGGAGCTGCTGAAGACGATGGGGAAGGACAACCCGAACTTCTTCCATGAGTACATGGAGATCGCCTTCAAGAACACCGAGAGCGACGTGCAGCTGGCCGTGCTGCAGTGCACGAACCACGTCCTCAAGCCCCTGCACGAGAAATACGGGATCGACGTGTCCGACGCGGCGATCCGCCAGGCCGTGGCCGATCACAACCGCGTCTGCCGCCTGATCCGCGCGATCGGCGAGTTCCGCAAGGGCGACAGGCCCCGCATCACCGGCTACGAGTTCCACGTGCTGACCCTGGCGACCTACGCCTGCCCGAAGCATCTGATCATTGAGAAGCTGGAGGAGACGCTCGAGGAGCTGAAGACCCGCGAGCCGGAAGAAAAGCCCTGGCGCGCCCGCGTGCTGCTGGTCGGCTCGGAGCTGGACGATTCCGGCTTCGTCAAGCTGGTCGAGGAATGCGGCGCCTTCGTCTGCTGCGACCGCTTCTGCTTCGGCTCCTACCCCGGCCGCGTCGAGATCGCGCTCAACGACGACGAGGACGCGCTGACGCAGGTCTGCCGCCACTACATCCAGAACTGCCAGTGCCCGCGCATGATGAACCAGGAGAAGGTCTACGGCCGCAAGCAGTACGTCGCCGACCTCGCGAAGGAGTACGGCGCGGACGGCGTCATCTACGAGCAGGTCAAGTTCTGCGATCCCTGGGCCTATGAGCGCATGCTCGGCTCCTCGATGCTGGCCCTTGACTTCGGCTATCCCGTTCTGTCCGTCGACCGCCCCTATAACATCGCCTCCTCCGTCGGCCAGATGCGCACCCGCGTGCAGGCCTTCGTCGAGAGCATCGAGATCAAGAAGATCCAGAAAGGTGGGCAGGCATGAAGACTGTAGAAAAGATCGTCAATCCGGTCAAACGCGCCGGCGAGCAGTCGCCCGGCAAGATCTACAACGAGAAGCTGAAGGTGCGCGGCCGCCGCGAGTGGCGCGGCCTGAAGGACACGCTGTACGATTACACCCGCTGGCTCTATCTGATGAGCGTGCTCGGCCGCTTCATCATCGTCCCGCGCAACGTCAAGGGCTTCTTCCGCTACCGCTGGATGATGAGCTATCTCTTCGTCCCGCACGGCATGGACAAGTTCACCATCGGCCTGCGCGACGAGGCGCTGCGCATCGCGCACACC
>JAFZQE010000016.1 GCA_017552325.1 Oscillospiraceae bacterium
CACCTTCAACACGATCGTGCTGCCGATCATGAAGCCCGCGATCGCCGTGCAGATGATCTTCTCCTTCGTCAGCTCCTGGAACAACTACTTCATTCCCGCGCTGCTGCTCGACAAGGCGGAGATGAAGACCGTGCCGATCATGATCGCCCAGCTGCGCTCGGCGGACTACTCCAAGTTCGACATGGGCAAGGTGTACATGTTCATCCTGCTGGCGATCCTGCCGGTGCTCGTTGTTTACATCATCCTGTCCAAATCCATCATCCGCGGCGTCACCTCGGGCTCCGTCAAAGGATAAGATACCAACCGAAAACGGCCTTCCCCCGGGAAGGCCGTTTTTTGCGAAAGGAGAAAACACATGCTGAAAGAACGCGGATTTTACCGGGGCGTCAACCTCGGCGGCTGGCTGAGCCAGTGCGACTACAGCCCCGAGCGCCTGGACAGCTTCATTACCGAGCCGGACTTTGCGCAGATCGCCCGCTGGGGCTTTGATCACGTGCGCATCCCGATCGACTACAACGTCATCCAGAATGCGGACGGCACGATGAAGGCGGATGGCCTCGCCCGCATCGACCGGGCGCTCGCGCTGTGCGAAAAATACGGCCTGCGCGCCGTGCTGGACCTCCACAAGACGCAGGGCTTTTCCTTCGACGCCGGCGAACAGGAGGCGGGCTTCTTCGACAGCGAGCGCTACCAGGCGTATTTCTACGCGGTCTGGGAATGCTTCGCCGCCCGCTACGGCCGTTACAGCGAGCGCGTGGCCTTCGACCTGCTCAACGAGGTCACGAAGGAGCGCTATCTGGAGCCCTGGAAGCGCATCTCGCGCGAGTGCGTGCGCCGCATCCGCCTGAGCGCGCCGGACACGGTCGTCCTGCTGGGCAGCTACTGGTGGAACAGCGCAAAGACCCTGCCGGCGCTTGATCCTCCCTACGACGACCATGTCGTCTATAACTTCCACTTCTACGAGCCGCATATCTTCACCCACCAGGGCGCCTACTGGATGGACGCAAGCTTCGACAGGGAGCGGCGGCTCCGCTACGACGAGATCGGCGCGGGCGAGGCCTTCTTCGAGGACTTCCTCAGGCCCGCTCTGGAAAAAGCCGAAAAGGAGGGCTGCGAGCTCTACTGCGGCGAATACGGCGTGATCGACGTCGTGCCGCCGGAGGGGGCGCTCCCCTGGTTCCGCGACCTGCACGCCGTCTTCGAGCGGCACGGCATCGTCCGCAGCCTCTGGAGCTACAAGCAGATGGACTTCGGCCTGTCCGACGCGCGGATGGACGGCGTCCGGGACGAGCT
This sequence comes from Oscillospiraceae bacterium, assembly GCA_017552325.1. Lineage (GTDB taxonomy): Bacteria > Bacillota > Clostridia > Oscillospirales > Oscillospiraceae > Limivicinus. The sequence continues at coordinate 1,294 of JAFZQE010000016.1, forward strand.
GCTGACGCTGCTGTGAATCAAAACGCCGGGAGAACTTCGATTCTCCCGGCGTTTTTGCATCTCTTGCCCCGGCTTTTCCCCTTGCGGAAAGGCGACGATTTTGTTATAATATGGATTTGAACGAAGCATATTTCACGGCGCGCCACCGCGGCGCGGAAAGGAGCTCATCATGGCCGGCTCGCAGGCACTTGGCGACATGGTTCGCACGCTGCTGGAGCGCTCGTATACGCTGAAAAAGGAATATCTCGGCGCGGACGCGAGGCTCTCGAAAAGCGGCATGGTCTTCGACACGGAGGCCTGGGAGATCCCGGGGCTCGGTCATCTTTGCGTCATGCGGATGAAGGCCTTTTTCGGCCTGATGAAGATGGAGACGGCTGTGCTCGCCGTATCGGGAAAGGACGTGCCGCTGCTCAACCTTGACTGGGTGCGCGCTTTCGGCAAGGAGACGCAGATCGCCGAGCTCTATGACACGCAGCTCGCTCCGTATCCCGCGGAGAAGCTAGCGGACTTCGACACGCTCCGCGCGCGCGACGCCGATCTCCCCGAGCCGGGATCCAAGCCGCACTGGTACGACGCGATCCTCTATCCCTGCTCCTATCACAAGGCAGGCAAGGGCCTGTCGGAGCGCCTGTCCGCCGCGGCGCGGGACTATTTCGAGACCTTCCTGCGGCAGCTCGCCGAAGCTCCCGCCTGCGACGCCGGAGCCAAGGCGGAGAAGGTGAAGGCCTTCGCCGAGCGGCTCTTCGCGGAGGGCGGCCCGGCCGTCGATCAGGTGACGAAGCTCTTCGGACCGGAGACCGCGAAGCGCCTGATCCTGCGGCATATGTACGGCGTGAAATAAAGACCTGCCTGCGGAATTCTGTTCAATCAGTTCATACGGCAAGGAAGGAGACCTTTTATGAAAGATTTTCTCTGTGCGTCCTGTCCGATCGCGGTGTGGATCATCACGGCCCTCGAGGCCCTGTTCGTGATTCTCGCCTTCCGCGGCTGGGCCCGCAAAAAGGAGCCCCTGTACCTGCTGACGGCGCTGGTCGCCTTCGGCCTGTTCTACGACGCGCTGATCCTCTCGCTCGGCACGGTGCTGCCGGGCGGCCCGACGCTCGAGGCGCTCAGCCGCATGCGCTATGTGGCGCACGGCGCGCTGATCCCGCTGCTGTTCCCAATCTGCGCCTACGCGCTGAACTTCAACAAGACCTGGAAAACGGTCGTCTGGGTCTTCACCGGCCTTCTGATCGCCGCCGGCATCGCCGAGGGCTTCGCCACGGAGCTGGCGCTCAGGGAGGTCGCGGGCCTCACCCGCTACGCCTCCGGCGACGGCACGCCCGGCTGGGCCAATGCGATCAGCAGCGTGCTGAGCTACGGCGCGGTGGTGCCGCTGATCATCGCGGGCGTCGTCGTCTGGATCAAGCAGAAGACGCCGCTGCTGTTCCTCGCGGGCTTCCTGATGTTCGCCTTCTCGGCGCTCGGCCCCGCCACCGGCAACTTCGACCTGATCTTCTACATCAGCATGTACGGCGAGGTTTGCATGGCGCTGTGCTTCCTGCTCTACGCCCGGAGGCGGGCGAGGGGATAACTGTTTCAGAATAATACACTCCGGTAAAACACTTTCTTTTTGAGGGATGTCTATATGAACAAAACCCGCTTTCAGCTTCGGCCTTCCAAAGCAAGTCTCCTTCCTGTGATTTGGCTGGTTGTGGCCATGTATTTATATTTTTATTTCAGTTTCAGACTACAACTGCCGAAATATGTTAACTACATAGTTATTTCACTTATAACCATCTTTTACGGATTTACTGTCATCAAGTATTTCGGTGTATTTATAGATATCCTGCCGGATGGGCTATGCTGCATTTACCCGATAAACAGGAAAATGAAAATGACCTGGGACGAAATAAAAAGCGCGGGACTGATTTCAAAAAAGATCCCCTTCGGCACAGAAACCTGGCTATATATATCCGCAGAAGAAGCGCCTTCTTTGGATAACAGCTTTTATGGAAAATCGGACGGGAAAACCATATTTGCCATTGACCGTCCCGAGCTGAGAAAGGCGCTGAAAGAGCACGGAATACGTATTCAGGGAGAGTAAAAAATCCCTGAACGTTGCACGATCTGTTTCCGATCGTCCGACTTTATTTTGAGCAAAACATTTTTAATATACAAGAAAGCGAGGCAATGCCATGAGCAGCTTCAAAGACCTTCGCATCGTGGACAACTTCTACCAGACCAGCTCCTACTACCCCATGCCCACGGTCATGATCTCCACCCTGGCCGAGGACGGCAGCACCTCCGTCGGCTCCTACTCGCTCTGCTTCCCCTACTACATCGCGGGTAAGGGCTACTACGCCATGCTCCTGGAGGCGCGCAACTCCTCGAACACCGCCCAGCATCTGCTGGCCGGCCGCAAGACCATCGCCATCAACTTCATGCCCGAGGGCCCCGGCTATCACAAAAAGATCGTCGCCCAGGGCTGGCCCGGCGACACGCCTGCCGAAAAGATGAAGAACTTCGGCTTCCATCTCGAGGACGGCCTGTGCATCGCGGAAGACCCCGCCACGCCGCGCCCGAAGGTGGTCAGCGAGGCCTATCAGGTGATGGAATGCACCTGGATGAGCGACCTCGAGAACGCCTATGAGGACATCGGCCGCAAGCTTGAGGACGGCTGCTATCCGCCCCCCTACCGCAGCTTCAACGGCATCACCACCCAGTACGGCGCGCACTTCATCCTGCGCATCGACAAGGTGCTGATGAAGCCCAAATTCTACGACAACATCATCAACGGCGTCAAGGGCCGCCTCTGGCCGAACGTGCTCGTATGCCACGGCTACCGCGACAGCAAGAACTTCTGGTTCGCCAGGACCCCGCGCCTCGTGCCGGAGCTGCTGCCGATCCGCAACGCGACCCTCTCCTCCGTGCGCTACGCCGCCGACCGCACCGACCCGAACGTCCACTTCACCGACGACGCGCTGGAAAAGCTGCTGAACGTGCCGCGCATCTTCCTGCCGACCGTGCTGAAGGGCTGCGTCGCCTGGGCAAAGGAAAACGGCGTGACCGAGATCACGGCCCGCGAGATGGACATCATCAACGACAAGCGCGCCAAGGAAAAGGGCAAGACCAAGTAAGGAGGCGGCTGTGGAAGGATCCGTTTATACCATCCCGATGGCGCTGTTTGACTTTGTCCCCGTCATCCTGTTCGGCATCTGCGGCCGGCTGCTGATGCGCGACCTGTACAACAAAATGTCGAAGGGCGCCTTTGCCTGCCTGGATCTCGGCGTCTGCGTGGCTTTCCTCGCCGGCTTCCTGAAAGCCCTGTACAAGCTGCTGATCGCCGCCAATGTCGGCGAGTATCCGCTGCTCAACAGCCTGTTCCTGCCGCTGCAGTCCTCGGGTCTGATGCTGACGGGGCTCGGCATTCTCCTGATGCTCGTCCTGCGGAAAAAGACCGCCGCCGCCATGGCTCCGCTGACCATCGGCTTTATCAGCATGATGGTGATCGGCCTCGGCTGCATGTGCGCGGGGCTCTCCGTCGTCGCAAAAAAGATGAAGAAGGGCTGGCTGATCCCGATCTTCATCCTCTGCTTCTTCTGCTATATGGGCATGGGCTATCTCGCCTCGCGCGACGTTGAGACCGCCGCCTCGAACTGGATCGAGCAGGGCGTCAACTGCTTCGGCCAGATCCTGCTGCTCACCGGCGTCGGCACGCTGCACCGTGCCGGTCTGCGCGAATTCAAGCTGTCATAAACTTTATTACATCATAAGAAAGAAGGTTTTTCCATGTATCCTGCCTGGTATTTCTGGCTCCTCTTCGGCCTGGCCATGCTGGTCAGCTCCATCGGCTTCAAGAACTACGTCTGGTTCATCTCCCTCGGCTACGGCTTTTCGATCGCCGCCGCCGGTCTGCTGATGCTGATCCTCTTCGGTGGGACGCTGACCGCCGGCACGATCATCTGCTGCCTCATCTTCTTCCTCTACGGCTGCCGTCTGGGCGGCTACCTCGCCTACCGCGAGCTCAAGAGCACGTCCTATAAAAAGAACATGGTCGGCGAGATCAAGGACGGCAAGACCGTCCCGATGGGCGTGAAGCTCGCCATCTGGGTCACCTGCGCCCTGCTCTACGCCACCCAGGTCTCCCCCGTTTTCTACCGCATGTTCAACACCGCCGACGACAACGCCTGGGTCTTCATCGGCGCGGTCATCATGGTCTGCGGCATCACGCTCGAGTCCGCGGCCGACATCCAGAAGAACATGGCCAAAAAGGTCAATCCCCGCCGCTTTGTCGACACCGGCCTCTTCCGCATCGTCCGCTGCCCGAACTATCTGGGCGAGATGATCTTCTGGACCGGCGTGTTCATCTCCGGCATCGGCGCCGTCAAGGGCTGGCAGTGGCTCGTCTGCCTGCTCGGCTACAGCGGCATCATCTTCGTCATGTTCTCCGGCGCCCGCCGTCTGGAGATCCGCCAGAACAAGAACTACGGCGCGGATCCCGAGTATCAGAACTACGTCAAGACCGTGCCCATCCTGCTGCCCTTCGTGCCTCTCTACAGCGTCGAGAAGTACAAGTGGCTCGTCGCCTGAGCCCTTCACAAAAGCAGAACTCCCGCAGGCAATGCCTGCGGGAGTTCTTTTATGCCTCGCAGAGTTTTTGCGCCGCAAGCGCAAAAAACAAATTTCAAACGTGTTTTCCGGGGGCGTGTACCTCGGAAAACACACTTTGCGCCCTGCCGCGTCCTCGCAAGCTCTGTATCGTCTCGCTTCCTCGCATGCTCGAAAGCTCGCTCACTTCGCTGCTCGTCCTTTTCAACTTCAAAGCCTTGCGCTTTGAAGTTGAGAGGAAAACGAAAGGAGCGGATAGGGAGCTTTCCCGGATCTTCGAAACCGGGGAAGCGGACTGGAGCGAGTTTCGTTTGACGATGCAGCAGGGCGAAGGCCTTCTCAACGAGAAGCCCGGCAAAGCGGCTTCTCGTTGAAGATCAAAGTCTGATGCCGGTCTGTTTGATCACGTGGATGAACCAGTAGCTCTTCAGGCTGAAGCGCAGCGTTTCGTCGAGCTCCAGCACATAGGGCGGCAGCAGCACCTCGCCCAGCTCGCCCTCGACCGGGCGGAACTTCTTCTTTTCCTTGAAATAGGCGGCCTGCTTGTCGCTGATCAGATGGACGTAGAGCTCGGTCACCTCGATATCCGAATGCTGGGCGGACACGACCTCGACCGCGATCGTCGAACGGCCCTTTTTCTTCATGTATTCGCGCAGCGCGTCGTCGTATTCTATCCTTTGTATCGCCATGTTGTTCAACCGTCCTTGTCCGGCTGGCGCGCCGTTTTTTTGTCCGTGCCGCGCCGTTTCGCGCGGCGCTTTTGAAAACAGGGGTGTGGCGTATCCACACCTCTGTCAAGCTGTCGACTATATGTCGCCAGCCTGACAGGCAGAAAGTGAACTTTCTGAATAAGTTCGCTTTCTGCATGGATTGGACGCAGAAAGGGGACTCCCCGTCCCCTCTCTGCGCTCTCCCCTTGCGGGTCGTTTCCTCGGCGCAGGGGTTTGTCTACAGGTTGACAGGGGTGCGGAGTTCCGCACCCCTGTCGCAAATAACGTGTGATTTACGGGTGATTGCTCAGTAGAGGATCGCCTGCTTCGGGCAGACGCCGGCGCAGGTGCCGCAGCCGATGCAGAGGTCCTCGTCCAGCTTCCAGGTCTTCGCCGCACGGTCGACCTCCAGCGCCCCGGCGGGGCACTTCTTCGCGCAGATCGTGCAGTAGACGCACTTGGCCGGATCCTGGACCGGGCGGCCGTCGTCGCGCGGCTTGGGCGGCTCGGCGGGCTTGCAGGGCTCGATGACCTCGGGCTCGGCGGCCTTCGGCGCCTCCGCGGGGGCGGGCGCCGGGGCGGGGGCGGGAGCCGCGGGGGCGTCCTGCACGCCGCAGACGATGGCCTTCTTCGGGCAGACGCTCTCGCAGGTGCCACAGGCGACGCAGGAGTCCTCGTCCAGCTTCCAGGTCTTCGCCGCGCGGTCTACCTCCAGCGCGCCGGCCGGGCACTTCTTCGCGCAGATCGTGCAGTAGACGCACTTGTCGGGATCCTGGACGGGCTTGCCGTCCTCGCGGCCGACCACCGCGCTCTTCGCCGCAGGCGCGGCGGCAGGGGCGGGAGCCGGAGCGGCGGGCGCCTCGACGGCGACGGGCTCGTCGCCGGGCATCAGGATGGCCTTCTTCGGGCAGGCGTCGGCACAGGTGCCGCAGCCCACGCACTCGTCCTCGTTGAGCGTCCAGGTCTTGGCGGCGCGGTCCACCGTCAGCGCCCCGGCGGGGCACTTCTTGGCGCAGAGCGTGCAGTAGACGCACTTCGAGGGCACCTGGACGGGCTTGCCGTCGTCCCTGGGCTTGATGACCGCGCCGGCGGCGGGGGCCGGGGCCGCGGGAGCGGCGGGCTTGGCCGCGGGAGCCTTCTTCACCGGGGTCTTTTTGATGACGACGCCGGTGACCATCAGGTCCTCTTCCTTCGTGGCGACCATGTGGTAGTCGCGCGTGAACTCGATGGCGCCGTGGCCGCAGAAGTCCATGCAGGTCGCGCAGAAGGTGCAGGAGCCGAGATAGAAGGTGCGGGTGATGCGCTCGCCGTCCTCGGTCGGCTCGCTGACGTGCGTGATCGCGTTGCCGGAGCAGACGCGCTCGCACATGTTGCAGTTGATGCACTTGTCCGGGTGGAAGACGATGCGGCCGCGGTAGTTGGGCGCAGCTTCGCTCGGGCGGACGGGATACATGTCGCAGCTGCTCTTCTTGAAGATCGAGCTCAGCGCTTCTTTAACAAAGGGGAAATCCATTAGTTCATCGCCCTCCTCTTCTCACGCAGGATCTCGATGGCCTTGACCAGGCCGTCGATGACGGCCTCGGGCTTCGGCGCGCAGCCGGCGACGTCCACATCGACGTGGACATACTTGGACAGCGGGCCGGCGATGGAATAGCTGCCGCGGAAGACGTTGCCGCTCTGGGGGCAGGAGCCCATCGTCACGATGCAGCGCGGTTCCGGCACCTGCTCGATCGTGCGCAGCACGCGGGGCAGAGACTGCACGGTGACCGGCCCGGTCACGACGACGATGTCGGCGTGGCGGGGCGTGCCGGACAGCTTGACGCCGAGGCGCTCGGCGTCGTAGCGCGGCGTGAGGACGGACACGAGCTCGATGTCGCAGCCGTTGCAGGAGCCGGCGTTGATGTGGAACAGCCACGGAGATTTCGCGGTGCTCTCTTCGATCAGTTTCTTAAACATAAGCGTCCCTCCTCATTTTCCAAACCAGGCCAGCACCAGACTGATCAGTGCGAGCCCGGTGACCACGGTCCAGTAATACTTGAAGAGCTGTTCGATCTTCAGGCGGGCCGTGACGGCGTGGACGAAGGAAATGGTGACCAGGGTGAGCACGATGCACAGCAGCACCATGATCAGCACCTGCAGCAGCAGCGCGATCGCCGAGGCCAGGCCGCCGGTCAGGCCGATGGCGGCGATGAGCCTGACGACGCCGCTTCCGATGCCGCCCAGGAACAGGGCGACGAAGAGGCTGGTCAGGGTCAGCATCTTGACGGCGTGGCTGAGCTTGAAGATGCCGAGCGGCGCGCCGCTGTACTCGGCCAGCAGGCCCTCGCAGATCTCGGTCTCGGCCTCGGCCGCGTCGAAGGGATGGTTGCCGGTCTCGCCGGGGATGATCAGCAGCATCGCCAGCGCCGCCGGGATCATGCTCGCGCGGCAGATCAGGCTGCCGTGGGCGGCCTGGTAATCCGCGATGCCGCTCATGGAGAAGACCAGACCCGTGCCCATCGCGTTGCCGACCGTCTTCGCCACGCTCAGCAGCACCAGCACCAGCGGCAGCTCGACGGCCAGCACCGTGACCATCTCACGGCTCAGGCCGATGCCCGCATAGGGCGAGCCGCTGGCCGCGCCGCCCATCATCACCGACACCGCCGGGATCAGCAGCAGGTAGAGGATGACGATGATGTCCGCCACCTCGGGCAGGTTGCGGAAGACACGGAAGTTGAACACCGGGATGAAGAGCTGGATGACCACCAGGGCCGAGAGCCCCAGCAGCGGCGCCATCATGAAGGTGGTGCGGGAGGCGGCGGCGGGAACGATGGTCTCCTTGCCGCAGAGCTTGAAGAAATCGTAGAAGGGCTGCAGGATCGGGGGACCGACACGCTTCTGCATGCGGGCCACCGCCTTGCGGTCGATGCCGCAGAGCAGCAGGCCGATCACGAAGCAGAAGAGGAAGCCGGGGAAGATGAGGATATAGCCCAGATACAGCAGGGCGGTCTGAAGAAATTCAAGAGAAAACATTCTTCCCACCTCCTTTAAAGAACGATCTGGAGGAACACGATGGCCAGGGCCAGCGCGACCACCGCCCACAGGGCATAGTCGTTGACGATGCCGCTGTGCAGATCATGCATGAAGCTGAAGTAGTGCCGCCAGTTCTGCTTGAAGCCCCAGAAGAGGTCTCCGCCGCCGACCTGGGAGTACTCGCTCTTTTCGCCGCTGAAGAAGACGTCGTACTTCGGGGCCAGCTTCTCGCCGGAGGCGTTCTCGCTGACGCGGTCGTACTTGCCGAGCAGCGCGACGAAGGTGAGCGCGAGCAGCGCGATGCCGAGCAGGAGCAGCCAGTTGATCGGGTTCCAGGCGCCCACGGCCTCCGGCAGCGCCGTCTCCGCGGGAGCGACCGAGCCGCCCAGCGCGGAATTGATGTAGCGCGCGGCGCTCTGGGCCGCGTGCGCGGCGGGAGCGGTGAGGTACTTGGTGACGAGGTTCGGCAGCAGGCCGGTCAGAATGCAGAGGACCGCGAACATGCCCATGCCCAGGCGCATGCCGAAGGGCACTTCCTTGACGTCCTTGTATTCCTCCGGGAGCTGGCCGAAGAAGACGGACTGGCTGACCTTGACGAAGGATGCCAGGGTCAGGGTGCTGGTGACGAGCGCGACGATCGTGACGAGCAGATAGCCGATGTTGTTGGTGTCCACCGCCGCCTGGTAGGTGGCCTGGTAGATCATCCACTTGCTGGCGAAGCCGTTGAAGGGCGGGATGCCGCTGATGGAGGCCGCGCCGATCAGGAAGAGCACCGTCGTGTGCGGCATGCGCTTCGACAGGCCGCCCAGGCGGTTGAGATCCGTGGTGCCGGTCTCGTGCATGACGGCGCCGGCGGCAAGGAACAGCAGGCCCTTGAAGATCGTGTGGTTCATCGCGTGGTAGAGGCCGGCGGTGATGCCCAGCAGACTAGACAGACCCACGGCGGTCAGCACGTAGCCGATCTGGGAGATGCTGTGGAAGGCCAGCAGACGCTTGAAGTCATGCTGCGCCAGCGCCATCGTGACGCAGACGAACATGCTCACGCTGCCGACGATGACGAGCATCCAGCGGATCGTGGCCTGATCCATGCTCTGGAACAGGAAGTAGGCCAGACGGATGATGCCGTAGATACCGGACTTGGTGAGGACGCCGGAGATCAGCACCGAGATGGAGGCGGGAGCAGCGCCGTGCGCGTCCGCCGCCAGGGGGTGGAAGGGCACCAGGAAGGCCTTGGTGCTGAAGCCCACGAACAGGAGCGCGAAGGCCACGCGGGTCGCCCCGTTGAAGTTGCCGGGGATCAGGCTGCTCAGCTGCGCGAAGTTCAGGGTGTGGGCCTGCGCGTAGAGCATGATCGTGCCGGCCAGGATGCAGGTGGAGCCGATGGAGCCGACCACGAGGTACTTGAAGGCCGCCTCCAGCGCGCCGCGCGCGGTGTTGCGGAAGGCCGTCAGCGCGACCGCGGCGAAGGTAAGGATCTCCACCATGATGAACATGTTGAAGAGGTCGCCCGAGAGGACGAGGCCCATCACGCCGCCGGCGAGCATCAGGAACAGGGTGTAGTACTGGGGGATGTTGTCGTCGTGCTCCATGTATTTGATGGAGTAGACGCAGGCCACGAAGACCGCCGTGGCGATCAGCAGGCCGAAGAAGAGGCTCAGCGCGTCGACCTCGAGCGCGATGCCGAAGGCGAAGCCGCCGGCAACGGAGCGGTTGCCCAGCCAGTAGGTGATGATCTCACCGCCCAGCATCACGCGGGGGATCAGCAGGCACAGCAGCGCCAGCGAGCCGCCGACGCTCAGCAGGGCCAGGCAGTGGCGCGCGATGCGGTTTTTCCCGAAGAGGACGATCAGGAAGGCGCCGAGGAACAGCAGCATGATCGCGTAGATCGGGTAGTGCTGATAAGAAAGAACGTTCATCATCCTCTCAGCCTCCTTACCTCACGGGTGTCCATCGTCCCGTACTGCTCGTAGATCTTCATCACGAGCGCGAGGGACATCGCGGTGACGCAGGCGCCGATAACGATGCTCGTCAGCGTGAGCGCCTGGGGGATGGGGTCGACGAAGAAGCTCGAGGGATTGAGCTCGCTGATCGTGAAGATCGGGGCCGTGCCGCCGGGGTTGAAGCCGATCGAGACGATCAGCAGGTTCACGCCGTAGTCCATAATGCTCAGGCCGATGACCGTCTTGACGAGGTTATACTTGGTGACGATCGTATACAGGCCGAGAACGATCAGGAAGAAGGCCGCTATGTAGTTCATCAGAATCATGTCAGTCCCTCCCTTTCTCTTCGAGATCACGCAGGACGCCGAGCATCAGCAGCGCCACCGAGCTGATGCCGGTGAAGACCTTGACGCCGACGGTCACGTTCATCCAGAAGATCGTGCCGGAGCTGTACAGGTCGCCGATGCTGCCCTGGGTGTAGAGGATGTTCTGGCAGAACATCGCGCCGGCAGCCGCGCCCATGAAGGCCAGCGCCACGTAGCACACGGAGGCCAGGCCCTCGCCGTGATGCACCAGGCCGAAGCTGATGGTGCGCGAGGCCGCCTCGTAGCCGTAGGCCAGAGCCAGAAGCGCGATCACCGCGGCGACCAGGACGCCGCCCTGGAAGCCGCCGCCGGGAGACAGATGCCCGTGCAGGATGATGTAGCAGATGTACACCATCGTCAGAGGCAGGATCATGTCAACCCCGCAGGGCTGAATGATGTTCTTCACGGTGATGCCGTTTTTCATTCCTGCTCATCCTCCTTCTTTTCTTCCTTCTTGTTGAAGAGGATGACCATCGTGCCGGCCACGGCCGTGATCAGGATGAAGGCCTCGCCCATGGTGTCGTAGCCACGGAAGTCGAAGACGATGCTGGTCACGTCGTTGACGGCATGGGTGTTTTTCAGGTTCTGCTGGACGATGACGGCCGCAGCGCCGTCCGCTTCCGCGTTCTCATCGGCGGCTTCGGGATCGTTCCAGAGCTCGGTGACGCTGAGATCCGCCTTGCTGCCGTCGTAGGTGCGGTCCATCTTGGCCAGCTTCATGCTGGCGAAAACGCCGGCGAAGAGGATGAGACCGAGGCAGACCCAAGTCAGAAATTTCTTCACTGGTCTCCGCCTCCTTTCAGCTTGCGCAGCGTAACGATGAAGATCATCGGCGCAAGCGCGGCGCCGACGGCCGCCTCGGAGATCGCGACGTCGGGCGCGTGCAGCAGCAGGAATTCAGCCGCGGCAAAGAGGCCCGTCACGCTCAGCGCGATCACGGAGGACAGCAGCTTTTCCGATACGGAGGCCAAGATCGCGGACACGACCAGGCCGATCAGAATCAGCGCGTTCAGTATGACTATCCAGGTACTCATTCGCTGTCCCTCCCCAGATCATCTGTTTCCATGGGCTTGTCGGGGCGAATGCCCGCCTTGTACGCGCCCTTGGCGATCGCGTGCGCGCCGACCGGGCTCGTCACCAGGATCAGCAGGCCGATCACGACGATCTTCACGGCGGCGCCGGCCATCGGCGTTTCCGCGACGAAGAGCGCGTGGATCAGGCCGCCGAGCGTGACGCCGACCACACCGAGGGTCGACACGCAGGTGCTCGCCTGCATGCGGCAGAAGGTATCGGGCATGCGGAGGATGCCGATCACGCCGACCAGAGCGAAGAAGGCGCCGACGGCGATCAGGACGTCACTGACTATCTTCAGCAGCATCGACATGCTTCTCCCTCCTTCCCTTCTCCAGGAACCGGCCGACCAGCATGGTATCGACGATACCGAGCATGGCGCCGATGATGGCGATATCCAGGTAAATGCCTCTTCCGCTGTAGAGAGCGAAGAGGATCATCGCGCAGCAGATCAGCGTATCCGCCGCGTCGGCGGCGACCATGCGGTCGGCGCCCGTGGGGCCCTTGACCAGGCGGATCAGAGCCACGGCGGCCAGCGCTCCGAAGAGCACGGCAAAAATGATCAGATCCGTATTGCTCATTGCCAGAACCTCCTGATCCATTTTTCCATCCGGCCCTTGATGGCCTCGCCGGCCTCGGCGCCGTCGGACTCGGCCTCGATCCAGTGCACGTAGTACTGCGCCTGGCCATCCTCCTCGGCGATCTCCATCGTGATGGTGCCGGGGGTCAGGGTGATGGAGTTGGCCAGGGCCGCGCGGCCGTAGTCGCTCTGCAGCTCTGACGGGATTTTGACGATGCCGGGCCTGACGTTTTTGCAGCCGCCGAGCACGAGCTTCGCCATGTTCACATTGGCCTTGATCAGCTCGCCCGGGAAGATGAAGAGCCAGTAGCACAGGCCCGTGAAGAACTTCGCGGGATTGGCGAGCCAGAACGCTTTTTCATGGATGAAGAAGCGCGCGGAGAACAGGGCGGCCGCCAGGCTCACCACGGCGCCGGCGATCAGCTCCTGCGGCTTAACCGACCAGGTCAGCAGCAGCCAGAACGCATAGCACACGATGAACGTGGCGATGACGGCCGAAACTTTGGTCTTTCGCAAGGGGAACCATCTCCTTTTCGGTTTATTCGACTTTCAGATTTTCCACATAGAATTCCCGCCCCTGCGTCATGCGCAGAGCCGTGGAGCGGCAGTCGGGACAGCAGGCGTTCTTCCGGTCGGCCGGGCCTTCATAGCCGCAGTCGAGGCAGCGGAAGCGCGCCGGCAGCGTCTCCATCACGAGGGCAGCGCCCTCGGCGGGCGTGCCTCCGGCGGCGATCGGGAAGAACTCGCGCAGGCACTCGGGTACCAGCCCGGAGAACTCGCCCATTTTCAGGCGGATCTCCAGAACGCGCGCGAAGCCCTCTTCCTTTGCCGCCTGCTCCACGATCGCGATGATGTTGCGGGCGATCGACAGCTCGTGCATCAGCGGTCGAGACAGCTGAAGCAGGGGTCGATGCTGGCGATGATGAGGCCGGCGTCCGCCACGGTGTTGCCGTGCAGCATGTGCGGCACGGTCGGCGTGTTCTTGTACGAGGGCACGTGCACGCTGATGCGGGCGTTGTTGAAGCCGCCGTTGCCGACGACCATGTGGCTGAGCTGGCCGCGGGGCGCTTCGTGCATCTTCACGGCCATGCCTTCCTTGATCTTGACCAGCTTGTTGCCGAGGTTGATGGGCCCCTCGGGCAGGTTCTCCAGCGCCTGGCGGAGGATCTTGATGCTCTCGTAGCACTCGAGCGCGCGGACGACCACGCGGTCGAACACGTCGCCGTTCGGGGTGACGGGCACGTCGAACTCAAAATCGCCGTAGGCGGAATAGGGGGAGTCGCGGCGGACGTCGATGTCGACGCCGGAGGCTCTCGCGTGGGGGCCGACCGCGCCCATGCGCAGCGCGTCTTCTCTCGTCAGCACGCCGACGCCCTTGGTACGCATGGCGATGGTCTTGTCGTTGACGACGATGTCGACGATGCGGTCGAGCGGGGCCTTGAGCTTGTCCAGCGCAGCCAGCAGGTCGCGGCGCAGATCGTCGTCGATGTCGCGGCGGGAGCCGCCGATCGTGATCATCGCGTAGTTGACGCGGTTGCCGGTCATGCGCTCGAGCAGATCCATCACGAGCTCGCGCTCGTCCCAGATGTGCATGAACATGCTGTCGTGCCCGATGATGTGGCAGGCGATGCCGAACCACAGGAAATGGGAGTGCAGGCGCTCGAGCTCGGCGGTGATGACGCGGATGTAGTCGCCGCGCTTCGGCACCTGGATGCCGTTGATGGCCTCCACGGCCATCGCGTACGTGAAGGCGTGCGAGTGCGAGCAGATGCCGCAGACGCGCTCCACCAGCACGAGGGTCTGGATGGCGTTGCGCTCGGTGGCAAGCTTCTCAATGCCGCGGTGGTTGTAGCCTACGAAGACCTCCGCGTCCTTGATGACTTCGCCTTCGGTGATGAGCCTGGCGTGGACCGGCTCCTCCAGGGAGGGATGGTACGGTCCGATGGGAACGATATAACTCATCTCACTCCTCCTCCTTGACTTTCTTCATGTTGTCCACCAGTTCGCTCAGAGGCGTGACCATGATCTGGCCCCTGCCCTGCGCTTCCAGCATGTCCTCCGGCAAGAACAGCCGCTTGGACATGTCGAGTCCCTCAAACTCGATGCCGAAGATCTCGTTGATCTCACGCTCCGGCCAGCTGGCCGCCGTGTCGTAGATCTCGCTGATCGAAGGCACCTTCGTCTCTCCGACGAGCAGATACCTTTCGATGGCGGGAGGCACGGAGTAGTCCCAGCTGACCACCGGCTGTCCGTCTTTGTTCAGAAAGCCGTGGATCATGACGAGATAACGTCCGGCCTTTTTCATGCGCTCGGCCAGAGGAAGGACCTGGTCCCTGGTGATTTGCGTTACCTTGTTCTCCTGCATTCCTTTCACCTCTCTATTGTCATTGGTTTTCTTGCTATTTATCGACAGCGCTCTCTCGGGAGCGCGGATCGACCGTGGTTAGTTTTTAGTTTCTGGTTTCTAGTTTTTAGAAGAAACGGAGGTCGTCTCCTGTCATTCCGAATTTCGAACTCCGAATCGGATCAGCAGATTCTCGGCAGCTGCGCGCCGCTGAGCTTCTGCAGAATGCGCCGGCCGCCGAGCGCCGTGCGCAGCGTCACCTTGCCGGGATAGGCCCCGGTCACATGACCGATGAGGGCGGCGTTTTCGCCCTCGGGGCAGCTTCTCATCGCGGTGAGCACGGTCTCCGCGTCCTCCGGAGCGGCGACACAGAGGAGCTTGCCCTCGTTGGCGCAGTAGAGCGGGTCGAGGCCCAGCAGCTCGCAGGCCGCCTTCACCTCGCCGCGCACCGGCAGCGCCTCTTCCTCCAGCTCGATGCCGAGCGGCGTGTTCTCCACAAACTCGCACAGCGTCGTGGCCGCGCCGCCCCGCGTCGGGTCGCGCAGCACGCGCACCGCCGCGCCGCTCGAGAGGATCTTATCCGCCATGCCGTTCAGGGCCGCACAGTCGGATCTCAGTTCCCCCTGCAGCATGCCGCTGCGCGCGAGCATCACGGCCGTGCCGTGGTCGCCCAGCGTGCCGGAGCAGAGCACCGCGTCGCCGGGGCGGATCGCCGCCGGGCTGAGACCGGGGTATTTCAGAAAGCCGATGCCGGCGGTGTTGATGTAGAGCTTGTCGCCGCGGCCGCGCTCGACGACCTTCGTGTCGCCGGTGACGACCTGCACGCCGGCCTGTTGGGCCGCTTTTTTCATGGAATCCAGCACGCGCTCCAGATCGGCGAGGGGAAAGCCCTCCTCGATGATCAGCGCGCAGCTGAGATACTGCGGCACGCCGCCGCACATCGCGACGTCGTTGACCGTGCCGCAGACCGCGAGCTTGCCGATGTCGCCGCCCGGGAAGAAGATCGGATCGACGACAAAGCTGTCGGTCGAGAAGACCAGCTCTTCCGCCCCGGGGATCACGGCGCCGTCGCCCAAGGCGCGCAGCGCGGGATTGTCCAGCGCGGGGAGGATGCTGTTTTCGATCAGACGCGAGGTTTTTTTGCCCCCGCTGCCGTAGTCCAAAGTAATGATGTCGTCCATGTCACACCGTCTGATAGTTATATGCCGCCGCGCAGGCGCCCTCCGAGGACACCATGCAGGGGCCGACCGGATCCTCCGGCGTGCAGCGCCGCCAGAACATCGGGCAGTCCGCCGGGCGGCAGCGGCCGCAGATCACGTCGCCGCAGCGGCAGGGCGTGGGCGCCTCGGCCTCCGGCGGCTCGACGCCGAACTTCTTCTCCGCGTCCCAGGCGGCGAATTCCTCCCGCCAGCCGAGGCCGCTTGCCTCGATCATGCCGAGGCCGCGCCAGAGCTCGCGCCGGGGCGCGAAGCACTGCGCGATCACGCGCTGCGCCAAAGGGTTCCCCTCGGCGCGCACGGCGCGCGGATAGGCGTTTTCCAGCTTCGGTTCTCCCTCGGCGAGCTGCCGCAGGATCAGGTACAGCGCATGGAGGATCTCCTCTGGCTCAAAGCCGCCCACCACGGCGGGCAGGCCGTACTCCTCCGGCAGGAAGCGGAAGGCCTCCGCGCCGATGACCGTGGCCACATGCCCGGGGCAGAGGAAGCCCTGCACCGCAAAGTCCTCCTGCCGCAGCAGCGCCCGCAGCGCGGGCTCCACGGTTTTCAGCATCGACCAGACCGAAAAGTTCTTCACGCCGCGCTCCCGCGCCGTCAGCACGGCGGCCGCGGTGCCGGGGGCGGTGGTCTCGAAGCCGACGCCGAGGAAGACGATCTCCTTGTCCGGGCTGCGCTGCGCAAGCTCCACCGCGTCGACCGGCGAGTAGACCAGCTCGACACGCGCGCCCAGGGCGCGGCGGCGCTGCAGACTGTCCCCCGGGCGGCTGCCCGGGACGCGCAGCATGTCGCCGTAGCTGGCGAGGATGACGCCCGGCTCTCCGCTCAGCTCGAGCAGCCGGTCGATGACGGCCGCCGGGGTCACGCAGACGGGGCAGCCGGGGCCGCTGAGGAGCTCGACGCCCTCCGGCAGCAGCGACTTGATGCCCGCGCGGGCGATCGACATCGTGTGCGTGCCGCAGACCTCCATGAGCTTGGCGCGCAGCGGCGGCAGGGCCCCTATCGCGTTCAGCCAGTACTCCGCCTCAGAGCGCATCGCGTAGTTCCTCCCAGGCCCCGATGTCCTCGAGGGCCTGCTCCTCCGGCAGCCGCTCAATGGCAAAGCCCGCGTGGACGATCACGTAATCGCCCGGCTTCGGGTCGTCGATGAAGTCGACCCGGACGCTGCGGCGCATGCCCATCGACTCGGCAATGGCCTCGTTTCCCTTTATTTCAATCAGCTTGAGCGGAACCGCCAGACACATGTTCCCTTTCCTCCAACAGAGCCTCTGCGATCATCAGCTGGCCGAGGGACAGGCCCTCGTCGTTGGGCGAGACTCTCCGATGCCGCAGGACGCGGAAGCCCTCTTTTTCCAGGGCGGCCGGCAGCGCGCGCATCAAAATCATATTCTGGAACGTGCCGCCCGAGAGCGCCACGTCGTTGATCTTCGTTTTCTCCCGCGCCGCGCGGCAGGTCTCGGCCGCCATCGCGACGAGGGTGTTGTGGAAGCGCCCCGCGATCTCGCCTGTCGGCAGGCCGCGGTCCCGGTCTTCGGCCAGCGCGCGGATCGTCGGCCGCCAGTCAAAGCGCAGGGGGCTGCCCTCCAGCGCGAAGGGGTAGCTTGCTTCCGTCTCCGTCGCAGCGGCCTCCAGCAGCACCGCCCCCTGGCCCTCGTAGCTGGCGAGGGTCTTGATGCCGAGGATCGCGGCCACGCCGTCGAACAGGCGGCCCATGCCGCTCGAGAGCGGGCAGTTGAGCCCGGCGGCCAGCATCTTCTCATAGAGCGCCGCGCCAGGGACCGCTGAAGCGTCCAGCCCGGCCTCGCGCAGCAGCGCGAAGGCCACGCGGTCGAGCTCCTTCGTCGCCCGGTCGCCGCCGATCAGCGGGATCGGCCGGATCGAGCCGAAGCGCTCATAGCCCCGGAGATCCCCGATCAGGCATTCGCCGCCCCAGGTCGTGCCGTCGTCGCCGTAGCCCGTGCCGTCCCAGACGAGGCCGATCGCCGGCCCCTCCAGGCCGTTGTCGGCAAGGCACGCGGCCAAATGCGCGTGGTGGTGCTGCACAGCGATCACCGGCAGCTTTTCTCTCGCGCCGCGCTCCTGCGCATAAGCCGTGGAGAGGTAGTCGGGATGCTTATCGCAGACCAGCGCCGCAGGACGAATGTCAAACAGGCGCTCGAAGTGGCGGATCTGCGCTTCGTAGTGGGCGAAGGTCTCGGCGTTTTTCAGATCGCCGATGTGCTGCACGGCGAAGACGCTCTCCCCGCGCGAAAGGCAGAAGCTCGCCTTCTGCTCGGCCCCGCAGGCCAGGATCGGCCGCAGCGGCCGCCCCGTCTGCAGCGGGAAGGGCACGTAGCCCCGGCTGCGGCGGGCGAAATATTCCTTCCCGTCCAGGACCCAGCACAGCGAGTCGTCGCAGCGGGTCTGGATCTCGCGGTCGTGCAGCAGGAAGCCGTCGGCGATGCCGTGCAGCTTCTCCAGCGCCTCGGCGTTTTTGAACATGATCGGCGTGTCGGACAGATTCGCGCTCGTCATGACCAGCGCGTCGATGTCCTCGCCGAACAGCAGCACGTGCAGCGGCGTGTAGGGCAGCATCACGCCGAGAAAGCCGTTCTCGCTAAGATGCTCCAGCCCCGGCTCGCGCTTGCGGAGCAGCACGATCGGCTTGTGGAAGCTCTCGAGCACCGCGCGTTCCCCTTCGCTGACAACGCAGAGTTTCTCCGCGCAGGCCGTATTGCGGCACATGATGGCAAATGGTTTTTCGTCGCGCTGCTTGCGGCGGCGGAGCGTCCGCGCAATTGTCGGATCATCGCAGCGGCAGGCGAGGTGCATGCCGCCGAGGCCCTTGACCGCGACGATTTTCCCCTGCTTCAGCGCCTCGCGCGCCAGCCCGATCGCGTCGCCCGGGAGCTCCCGCCCTTCGGCGTCGAGATAAAAGACCCGCGGGCCGCAGACCGGGCAGCAGTCCGGCTGGGCGTGGTAGCGGCGGTTTTCGATGTCGTGGTACTCGCGGTCGCAGTCCGGGCACATCGGGAAGCCGCTCATCGAGGTCAGCGCTCGGTCGTAGGGCAGATCCTTGATGATCGTGAAGCGCGGACCGCAGTTGGTGCAGTTGATGAAGGGGTAGCGGTAACGCCGGTCGGCCGGGTCGAGCAGCTCGCGCCGGCAGTCCTCGCAGAGGCCTACGTCCGGCGAGACGAGGGTGTTGCGCAGCTCCTCGGTGCGGCTCTTTTGGATCTCAAAGCCCTGAAAATGCCGCAGCTCCGGGCTGAATTCGGTCTCGACGCGCTCGATCAGCGCGAGCTTCGGCGCGCGCAGCGGCACGTCCGCCACAAAGCGCTCCAGCTCCGGGCGCTCGCCCTCCAGCTCCAGCTCCACGCCGGAGGAGGTGTTTTTGATATAGCCGGAGAGCCGGTATTCGCGCACCAGCTTGTGGATGAAGGGGCGAAAGCCGACGCCCTGGACGATCCCGTGTATCTTGACAGTCGCTCTCTCCACAGTCCCCTGGCGTCCTTTCCGGGCGAAGCCCCCGGCTTCGTCAAAAATCAGACAATAATACAGCTACATTTTACTTCAAAATCTTTATTTTATCAAGTCCATTTCTGCCCTTTTCCCAAAAAATCCAAAAGAAAAGCGCCCTCGTGAGGGGCGCTTTTCAGCCGATAATGATCTCCTCCTGCCTGCCGCTCTCCGCGTTGAGCCGGATACGCACGCGGCGCGCGTTTTCGTCCAGGCAGTCCAGCTCCCAGCAGGGGATGCTGCGCCCGTCCGCGCCGGCCAAGGTGACGCGCCGCGCCGAGCGCAGCGTCAGCCCGGCGGGCAGCAGGGCCTTCGCCTCCGCCTCGCCGAGCGTCCAGTCGCTCTCGGCGGCCTCTCCCTGCAGGGCGCTCAGATCCAGCGCGAGGAGCGAGCCGTCGTCGAGCGCGACGGAGAGCGCGATCTCGCGGTCGAGCCCGGCCGCGCCGTCCGTCTCCGCGCTGCCGCGCAGATCCAGGACGTTGCCGCGGCGCGTCTTCTCCTCCCAGCGCAGGCCAGTATAACCCAGCGCCGCCAGCGCCTTCTCCGCGGCGGCAACGGCCTCTTTCTCGCCGATCAGGCTCTCCTCGACCAGGCGCGCATTCCGCAGGCTCTCAAGCCCACGCGCCGTCACGGTGACTGTTGTGCCGCCGAGGCTCAGCAGCAGCTTCCCCTCGTCCTCGTAGCGCGCGGCGAGTTCAAAGTCCTCCGGCTCGCAGCCGAGCAGCGCGGCCGCCTGCTCCCGCGCCTTTTCCTCGTCGACCGGCTCCGCCTGCCCTTCCTCGCGGGCGCTGTACTGCCCGTGATAGCTGAGCGCCTCCGCCGCCGGGAAGTCCTTCGCGTAGGCGCCGAGGCGCTCGCTGAGGAAGGCGGGGACCTCGTCGAGGATGTTGGCGACGCGCGCCTCGCGGCTGTCCATCGTCAGCTTCCCGTCGCGCAGCTCCCCGCGCATCGCGTCCAGCTCTTCGGCGAGGGCCGAGGCCGTGTCGGACAGACGCGCCATCGTCCCGCGCTGCTCGTCGGTGAAGCCCTGCTCCGCCGCCTCGCGGCAGAGGGTGTAGGCGTAGTCGCCGCTGAGGCTGATGAAGCGCTTGAGCTCCTCCATCTCCACGGTGGAAAAGGGCAGCGCGGCCAGCGCCGTCCCGGCCCGGCCCGCGTCGGCGTAGATCTCGGCGCAGACCCTGGCGCACATCGCGCCGTCCCCGGCGTAGCGGCTCTTGTCCAGCGAAAGGCTCAGATCCTGCAGCGCGCCGACCGTCTCCTCGAAGGCGCGGTCGGCGTCCGCGGCCGTCTGGCGGCGGTAGGCCAGCAGATGCCCCCAGCTCAGGGCCGAAAACAGGCTCAGCACCAGCAGCGCCGCGGCGGCGTAGCTGACGATGCGCACCAGCGCGCGACGGCTGATCCGTTTGAACATGAAAAATCACCTCTTTTGAAGCTTATTTTGCTCCAAAAGAGGTGATTTTATGTGCTCATTACACTACGCACTACGCACTAAGCACTCAGCTTCCCGAGTCCGATGCGCAGTCTGCGGATCGTCTCGTCCCGGCCGAGGATGCGGCAGATCTCCACCGCGCCGCCGGGCGTGACGGCCTTGCCGGCCGCGGCGATGCGCACCGGCCACATGACCTTGGCGTTCTTCGCGCCCTGTGCTTCGGCGAGGCCGACCATCGCGTTCAGGATGCTCTCGTCGTCCCAGGAAGGCAGCGCCTCGAAGATCGGGAGGATCGCCTCCAGCGCCGCGCGGGAGCTCTCCTCGTCGGACTTCGATTTCTTGTGTACGAAGAGCTCCGTGCCGTAGTCCGGCAGCTCGTCGAAGAAGTCCAGCTTCTCCGGGATCTCGGCCAGCACCTCGGTGCGCTGCTGCAGGAGCGCGGCGATCGCGGCGGCGTCGTAAGCCGGGTTCTTCACGGCCCTGCGGATCCAGAGCTCGGCGATCTGCGCGAATGCCTCCGGCGTCATCGCGCGGATGTAGGCGCTGTTGAAATAGCGCAGCTTCTCGATGTCGAAGATCGCGGGCGACTTGGAGACGCCGGCGATGTCGAAGGCCTCCTTCAGCTCGTCGAGCGTGAAGAACTCCTGCTCGCCGCGCGGGCTCCAGCCCAGCAGCGCCACGTAGTTCAGCACGGCCTCAGTCAGATAGCCCTGCGCGATCAGATCCTCGTAGGAGGGGTCGCCCTTGCGCTTGGACATCTTGTTGTGCGCGTCGCGCATGACCGGCGAGCAGTGCACGTATTTCGGGATCTCCCAGCCGAAGCCCTCGTAGAGGAGGTTGTACTTCGGTGCGCTGGACAGATACTCGCTGCCGCGCACGACGTGGGTGATGCCCATCAGATGGTCGTCCACGACGTTGGCGAAGTTGTAGGTCGGCAGGCCGTCGCGCTTGAGCAGCACCTGGTCGTCGAGCGTCGCGTTTTCCACGGTGATGTCGCCGTAGATCTCGCAGTGGAAGGTGGTCGTGCCCTCGTGCGGGATGCGCTGGCGGATGACGTAGGGCTCGCCCGCGGCGGCGCGCGCGTCGGACTCCTCCCTGCTCAGGCTGCGGCAGGGGTCGTCTCCGCGCTCGAACTGGCCGGACTCCTCCTCGCTCTCGGTCTTCTCGCAGAAGCAGCGGTAGGCGTGGCCGCGCTCGATCAGGAGCTCCGCGTACTCTTTATACAGCAGCCGGCGCTCGGTCTGCACGTAGGGGCCGACGGGGCCGCCGAGATCCGGGCCCTCGTCGTGGTCGAGGCGGCACTCGGCCAGGGTCCTGTAGATCACGTCGGTCGCGCCCTCGACGTAGCGCCCCTGGTCGGTATCCTCGATGCGCAGGATAAAGGTCCCGCCGTAGTGGCGGGCGATCAGCCAGGTGTACAGCGCCGTGCGCAGGTTGCCGACGTGCATGTAGCCGGTGGGAGACGGCGCGAAGCGGGTGCGCACCCCGCCCTTCGGGATGCGGGCCTCCATGTCGTCGAACCAGGTCTTGTCTTTCATCGTTTTGTCCTCCGAAAACCAGGATCTGTCATCCTGAGCGCAGCGAAGGAACCTGAAAGATTCTTCGACTCGCTTCGCTCGCTCAGAATGACAAAGGCTGCTGTTGATAGCTTTCCTATTTTATTTTGCAAATACTCGCTTGTCAAGTCGCTTTTCATTTGCTATAGTAAAGAATCATCACAGAAGCATCCCGCAGAATTGAGGTGTCATCATGGATACTCCCATCGAAAAGAAAAAAGTCATGCTCTCGGGCATCAAGCCGACCGGCGACCTGACCCTGGGCTCCTATCTTGGGGCGGTCAAGAACTGGGTCGAGCGCGCTGATCTGTATGACAACTACTATTTCATGGCGGACCTGCACGCGCTGACGACGCGCAACAATCCCGCCGACCTGCGCCGCCGCACGCTCGAGCAGCTCGCGCAGTACGTCGCCTGCGGCCTCGACCCGCAGAAGAACGTGCTCTTCATCCAGAGCCACGTCCCCGCGCACGCGGAGCTCGGCTGGATCCTCAACTGCTACACGATGTTCGGCGAGCTCAGCCGCATGACGCAGTTCAAGGACAAGAGCGCCAAGAACGCCGACAACATCAACGGCGGCCTCTTCACCTATCCCGCGCTGATGGCGGCCGACATCCTGCTCTACCAGCCGGACTACGTGCCCGTCGGCGAGGATCAGAAGCAGCACGTGGAGCTGACGCGCGACGTGGCCAACCGCTTCAACAATCTCTACGGCGAGACCTTCCGCATGCCCGAGCCCTTCATCCCGAAGGTGGGCGCCCGCGTGATGGACCTGCTCGACCCGCACAGCAAGATGTCCAAGTCCGACGAAGTCGGCAACGGCCGCGTCTGCCTGATGGACGACCCGGCGGACATCATGCGCAAGTTCAAGCGCGCCGTCACCGACTGCGACTGCACCTGCTGCATCCGCTACGCCCCGGAGGAAAAGCCCGGCGTGGCGAATCTCATGAGCATCTACGCCGCCGTCACCGGCAAGAGCTTCGCCGAGATCGAGGCCGAGTTCGAGGGCAAGGGCTACGGCGCCTTCAAGCCCGCCGTCGGCGAGGCCGTGGTCGAGACGCTGCGCCCGATCCGCGAGGAGGCCCAGCGCATCATGAAGGACAAGGGCTATCTCGAGGCCCTCTGCCGCGAGGGCGCGGAGCGCGCCTCTTACGTCGCCGAAAAGACCCTGCGCAAGGTGCGCAAAAAGGTGGGTCTCGTCGCGAAATGAGTTTTTAGTCTGCAGTTTTTAGTTTTCGGAAAAAACGGGTATAACGGTGACAGAGCCGTTCTCCTGTCATCTAAAAACTAAAAACTAAAATCTGAAAACTATCTCGAGGTGCCCCATGCTCTCCGCTTATCCCCTCTGGCTGCGCGCGCCGCTGTCGCTCTTTGCCGCCGGCGCGCTCTGCCATCTCTTCACGCCGCCTGTCCGCCAGCTTGCCCTGCGGCTCGGCGCGGTCGACCGCCCCGGCGGTCGGCGCGTCAACCGCCGCCCGGTGCCGCGGATGGGCGGTTTGGCGCTTTCCGCCGCCTTCCTGGCCGCGGCTCCGCTCTTCTGCGCGGCGGACGGGCCGCTGCTCGGCCTGCTCTGCGGCGCGCTGCTGATCGCCGCCCTCGGCGCGGCGGACGATCTGCTCGATCTGCGGCCGGGGCTCAAGCTGCTCGGGCAGCTCGCCGCCGCGGCGCCGGCGCTGAAGGGTGGGATCGTCCTGCGGAGCGTCTCCCTCCCCTCCGGGGAGAGCCTCGCCCTGCCGCCTGCCCTCGCCGCCGGGCTGACGCTGCTGTGGCTCGTCGCCTGCACCAACGCCGTCAACCTGATCGACGGCCTGGACGGCCTGGCAGTGGGCGTGTCGGCCCTCGGCTCGCTGAGCATGCTGCTCGTCGCGCTGAGCCTGTCCGCGCCGGCGGTCGCCGTGCTGCTCGCGGCGCTGACCGGGGCCTGCCTCGGCTTTCTGCCCTATAACCGCAGCCCCGCGCAGATCTTCATGGGCGACGCGGGCTCGCAGTTTCTGGGCTTCGCGCTTGGCGCGCTGAGCGTGATGGGGCTGCTGAAGTTCCACGCCCTCGTCAGCTTTTTCGTGCCGCTGCTGGCGCTGTCCGTCCCGCTGGCGGACACGCTCTTCGCCGTGCTGCGGCGGCTGCGGCGCGGGCAGAGCCCCTTCCGCGCCGACCGGGGGCACATCCACCACCGGCTGCTCGACCTGGGGCTGAGCCAGAAGCAGGCCGTGGCCGTGCTCTACGGCGCGTCCTCGCTGCAGGGCCTGACCGCCGTGCTGCTGGCCGGGACCGACGCGCTCTCCCGCGCGCTGTGCCTGCTGCCGGCGCTCGCGCTGGGCCTTGCCGTATGGCTCTGCGCGCTGCGGGGCGGCGAAGGATAAAAAACCCGGAGGATCGTGCGATCCTCCGGGTTTTGGTTTTGTTTGCCTATAGTATCAGCTCTTCCATGACCGGGCGCAGCTCCTCAGGGCTGATCTTCCGGACGCGGCGGTCGAAGCTCAGCAGGCCGTTGGTCTCGTCCTCCACGTCGGAGACCTGGGTGTAGACCGCGCCGCAGAGCCCCTGCCGCATCAGCGGGACCAGCGAGCGGTACAGCTCCCGCAGCTCCCGGACGAAGTCCTCCCGCGTCTCGTACTTGCGGTAGCCGTAGGTCTTTTCCAGGTTGAAGCTGTGCGCCGGATCCTTCCACACGAAGCCGCCGAATTCGCTGAGAAGCTGCGGCAGCTTTTCTTTGCCGAGGTGCAGCGGGTCGAAATAGATGTGCAGGCTGTCGACGTCGCTCTTTTTCTGGTGATACCAGCCGGAGGTCGCGTCGATGAAACGGCCCGGGTCGAGCGCCTTCAGCCGCTCGTAGGCCCTGTCCGCCTCGAACTGGCCCCAGCCCTCGTTGAAAATCGTCCACAGGCAGATGCAGGGGTGGTTGCCGAGCAGCCGCACCGTGTCCTCCATGCTCCGCAGGAAGATCTCCCGCGCCTTCGGGTCGCGGAAAAGCCGCCTGTCGCGCCGGGTCTGGAAATGCAGGGTCGGCAGGACGGTGTCGCGGATGTAGTGATAGGGGCCGTTGTTGACCATGTCCTGGAACACGACCATGCCCAGGCGGTCGCAGTCGTAATAAAACCGCTCCGGTTCGATCTTGATGTGCTTGCGCAGCATGTTGAAGCCGAGGGCCTTCATCGCGAGGATGTCCTCCTCGTAGGCCTCCGGCGCGGCGGGGGTGTAGAGCCCGTCGCTCCAGTAGCCCTGATCCAGCAGGCCGTTGAAGAAGTACGGCTTTCCGTTCAGGCAGAGCCGCGGGATACCGTCCACCGTCTCGGTCGTGAGCGTGCGCAGCGCGAAGTAGGAGGAAACGCGGTCCTCCCCGCTCGTCAGCGTGAAACGGTAGAGATGCGGGTCCTCCGGGCTCCACAGACGCGGGTTTTCGAGCTCGATCCGCGCCCTGCCGTCATGCAGGGGATAGTCACGTCCATCGAGCGAAATCACGCCTTCGGAGACGCCCTCGGCCTCGATCTCGGCCCAGTCGGCGCCATTCGTGATGCGCAGCGCGCGGATATGCTCCTCCGGCACCGGCTCGAGCCACACGGTCTGCCAGATGCCGGAGCAGGGCGTGTACCACATGCCGCCGCGCCTGATCTTCTGCTTGCCGTAAGGGTGCCGCGGGTCGAGATCGTTCGTCACGGCGACGCTCAGCTCGTTCTCCCCTTCGCGCAGCGCATCGGTGACGTCGACCGTGAAAGGCAGATAGCCGTTGTCGTGGCGGCAGAGCTCGGTTCCGTTGACCAGTACGGCAGCCGTGCGCATCACAGCGCCGAAGTGCAGCAGGATTCTTTTTCCGCGCCAGGCGTCCGGGATCGTGAAGCCGCGCCGGTAATCGAATCTTTCCCCGGGGGCGGGCGCCTCTTTCACGCCGCTCAGCAGGGATTCGGGACAGAAGGGCACGCGGACGCCGCAGCGCAGGGCATGGCCGTATGCTTTGACGGCCAGCAGCTCCCAGTCCCCGTTCAGGTTCAGCCATTCCTCCCGCGCCATCTGCGGCCGCGGATAGGCCTGCCAGGGCGTTCCATGCAGCGCCTCTCCGGCGGCGGTCATAAGCTTCTGCATCTCCTCCGCTCCTTTCTCTCTTTGCCTGCAGTATAGCGCAGATTCCGGGAATTTGCAACGCGGGACTTCTTGACTTATGGCCGGATCTGTGTTATATAATGGGGGAAAACCGATGGGAGGATCGTACTATGAAACACATCGTCACCCTCAAGACCCGCAATCTCTGCGAGAGCGCCGCGAAGGGCGGCTGCGGCGAGTGCCAGACCTCTTGCCAGTCCGCCTGCAAGACCAGCTGCGGCATTGCCAACCAGCACTGCGAGAACAGCAACAAGAAGGACAACCAGTAATCGCCGCAAGTCCATGCCGCCTTTTTATAAAGGCGGCATTTTTTATTCAACCGACTTGCTTCCCCCTTTGGGGGAAGTGCCCGCGCAGCGGGCGACAGGGGCCCCTTCCGGTTCGCTATGCTCACCACCTCCCCCGGAGGGGGAGGCAAGAAAAGGAGATTTCCCATGATCCACCGTTATCAGCTCAGCGGCTACAACATCGTGCTGGACGTCTGCTCCGGCGCGGTGCACGCCGTGGACGCTCTCGCCTACGACATGATCGGTCTGTACGAAGAACTGCCGCGCGAAGAAGTTCTCGCCGCCATGGCCGTGAAATATCCCGACACGCCGGCAGAGGAGCTCGCCGAGTGCTACGAGCAGATCGGCGCACTGAAAAAGGCCGGGCAGCTCTTCACGCCCGACGTCTTCGAGCCGCTGGCCGGCAAATTCAAGGAAAAGAGCGGCGGCGTCATCAAGGCGCTCTGCCTGCACGTCGCGCATACCTGCAACCTCAGCTGCTCCTACTGCTTCGCCAGCCAGGGCAAGTACCACGGCGAGCGTGCCGTGATGAGCTTTGAGGTCGGCAAACAGGCGCTGGATTTCCTCGTCGCCCACTCCGGCACGCGGCGCAATCTCGAGGTCGACTTCTTCGGCGGCGAGCCGCTGATGAACTTCGGGGTCGTCAAGGAGCTCACGGCCTACGCCCGCTCGATCGAAAAGGACGCGGGCAAGAATTTCCGCTTCACGCTGACGACGAACGGCTTGCTGATCGACGACGAGGTCATTGACTTCTGCAACCGCGAGATGAGCAACGTCGTGCTGAGCCTCGACGGGCGGAAAGAGGTGCACGACCGCTTCCGCGTCGATTACGCCGGAAACGGGAGCTGGGAGCGCATCGTGCCGAAATTCCAGAAGCTCGTCGCGGCGCGCGGCGGCAAAAACTACTACATGCGCGGCACCTTTACGCACCATAACCCCGACTTCCTCAACGACATCCGCGCGATGCTCGAGCTCGGCTTCACGGAGCTGAGCATGGAGCCCGTGGTCTGCGCGCCGGACGATCCCTCCGCGCTGACGGCCGAAGACCGGCAGCTCGTGATGAAGCAGTATGAAGAGCTGGCGGAGCTGATGCTCGAGCGCGAGCGCGAGGGGCGTCCGTTCACCTTCTACCACTACATGCTCGACCTCTCGGGCGGGCCATGCATCTACAAGCGCATCTCCGGCTGCGGCTCGGGCACCGAGTACATGGCCGTGACGCCTTGGGGCGATCTCTACCCCTGCCACCAGTTCGTCGGCGAGGCGCGCTTCCGCCTGGGCGACGTCTGGCACGGGCTCGACAACCCCGAGGTGCAGAACGAGTTTGCCGCCTGCAACGTCTACGCCCGGCCGGAGTGCCGCGACTGCTGGGCGCGGCTCTACTGCTCCGGCGGCTGCGCGGCCAACGCTTATCACGCGACCGGCTCGATCGGCGGCGTGTACGAAGCGGGCTGCGAGCTCTTCCGCAAGCGGATGGAGTGCGCGATCATGCTGGCCGTGGCGCGCGCTTCGGAGGAAGACGCATGAACACGCCGATTGCTGACTTTGTGCAGGGCTGCGCCGCGGGCGGAGCCCTGCGCCTGCATATGCCGGGGCACAAGGGCGTCCCTGCGCTCGGCCCCGAGGCGCTGGATATCACCGAGATCCCCGGCGCCGATGTGCTGTACCACGCCTCCGGCGTGATCGCCGAGAGTGAAAAAAACGCCGCCGCGCTATTCGGCAGCGCGAAAACGCTCTATTCCGCCGAGGGTTCTTCCCTCTGCATCCGCGCGATGCTGTACCTCGCGCTGCAATATGCGCATCTCACGGGAAAAAAGCCTCTGATCGCCGCGGGACGCAACGCCCACTCGGTTTTTCTCTCGGGCTGCGCGCTGCTGGGGCTGGAGGTTTCGTGGCTCTACGGCGACGACGCCTCCCGGCTTTCCTGCCGCGTCTCGCCGGAGGAGCTGGAGACCGTGCTGGAGCGGGAAAAACCCGCCGCCGTCTATCTGACGAGCCCGGACTATCTCGGCGTCTGCGCCGAAATCTCCGCGCTCGCGGCGGTCTGCCGCCGGCACGGCGCGCTGCTGCTCGTCGACAACGCCCACGGCGCTTATCTGAGATTCCTCTCCCCCTCGCGGCATCCGCTCGACCTCGGCGCGGATCTCTGCTGCGACTCGGCGCACAAGACCCTGCCGGTGCTGACGGGCGGGGCCTATCTGCATCTGTCAAAAAGCTGCCCTGCGGCGCTGCTGCCGGCGGCGGAGGCCGCGATGCGGCTCTTCGCGAGCACCAGCCCCTCCTATCTGATCCTGCAGTCGCTGGATCTCTGCAACGCAGCGCTGGCCGGGGACATTCCCGCGCAGCTCGCGGAGCGGGCAGCTCAGCTGGACGCGCTGAAAGCGGCTCTGATCGCCAACGGCTGGACGCTCGTCGGCGACGAGCCGATGAAGCTGACGCTCTGCCCGAAGAGCCGGGGCTATACCGGCACGGAACTGGCCGCCGCGCTGCAGAAAAAAGGGATCGTCTGCGAATTTGCCGACCCGGATTTCTGCGTGTGCATGTTCTCGCCCGCCAACAGCGCGGCGGAGATCGCCGCGCTGGGCCGCGCGCTGGCCGCGCTGCCCGCAAAGGAGTCGATCCCGGGCGGCCCGCCGCCGCTCGGCCGGCCGGAGCGTGTGCTATCGCCGCGCGGGGCGATGCTCGCGCCCTTTGAAACGCTGCCGGCGGCGCAGAGCCTCGGCCGCGTGCTCGCCGCGCCGAACGTCAGCTGTCCGCCCGCCGTACCGATCCTCGTATGCGGTGAGCGCGTCGACGAACGGGCGCTGGCGCTGTTTGGCTATTACGGGCTCGAGCGGCTGGACCTCGTCCTTCCGGACGCGGAGCTCGGGGAGGATTGAGGCATGTCGGACTACATCATGGAACTGCGCAAGATCGTCGGGCACCGTCTGCTGCTGAGCCCGGGCGTCAGCGTCATCGTCGAGGACGCGAAGGGCCGCGCGCTGCTGGAAAAGCGGCACGACAACGGCTGCTGGGGCTATGCAGGCGGCGCGGTGGAGCCGGACGAAGTCGTCGAGGACGCCGCGCGGCGCGAGTTGCTGGAAGAAACCGGGATCGTTGCCGGGAAGCTGGACTTTTTCGGGATCTATTCCGGGCCGGAGAGCCACTTTTACTACCCCAACGGCGACGAGGTCTCCTACGTGGAGATCGTCTATACCTGCCGCGACTGGAGCGGCTCGCTTTGCCCGCAGCCGGGCGAGGTGGACGAGCTGCGCTGGTTTGCCCCGGACGAGCTGCCGGAGAATATCTCCCCCTCGATCCGCCGCGGCCTGCTGGACTGGGCGGAGAAAAAACGTGCGCAAGGAGGCTGAACCATGGCTAAAAATACCGATATCGCCCTGCGGCAGCAGGTCATCTATTCGATCTACGTGCGCAGTCATACCGAGGAGGGGACCTTTCTCTCGGTCATCCCCGACCTTGACCGTATCCGCGCGCTCGGCGCGGACATCATCTGGTTCATGCCGATCCACCCGATCGGCGTCAAGGGCAAAAAGGGCAGCCTCGGCTGTCCCTACGCCAACCGCGACTACCGCGCCGTCAATCCCGCCTACGGCACGATGGAGGACTTCCGCGCCCTCGTCGACGAGATCCACGCGCGCGGCATGAAGGTCATGATCGACGTCGTCTACAACCACACTTCGCCGGACTCGGTGCTCTTCGAGCAGCACCCGGAGTTTTTCTACCGCGGGCCGAACGGAAAGCCGGGCAACAAGATCGGCGACTGGAGCGACGTCATTGACCTCGACTACCGCAATCGCGGGCTCTGGGACTATCAGATCGAGTCGCTCTGCTTCTGGGCCGGGATCGTGGATGGCTTCCGCTGCGACGTGGCTTCCTTCGTGCCGCTGGACTTCTGGAAGGAGGCGCGCGAGGCCGTCGAGCGCGTACACCCGGGCTTTGTCTGGCTGGCCGAGACCGTGCACCGCACCTTCGGCCTGCAGTGCCGCCGTCAGGGCATCTACTCGATGCGCGACAGCGAGGCCTTCGAGGCCTTCGACATCGAATACGAATACGACATCCGCGAGATCTTCGACGCCTGGCTCTACGGCCGCGCGCCGCTGAGCCACTACCTGGATCTGATGAACTTCCAGGAGGTCACGTATCCCGTCAACTACAACAAGCTGCGCTACCTGGAGAACCACGACCAGCCGCGCATCGCCTCTTTCATCAAAAGCGAGAGCGACCTGATCAACTACACGGCCATGCTATACTTCTTCAAGGGCACGACCCTGCTCTACGCCGGTCAGGAATTCGAAAACGACCATCTGCCGAGCCTCTTCGAGAAGGAGCCGATCGACCGGAACGGCGGGAAGGATCTGAGCGCGCTGATGGCCCGCCTGTACGAGATCAAAAAGACGGCGCTCGACGCCGAGGACGACTTCCTCGCCCGCGCCGACGACGAGCACGCGATCGCGGTGCTCGAGCGCGTCGGCAGGGGCGTGCGCAAGCTCGGCGTTTTCTCCCTGCGCTCTGAGAGCGCCGAGATCGAGGTCCCGGCCCCGGACGGCGACTACGTCAATCTGATCGACGGCGGCGCGGTTTCCGTGAAAAATCACAAAATCCGCTGCGCCGGAAGGCCGATAATTTTCACTCTCCCCGCGTAATTGGCGATTGCGCGCCGCGCCGCGGCGGATTATAATGGTTTCTGTAAAATAATAGATTTTGGAGGCGCAGAACATGGCAGACAACAGACGTCCCGAGAATATGGAACGCATCACCACCCCCGAGCTGGCCCTGGCATTCATCGACGAGCAGCTCGCCGCGCTGCGGGCGCAGATCGGCGACAAAAAGGTGCTGCTGGCACTGTCCGGCGGCGTGGATTCCTCCGTCGTGGCCGCGCTGCTGATCCGCGCGGTCGGCAGGCAGCTCACCTGCGTGCACGTCAACCACGGCCTGCTCCGCAAGGGCGAGAGCGAGCAGGTCATCGAGGTCTTCCGCAACCAGATGGACGCGAACCTCATCTACGTCGACGCGGTCGACCGCTTCCTGGACAAGCTGGCCGGCGTCGCCGACCCGGAGACCAAGCGAAAGATCATCGGCGCGGAGTTCATCCGCGTGTTCGAGGAGGAGGCCCGCAAGCTGGAGGGCATCGAGTTCCTGGCCCAGGGCACGATCTACCCCGACATCCTCGAGAGCGGCCCGGTCAAGGCGCACCACAACGTGGGCGGCCTGCCGGAGGATCTGAACTTCGAGCTGGTCGAGCCGGTGAAGTTCCTGTTCAAGGACGAGGTGCGCGTGGTCGGCAAGGCCCTCGGCCTGCCCGACAACATGGTCTACCGCCAGCCCTTCCCCGGCCCCGGCCTGGGCGTGCGCTGCGTCGGCGCCATCACCCGCGACCGTCTCGAAGCCGTACGCGAGAGCGATGCGATCCTGCGCGAGGAGTTTGCGAAGAACGGCCTGGCCGGCAAGGTCTGGCAGTACTTCACCATCGTGCCGGACTTCAAGTCCACCGGCATCCGGGACGGCCTGCGTACCTACGACTGGCCGGTCGTCATCCGCGCGGTCAACACGGTCGACGCCGTCACCGCCGAGGTCGCGGAGCTCAGCTTCCCGCTGCTGCAGCACATCACCGCCCGCATCACGAGCGAGGTCAAGGGCGTCAACCGCGTCCTCTGGGACGTCACGCCGAAGCCGAGCGGCACGATCGAGTGGGAATGAGATACGAAAACCGGAAAACCCAGTAAAATCAAGGCTTTCCGGCTTCGCAATGGTTCCTTTGATAACAATTTGATAACAGTTGCATGATCTCCCTTTATTCTCCC
>JAFZQE010000017.1 GCA_017552325.1 Oscillospiraceae bacterium
GCGCGCAGCTTTGAGCTGAGCCTGCCGGAATTCTCGAAGCTGTCTCTGACGGCGAAGAACGTGATCCCGATCACGGCGCAGTGCACGGTGTTCGCGGAGTCCGAGGTCATCACGCTGGTGGGCGAAGGCAAGGCGACGGACGAGATCGCGGCCGGCATCGAGATGGCGGTAGCGAAGCGCTGCTTCGTCATGGCGAAGAAGGCGGGCGCGACGGACAGCATCACGCTGACGGGCGGCTGCGCGAAGAACGACGGCCTGAAGGAAGCGATCGAGCACGTGCTGAAGCTGAAGGTCATCAACCTGAAGACCGACCCGCAGCTGATGGGCGCGCTGGGCGCCGCCGAGTATGCCCGTCAGAAGGGCCTCGCGAAGAAGTAAGACCGACGGAACAGGCCGCCTCCCCAAGTGCGGGAGGCCGGAAACGAAAGGAG
Organism: Oscillospiraceae bacterium; assembly: GCA_017552325.1. Lineage (GTDB taxonomy): Bacteria > Bacillota > Clostridia > Oscillospirales > Oscillospiraceae > Limivicinus. Next base: position 432 of record JAFZQE010000017.1, read on the forward strand.
TAACGCTATGAAAAAAATCGGAAAGGCGCTGCTGAAAGTGCTGAAGATCCTTCTGGTCGTCATCCTTGTCCTGTTCGTCGTCTATTTCTGGAACCTGGACCAGAAGGTCCTGGGCTGGGCGTACAAGCAGGTCAACGCCATGTTCGACCGCAAGAAGGTTGACCTCGTCTTCTAGTATGGAGCTTTTTAACGGACTGATCAAAGACACGCTGGGGCTGCTCGAGAAGGGCAGCCCCAGGGAATGGCCCTACCGCCCGGGCGGCGAGTGGAAGGACCTCGGCCAGAGCGAGCTGGTCCTGCAGAAGGACGCAGCCTATGAGCTCGGCGCCTCCGGGAAGGGCTCGGCCAACTACGTGCTCTTCACCTCGAGCAGCGAGTTCGTCGACCGCGACCGAATCCTGCTCTACGGGCCGGACCTGAAGGATATCCACGGCGAGGTGGACTTCGCCCGCATCGTGCTGCTGCGCGTGGGCGTGCTCGACGACGACAACGAGCAGGTCTACCGCGTGCTCAAGGACATCGAGTTTGCCAAGTATCACGTCTACCCGGAGGGCTACATGGTGCGCATGTCCCCGGAGAACTACCGGGAGCAGGTGCGCGTCAGCAAAAAGGCGATCCGCAGCGGCATCAACTTCCAGGCGGTCGGCGCGAGCTACATCAAGGCCTACAAGAAGGACCCGAACGTCCTGAACGCGACCGTGATCTTCCTCACGGCCCCGGGCTTCGACTACAAGGCCATGAAGGACATCGCCAAGAAGGCCAGCGACGCGACCAACACCCTGACGCACATTCTCGAGGGCCTCAGCACCGACTGCTCGGTCTGCGCGCTCAAGGACGTGTGCGACGAGATCGAGGGCATGAAGGAGCTGCACTTCGGCGTCGGCGACAAAGGCGCGAAGAAAGAGCAGCACTGAACGAATATCGTGAATCATCAAGCGGAGCCCGGGATCCCCCGGGCTCCGGTTTTTTCTGTGAATGGCCCCCTTGCCTGAAGGGGGCTGTCGCCGCAGGCGACTGGGGGATTCTGCCTCCGCAGAGATCCGGCCGTGGGCTGGGCGTCGGCCCCGTTACTGCGCTGTCATTCTGAGGCGCTCGCGCCGAAGAATCTTTGAAAGATCCTTCGCTTCGCTCAGGATGACAAGCGGGGAGGCTTTCCCCGTCAATATATACCAAATCCCCGGCCGGGATTTGTGCGATTTGCATTTTTTGGGTTTTTTCCGCGCTTTTTCTTGACGCGCCGCGGCGCTGAACGTTATAATCATATACGGGAAACCAGCGGTTTTGAATATTTATAAAGGAGGAAACGCACATGAAACGTCTGTTAGCGCTTTTACTCTGCCTCGTGATGGCCCTGTCGCTGATCCCGGCGGCCGCCGCCGAGGACATCGAACTCATCGACATCGAAGACCCGGAAGAGACCGTCGAACCGGCGGAGGAACTGATCACCATCGTCGACCCGGAGGAACCGGCCGCGGAGCCGACCGGCGGGGAGGCTGTTCCGGTTGAGAACCTGGCCATCGTGACCCAGCCGAAGAGCCTGAAGATCCATCCGGGCGGCACGGCGAAATTCACCGTGGAGGCGATCGGTGCGTGTACTTATCAGTGGTATTTCCGCACCGGCTCCTCGGGCAGCTGGAAGGAATGCACGGTGTCCAGCGCCAAGCTGCCGACGCTGGTCTACACGAACGTCAGCGCGGCCAAGAGCGGCAACCAGTACCGCTGTAAGGTGATTTTTTCCGAAACCAATTACAAATATACCAATGCGGTCACGCTGACCGTGACGGAGAAGCCGATCATCACGGCGCAGCCCCAGGATCTGACGATCAAGGCGGGCGCGGACGCCTCCTTTACCGTCGAGGCGGACGGAGCCGACAGCTACCAATGGTACTGGCGCGAGAACAGCGAGGATTCCTGGCACAAGGCCACGGTGTCCACCGCCACGAAGGCGACGCTGGTCTACAAAAACCTCAGCACGGCCAAGAGCGGCCGCCAGTACAAGTGCGCGGTGAAAAACAGCAAGGGAACGACATACAGCTCTGTCGCGACCCTGACCGTGACGAACAAGCCCATCGTCACGCAGCAGCCCCTGGATTATTGGGCGGGCGCGGGCGCGAAGATCATCTTCCGGGTCTACAGCAAGGGGACGGAGAGCTATCAGTGGCAATACCGCACGAGCTCGACGGGCTCCTGGAAGAGCAGCAGCCTGAGCGGCAACAAGACCTCGGCCCTGACCGTCTCGGCTACGACTGCCCGCAACGGTTACCAGTACCGCTGCAAGCTGACCAACGCCTCCGGCACGACCTATTCCGCTCCGGCCACGCTGACGGTAACGAATGAGCAGTGCGGCGATGATCTCACCTGGAAGCTCAGCGGCAGCGGGCTGCTGACCATCTCCGGCACCGGGGACATGTGGGATTTTGAACAGAGCTTTTATGCGGACGGAGTGGTAGCCAATATGGAACTCGAGGATGACGCACCCTGGCAGGCGCTCAATGTGACGAGAGCCGTCGTCGGGGAGGGCGTGACCACGATCGGCACCTACGCTTTCCATTGCTGCTCCAATATGAAAAGCATCACGATCCCGTCCACGGTGAAAACGATCGGCGAATATGCATTTGAAAGCTGCAGCGTGCTGAAAAGCATCTCTCTCCCGTCCGGCCTGACGTCTATCGGAGTCTGTGCCTTTGCTTATTGCTATTCTCTGACAAGCCTGACGATCCCGGACAGCGTCACCACTGTCGACTCGCGCGCTTTCTATGGCTGCAAGAACCTGAAAAAAGTGACGCTGGGCAAGGGGGTGGACAGCTCCGTAGCCACCTGCTTCCGGTTCTGCGACAAATTAAGCGCATTCTCCGTCAGCGCGGAAAATACCAAAATCACAGCGGTTGACGGCGTCCTGTTCACCAAGACCAAAAAGACGCTTCTGAGATACCCCGGCGCGAAAGAGGGAGCCTACACGGTACCCAGCACGGTGACCAAAATAAACGAGGAAGCGTTTTACAGCGCTGTCGGGCTGACAAGCCTGACGATCCCCAGCTCGGTGACCAAAATAGGAGATGCTGCGTTCGCCTACAGCAGCGTGTCAAGCGTTACGATCAAGGCCAATATCACGAAGATCGGTGATGAATGGTTCAGAGAGTGCAAAAATCTGAAGAGCTTTACCATCCCGGACGGTGTGACCCACATCGGATGGTCCGCGTTTCTCAACTCGGGCCTGACGTCGATCACGATCCCGGACGGTGTGACCGTCATCAATAATTCTGCTTTCGAGGGAACGGCGTTGACGGAGATCACGATCCCCGACAGCGTGATTACCATTGGATACAGCGCGTTCAGAGATTGCACGTCGCTGAAGAAAGCCACGGTTGCGGACGGTGTGAAATTCCTTGAAGCTTACTCATTTGCGAACACGGCGCTGACCGAGTTTACCTTCCCGACAAGCGCGATCGTTATCTATGATCATGTCTTTCTCGGCTGCAAACAGCTGAAAACGGTGCGGATTCCTGTCAATATCGAGGAGATAGACTATGATGCTTTCGAGGACTGCACGGCGCTGAAGAACGTTTACTATGCGGGAACGCAGGCGCAGTGGGAGAAGATCAAAATCAGTGAAAGCGGCAACGAGTACCTGCTGAGCGCCACGATGCACTACAACAGCTGAAAATCCCAACATAAAACCACCGCCCGGGAGATTTCTCCCGGGCGGTCGTTCTTCTAAAAACTAAAAACTACAAACTAAAAACTATGATCCCCGCTTCTTCAGGGGGTGCCGCTTGCCGTCGGGCGTCTGGATGACGGTGTGCTCCAGCACGGCGATCGTGCTCTCGCGCCAGGCGGCGATGTACTCCTTGCGCAGCGCGTCGCGCTCGGCAAGCTCCGCCTCCGTCAGGGGGCGCTCTTTGGCCAGGCGCGCCAGCTCATTGATCCGGTCGATCTTGCTCTGTTCCATGCCGCGCGCCTCACTCGATCGTCCCCAGCTCGTCGAGGTTGAGCTCGAAGGCGGGGATGAAATGCTCGAGGAAATACGCGACCTCGGGCAGGGGGGAAGCCTCCAGGATCGCGCGGGTCTGCTTCTCGGCGGAGAGAAATTCGTTGTTGCCGGCCTTGCGCTCCTCGACGCACTTGATGTAGGCCGAGAGCTTGTCGGCGGCCTTGACCAGGTCGTGCAGGCGCTCCTGCGTTTCGCCGGTCAGCAGCTCCTCGTAGGCCGGGCGCAGCTCGTCCGGCAGGGTCGCCAGCAGCTTCTCGCAGGCCAGCCTTTCCACCTGCTTGTAGGCGCCCATGATGTCGGCGCTGTGGTATTTGATCGGCGTCGGCAGGTCGCCGGTGAGGATCTCGCTCGCGTCGTGGTAGAGCGCGGCGGCGGCCGCCTCGTTCGGGTCGCAGGGGACGCCGAACACGTCCCGCCGGATCACGCCCAGCGCGTGGGCGAGCACGGCGACCATGTGGCTGTGCTCCTGGATGTTCTCGGGCAGGGAATTGCGCATCAGGCTCCAGCGGCCGATGTAGCGCATGCGGGAGATATAGGCAAAAAAGTTGTCGCTCATGGGAGGATCGCCTTTCTGTTTTAGTCGCCCCATTGTAGCACGCCGCGGCGGAAAATGCAACGATTCCCGGAAAATGCACAAAACCTGTTGCAATTTTCCCGGCGGGGTGTTAAAATCCATCTTTGTCTGAAATGCAGCCAAGGAGTATCAAAAAGCATGGACAAGCTGAGAAATATCGCCATCATCGCCCACGTCGACCACGGCAAGACCACGCTCGTCGACGAGATGCTCAAGCAGTCCGGCGTCTACCGGGAGAATCAGGAGGTCGTCGACCGCGTGATGGACTCCAACGACCTGGAACGCGAGCGCGGCATCACGATCATGGCAAAAAATACCGCCGTCCGCTACGGCGACACGAAAATCAACATCGTCGACACCCCGGGCCACGCCGATTTCGGCGGCGAGGTCGAGCGCATCCTGAAGATGGTCAACGGCGTCCTCCTGCTGGTGGACGCGGCGGAGGGCCCGATGCCCCAGACCCGCTTCGTGCTCAGCCGCGCGCTGGAGCTCGGCCACCGGGTCATCGTCGTCATCAACAAGATCGACCGCCCCGACCAGCGCGTCCACGAGGTCGTGGACGAGGTGCTGGAGCTGCTGATCGACCTGGACGCGACCGACGAGCAGCTCGATTCCCCGATGCTGTTCTGCTCGGGCCGCAACGGCACCGCGAGCTATTCGCCCGAGGTCCCCGGCGTCGACCTCAAGCCCCTGTTCGAGACGATCCTCGAGTACATCCCCGCCCCCGAGGGGGACGAGGAAGCGCCCTTCCAGATGCTCGTCAGCAGCATCGACTACAACGACTACGTCGGCCGCATCGCGATCGGCCGCATCGAGCGCGGCGTCGTGAAGCAGAACCAGGAGATCGAGGTCTGCAACTACCACGATCCCGGCGCCCCGACCATGAAGGCCAAGGCCGTCAGCCTCTACCAGTTCGACGGGCTCAGCCGCGTCCCCGTGACCGAGGCCTCCGTCGGCAACATCATCGCGATGAGCGGCATCGGCGACATCACGATCGGCGACACGATCTGCGCGCGCGGGGCGGCGGAGCCGCTGGCCTTCGTCAAGATCGGCGCGCCGACGATGGAGATGACCTTCTCCGTCAACGACAGCCCCTTTGCCGGGCAGGAGGGCAAGTACGTCACCTCCCGCCAGATCCGCGAACGGCTCTTCCGCGAGACGCTCAAGGACGTGTCGCTGCGCGTCAGCGACGTGGAGAACAGCACCGACAGCTTCCGCGTGGCCGGGCGCGGCGAAATGAGCCTCTCGATCCTGATCGAGACGATGCGCCGCGAGGGCTATGAGTTCCAGGTCAGCCCCCCGCGCGTGCTGTACCGGGAGATCGAAGGGAAGCTCTGCGAGCCGATGGAGCGCGTGGTCGTGGACGTCCCGTCCGACGCGATGGGCTCCGTGATGGAAAAGCTCGGCGCACGCAAGGGCGAGTTCGTCGAGATGACGCCCGTGGGCAGCCGCATGAAGCTGGAGTTCCTGGTGCCCTCCCGCGGTCTCTTCGGCTACCGCAACGAATTTCTGACCGATACACGGGGCGAGGGCATCCTGGCCTCCGTGTTCGAGCGCTACGAGCCCTTCCGCGGCGATATCGCCCGCCGGAACACCGGCTCGCTGATCGCCTTTGAGACCGGCGAGGCCGTGGCCTACGGCCTGTGGAACGCGCAGGACCGCGGCGCGCTGTTCATCACGCCCGGCACGAAGGTCTACGCCGGCATGATCGTCGGCGTCTCGCCGAAGAGCGAGGACATCCCCGTTAACGTCTGCCGCACCAAGCACCTGACCAACACCCGCGCCTCCGGCTCGGACGAGGCCCTGCGCCTGATCCCGCCGCGGCAGATGAGCCTGGAGCAGTGCCTGGAGTTCCTGGCCGACGACGAGCTGCTGGAGGTCACGCCGAAGAGCCTGCGCCTGCGCAAGAGCATCCTCGACCACAGCCTGCGCATGAAGACCCTGATGCGCAGCCGCTGAGCGGGACGCGGGAAGAGACAACACAGAGAAAACAGGAGAAGAGACATGAAAAAATACGGGATCTGGATCGGACTGGCCGTGCTGGCCGTCGCCGCGATCGTGCTGTTTTTCGCCCCCGGCTTCGGCGGCGAAACGCCCGCCGTGACCGAGGAGCCGCTCACGGCGGAGATCCAGCTGTACGGCGAGCGCGAGATCACGCTCGAATACGGCGAGAGCTTTGACGACGCCGGGGCCGAGGCCTGGCTCGAGGCCGCGGACGGGACGCGCACGCTGCTGGAGATCCGCGTTTCCCCGGCCTTCGACCCGGAAAAGCTCGGCACGCAGGAGATCCGCTACGACGCCGTCCGCAACGGCGAGACCCTCGTCGGCGTCACCCGCCGGGTCACCGTGCTGGACAGCGTCGCGCCCGAGATCACGCTGCTCGGCGAGCCGGGCGAGCGGGACTTTATCGCCCTTGACAACCACGACGGCGACGTCAGCGACCGCGTCGAGCGCGTCGAGGAGGCCGACCGCATCGTCTACACCGTCAGCGACGAGTCCGGCAACGAGGCGCAGATCGAGCGGGCGAAGGATCCGGTGCTGGTCTTCGTCGGCGGCGAGAGCGTGCAGATCCCCGCGGACTACCGCTTCGTCGAGCCGGGCGTCCTCGCGGTGGACATGTACGGCCGCGACATCAGCGACCGCATCGAGGTCGAGGGCGAGATCACGCCCTGGCACCTCGGCGAGTACAGCCTGACCTACACCGTGACCGACGAATTCGGCCGCACGGTCAGCGCCGACCGCGTCGTCGAGGTCGTGCAGGCCGAGATGCCCGAGACCGTGATCCAGGACAAGGTCATTTACCTGACCTTTGACGACGGCCCGGCCGCGGCCACCGAGGACCTGCTGGACATGCTCGCCAAATACGACGCGAAGGTCACCTTTTTCGTCACCTATTCCGACCCGCGCTACGTCGATCTGATCGGCCGCGCCTACCGCGAAGGCCACAGCATCGGCCTGCACGGCTACGCGCACAACGCTAGCCTCATCTACGCCAGCGAGGAGGATTACTTCGACTACTTCGACAAGATGCAGGAGATCATCTACGAGCAGACCGGCGAGTACACCCGCATCGTCCGCTTCGTCGGCGGCAGCTCCAACTCCGCCAGCATCGGCATCTGCGAGGGCATCATGACCGCGCTGGCCGAGGATCTGACCAACATGGGCTACCGCTATTACGACTGGAACGTCCAGCCGGAGAACGCCGACTGCGACATCGACGCGAGCTTCCAGAACATCTGCGGCAACGCGATGCGCATCTGCGGCGAGGGTGAGACCGTGCCGATCTCCCTGCAGCACGATCCCGGCGGCTGGAACTGCCTCGTCGTCGAGCGCGTCATTATCTGGGGCATGCAGAACGGCTATACCTTCAAGGGCATCGACCTGACCACCCCGGAAGTCCACCACCGCATCTGCAACTGAAAAAACGTCGGACAGCTTCAGCGCCTCCCTTCGAGAGAAGGGAGGCGCTTTTGTGCGGGCGGGGATTGCCGTAGGGGCGGCTACCAGCCGCCCGCGTCCTCAAGGGTGAGGCATTTTACTGGCCGCCGAGTGCGTCGGCCTCACATTCCGAATTCCGAATTCCCTTGACCCGCCGGGGAAAATGCGGTATATTTATGATATGGAAGTATCAAAACCCGGCTGAATATTCAATCCGAAGGAGGAATTGCACATGAAACGCCTGTTAGCCCTGCTGCTGTGCCTCGTGATGGCGCTGACGCTGATCCCGGCGGCCGCCGCCGAGGAGATCGATATCATTGTGGTCGAGCCGGAGGACGAACCCATCGCGCTTGTCGAGACAGGTCCGGAAGCCGAACCCAATTCCAACAGCGGAAGCTGCGGCGCCAACCTGACGTACAAAGTGGCAGGCGGCGTCCTGACCATCACCGGCACGGGGAAAATGTATGACTATGAGGACGGTATTCCCGTCGATGACAGCGAAAGCATCTCGGAGATCGTCGTCTCTTCCGGCGTGACGAGCATCGGCAGCTATGCGTTCTATTATTTCCGGAGGGTGACGAAGGTGACGCTCCCGGATACGCTGACAAGCATCGGCGATTATGCTTTTTACAGCTGCGGCTGCATCCCGGAGGATACGGAGATCACGCTGCCGCAAGGACTGAAAACGATCGGCGAATGTGCGTTCGGCAACTCGGGAATGAAAAGCGTGACGGTTCCCGGGACGGTGACCAGCGTCGGCGCACAGGCGTTTGGGGGCTGCTGTCTGGAGAGCGCCGTCCTGGCGGAAGGCGTGCCGTGCATCTCGGAGAATATGTTCTATGACTGTACGGAATTGACCGAGGTGACGGTTCCTTCGACCGTGAAAACGATCGGCAGCGACGCGTTTACGTATTGCGAGAGCCTGAAATCTGTCCACTTCAAGGGGCCGGCGCCGAGCTTCGGAAGCGATGTGTTCTACGGCGTCACCGCGACGGCGTACTATCCGGCGGGAGACTCGAGCTGGTCGTCTTCCGTGCGGCAGAACTACGGCGGGAAGATCACCTGGGAAGAAAGCATCGTAAAGCCGGTGATCACCACGCAGCCGAAATCCGTCTCCACGACCGCGGACAGCACGGCAAAATTCACGGTCAAAGCCACGGGCGGCTCGCTGAACTATCAGTGGCAGTACCGCACGAGCAGCAGCGGCACCTGGCACAACAGCACTTCGACCGGCAACAAGACGGCCACGCTGAGCATCAAAGCGACGGAGGCGCGCAACGGCTACCAGTACCGCTGCAAGGTCATGAACAGCGCGGGCTACAAGTATTCGGGCGCAGCGACCCTGACGATCGTGACGAAGCCGACGATCACGACCCAGCCCAAGAGCCAGAGCGCCAAGGACGGCGTGACCGTCAAGTTCACCGTCGCGGCGAGCGGCGGCGGGCTGAAATACCAGTGGTATTACCGGACGTCGAGCAGCGGCGAGTGGAAGAAATCGACCGGCACCGGCGCGACGACCAAGACGCTGTCCGTCGAAGCCAAATCTTACCGCGACGGCTATCAGTACCGCTGCAAGGTGTCGAATGCCGCGGGCTACAAGTACAGCTCCGCCGCGACCCTGACCGTGCTCGCGAAGCCGACGATCACGACCCAGCCGGCCAGCAAGAGCGTTTCCGCAGGCACGACGGTCAAATTCACCGTCAAGGCCGCCGGCGGCAGCCTGAGCTACCAGTGGTACTACCGCACCTCGAGCAGCGGCGAGTGGAAGAAGTGCACCGGCGCCGGCGCGACGACCGCGACGCTGACCGTCGAGGCCAAGAGCTTCCGCAGCGGCTACCAGTATCGCTGCAAGGTCTCGAACGAGCTCGGCTACAAGTATTCCAGCGCCGCGACGCTCACGGTGAAGTAGTTTTTAGTTTGTAGTTTTTGGTTTTTAGAAGAACGACGAACCCGCCCGGGAATTCTCCCGGGCGGGTTTTCATTCAATTCCGCATTGGGTTTTACCAGCCGAAGTACTGCTTGCGGACCTCGTCGGGGATCTTCCAGGCGGCGCAGAAGCGCTCGACGCCGAGGTGCTCCGGGTCGTACTCGCGGATGAACTCGCGCAACTGCTCCATCTTCATGTACCAGACCGAGGTGTCGCCGTTCCAGCGCGCCCGCTCGCGGGGGATATCCGGGGCGAGCAGCTCCTCGTAGGCGTCGATCTTCGCGAGGATGTTCTCGTTGCCGAGCACCGTGTTCCAGACCTCCGCATAGCGCGTGAGGATCCGGTCGCGGAAGTCCTCGTTCTGCATCGCGGCGTCCATGATCTCCTGGATCTGGCCGCTGTGGTAGTAGTTGCCGTAGGCCAGGTTGTCGAAGATCGCGTCGGCGTTGACGAAGGCCCAGTCGAGGTCGTAGAGGGCGAAGGACCAGGCGCCGCCGTTCTCGCTCGAGCGGAAGAGGCGCATGTTGCCGCCGATGTCGGTGTTGCCGCTGACGCCCTCGATCAGGTACCAGTCGATCAGGCTGTCCACGTCCACCAGCGAGCAGAAGTTCCGGTACTGCTCCGGGTCGGTCAGGTCGGCCTCGCGGCAGAAGGCCAGCACCTCCTGCGAAAAGGCGGAGGAGGGCTCGACCGGGTACTTGAGCACGGTGACGCTCTCCTTCGACACGCCCTTGAGCGAGGCGTAATACTGCTCGGAGAACTTCTCCTTGAGGCAGTAGATGCCGCGGTACTCGCCGTTGATGAAGAGGATGCAGTGCTTGCTGTGCTGGGTCAGCACGGCGTCGGTCATCTCCAGGCAGAGATCCTGGAAGAGGTCGCTCTGGATGATCGTCGTGGGATAGGCCTCCCCGGCGCGGATCTGCAGCGAGGCATAGCGGCTCACGCCGCTGTCGAAGACGTCGCAGTCGAGATTCCCGTCACCGTAGCAGCCGCGGAACATGACCGCCATGCTCTTTTTCGGCAGCTCCAGGCTGCCGGAGCCGGACATCTTCACGCCGCAGGCCTGGGTGAAGACCCGCCCGTTTTCGTACAGGGAGAGGCTGGCAGGCAGCTCGTAGCCCTTGGAGCCGTTCATGTACATGCTGTAAAAGGCGGAGCCGTTGTCGACCACCAGGCTCAGCACCGGCAGGCTGAGGCCCTCGTTGATCAGATAGCTCAGCGTGACGACGCGGCTGGGGGCCTTGCCCTCCTCCACGGAGATCACGCGCAGGATCGTCGTCCGGTCCAGCGAGAGCGGCGCGGCGTAGAGCCGGGAGTTTTCGGTCGGGATACTGCCATCGGTGCTGTAGTAGATCCTGCCCGCGGCGCGGAAGGAGACGGGCAGCGCGTCGATGCCGTTATAGGTGCCGTCCGGCGTCAGCGCGGCAGGCTCGGCGCTCACCATTCGCCAGGCCCCGCTGTTTTCCCGGCCGGGCGAGGGAGCGGTGAAGTAGAAGAAGCCGCCGCGGCCGTCCAGCCGCCCGCAGCTGCCGTCCACCGGCACGTCGTGCAGGAACACATAGTCGCAGAGCGCGTCCTCCGTCCCGAGGTAGAGGCGCTCGAGCCCGGCGTCGAGCGAGAAGGGCGCGTCGCCCGGCTCGTCGCCGCCGCAGACGATCAGCACGATCTCGCCCGGCAGGAGCGTCCGCTCCGGCAGGCGGAAGGGCTCGTCCTCGCTGCCGCCGTCCCAGAGCAGGTAGTCCTGCAGCGCTACCGGCTCGCCGGAGACGTTTCTCAGCTCGACCCAGTCCTCGCGCTGCTCGCCGTTGACGCTGCGGCTGACGTTGGCCGTCATGACCTCGCTGATGATCAGCGGCCCCGCGGCCTCGCGCGTCTCGGAGAAGGCCCCGTAGCCCGCGTCCGTATTGGGATATCCGGGCGTGGCCCAGAGCGTGGCGGCGGCCTCGCCGTCCGCGTTCCGGGCAAAGGCCTCGTCGGCGCGAAGCGCCGGGCAGGCCAACTCGTCGGCCAGCGCGCCGGAGGGCGCGTAGAGGCAGACGCTCTCCTCATCCGACAGCGCGAAGAGCGCCGAGCCCTCCAGCGTCGCGTCCCTGCCGGCGGCGAAGATCAGCAGGCATTCGCCGGGCGCGAGCGTACGCTCCGGCAGGGTCCAGGCCTCCCGGTCCGGCCCGTCCGAGACCGACCAGCCGGCCAGCGAGACCTCGTTTTCGGAGATGTTCTCCAGCTCGAACCAGTCGTAAAAGCCGCCGTCCGGCGCGGCGAGCGTCGCGCGGTTTTTCGTCATCAGCTCCGAAATGCGGAGCAGACCCTCTTCCTCCGGCCGCAGGACCGGCGCGGGGCTCGGCGTGGGCTCCGCGGCGGGGGGCGCGGCTTCGGGCGGGGGCGTGGGTTCGGCCGTTTCGGCGCCGCGGCCGACCGCGCAGCCGCCGAGCAGCAGCGTCAGGGCCAGCAGCAGGGCGGTAAGCTTTTTTTTCATCGTTGCAAAACTCCCATGGGTTCCGTGTGGGCTGTGAAAGCGTATAACATAAAAATTATAGCACAGCCTTTCGCTCTTCGCAACGGCGCTGCGCGGATTTCGTCAAAAAAAGAAAAGCCGCCCGGCGCGGAGACGGGAGGTCCGCCCTCTGCGCCCGGCGTTCCGAATTCCTCATTCCGAATTCAGATTTTTTTGTTGACATCGCGCCGCTTCCGTGCTAATATGCTACGGAAGCGCCCGCGAGCTGCGATCCGGGGTCATGCCGCCGATGCGGCGTCCTTTCCGCCCCGTTTCCCGGCCGCTGGGTATAGTATCAATATGAAAGGGGAAACATCCGAATGATCACCAAGGAAAAGAAGACCGGCGTTATCGAGGCCAATGCGTTCCGTGAGGGCGACACCGGCTCGCCCGAAGTCCAGGTCGCGATCTGGACCGAGCGTATCCGCGAGCTCACCGAGCATCTCAAGCAGCATCCCAACGACGACCACAGCCGTCTTGGCATGTATCAGCTCGTCGGCAAGCGCCGCCGCATGCTGGACTATCTGGCGAAGAAGGACATCGAGCGTTACCGCGCGATCATCGCCAAGCTGAACATCCGCAAGTAATTGCCGGACGTTCGAATATGAAGCGTATGAAGGTTTGAATGTGGGGAGACAAGTGAATACTGTCTCCCCATATTTTTTGCCTTCATCAAAACCACTCACCGGCTGCTCAGTATTTGAAACAGCGCCCGCGCGCGGGCTTTGTTTCAAGTGCTGAAGGCCGGGAACGAAAGAAAGGAACAGAAACATGATCATCACCAACAAGCAGTTTCCGAACTACCGCAAGTATGAAATGACCTACGAAGGCCGCACCCTGTCCATGGAAGTGGGCAAGATGGCCGAGCTCTGCAACGCGGCCGTTCTGGTCCGCTACGGCGAGACCACCGTGCTCGTCACCTGCACCGCCTCCGCCCGTCCGAAGGACGGCATCGACTACTTCCCCCTCGCCGTGGACTTCAACGAGAAGCTCTACGCCGTCGGCCGCATCCCCGGCAGCTTCATGCGCCGCGAGGGCAAGCCGAGCCTGCCCGCCGTGCTGGCCTCCCGCCTGATCGACCGCCCGATGCGTCCCCTCTTCCCGAGCGACCTGCGCAACGACGTCGTCATCGCCTGCGAGGTGCTCTCCGTCGACCGTGACTGCAGCCCGGAGATCACCGCCATGATCGGCGCCTCCGCCGCCGTCAGCATCTCCGACGTGCCCTTCAACGGCCCCATCGCCGGCATCGTCCTCGGCTGGGACGGCGAGAAGTACCTCTTTAACCCCACCCAGGAAGAGCGCAAGACCAACCGCATGATCACCACGATCGCGGCCACCCACAAGAAGATCGTCATGATCGAGTCCGAGGCCGACCAGGTCCCCGACGAGGTCATGTATGAGGGCATCGTGCAGGCGCATGAGCACCTGCAGCCCGTGCTCGACCTGATCGACCGCATGGTCGAGGAGATCGGCAAGCCCAAGTTCAGCTACGAGCACGCCGCCTTCGACGAGGAGCTCTTCGAGAAGCTGGTCGAAAACGAGTTCGCGTCCATGGAGTACTGCATGGACACCGACGACAAGAACGTGCGCGAGGCCCGCGTCAACGACTGGATCACCATGGTGCAGGAGAAGTACGGGGAAGAGCACCCCGAGCTCATGCAGTACATGGACGAGATCCTCTACAAGCTGCAGAAGAAGGTCGTCAAGAAGTGGCTGCTGGCCGGCAAGCGCGTCGACGGCCGCCAGATGAACGAGATCCGTCCTCTGGCCGCCGAAGTCGGCGTCATCCCCAGAGTCCACGGCTCCGGCCTCTTCACCCGCGGCCAGACCCAGGTCCTGTCCATCGCGACCCTGGCCACCCTCAGCGAGGCCCAGAAGCTCGACACCATCTGGGAAGAGACCGAGAAGCGCTTCATGCACCACTACAACATGCCCTCCTACTCCGTGGGCGAGGCCCGTGCCAGCCGCAGCACCAACCGCCGCGAGTACGGCCACGGCGCTCTGGTCGAGAAGGCCCTTGAGTGCGTGATCCCCGAGGTCGAGGACTTCCCCTACGCCATCCGCGTCGTCTCCGAGGTCCTGTCCTCCAACGGCTCCACCTCCCAGGGCTCCATCTGCGGCACGACGCTGGCCCTGATGGACGCGGGCGTGCCCCTCAAGGCCCCCGTCGCCGGCATCTCCTGCGGCCTGATCCAGGACGGAGACGACTTCACCACCTTCATTGACATCCAGGGCGTGGAGGACTTCCACGGCGAGATGGACTTCAAGGTGGCCGGCACCAAGGCCGGCATCACCGCCATCCAGATGGACCTCAAGAACGACGGCCTCAAGCATGAGATCGTCAAGGAGGCCTTCGCCATCACCAAGGAGGCCCGCTTCCAGATCCTCGACGCCATCCTGCTCAAGGCCATCCCCGAGCCCCGCAAGGAGCTGGCCAAGACCGCGCCGAAGATGATCCAGATGAAGATCAACCCCGACAAGATCCGCGAGGTCATCGGCTCCGGCGGCAAGGTCATCCAGAAGATCACCGCCGACACCGGCTGCAAGATCGACATCAGCGACGACGGCTCCATCTTCATCGCCTCCTCCGACATCGAGGCCTGCCGCGCCGCCCGCAAGACCATCGAGGACATCGTCTTCGAGCCCGAAGTCGGCGCCCTGTACTACGGCGAGGTCAAGCGCGTCATCTCCAACCTCGGCGCCTTCGTGGAGCTCGCTCCCGGCAAGGACGCCATGTGCCACATCAAGGACCTCGAGTTCAAGCGCACCGAGAAGGTCGAGGACGTGCTCAACGTCGGCGACAAGACCTGGGTCAAGTTCACCGGCATCGACGAGAAGGGCCGCTGGAACATCTCCCGCAAGGACGCCCTGCGCGAGCGCGGCGAAGCATAACGTCGAAACAGCATAGCAAGTACAGCGAAAGGCCGCCCGACCGGGCGGCCTTTCAGATTGTGGAGAAATTCAGAAAGAGGCTCCCCTGCGCAAGGGGAGCATTCCGACGCGCGGGAAGCGCGCGACGTTCCCAGCTTGCTGTCGCCGCCGCTTGCGGCGGTGACTGAGGGGTTGTCAATCGTTCGTATATTTGACCGATCAAGCCGTTTTTGCTCTTTCACAACCCCTCCGACCTCGCTTCGCTCGCCCACCTCCCCTTGCACAGGGGAGGCAATATGGTTTGTCTGCACGTTGAAAGGCCGCCCGACCGGGCGGCCTTTCGCGCGTCGAAGAGACGCAGTTTTTACCAGTTATAGTCTTTATGCTTGCATTTTTTTGATTTTGTGGTACCATATATTGTGCATATCTATAAGGAGGTGCTTTATCCATGGCAAGAACCGGTGGTAAGCATATCGCCCCTTCGAGCAAGTCCCCGCGGAACGACGAATGGGAAGAGGAACAATACGAGACCGGCGCCGAGCAGGGCAACTGGGAAGGCGACCTGGAATCAGAATATGAATCCGCCAGAGAAAGCGACCTGGAGTGGGAGCCCGGCTGGGAGCCCGAATCGGAGAAAAAGCGGCGGCGCACGCCCGGCTGGCTCAGATTCCTGCGCACGCTGCTGATCCTCGCGATCATCTTCGCGGTGGCGGCCTTCGCGGCCGACATGCTGCAGAAGGATCGCTTCGCCAGCATGACCGACATCAACGGCGTCAACGTCTCCCGCATGAGCGCGGAGGAGGCGACCAAGGCCGTCAGCGACGTTCTGCAGCTCGACAAGGCCGTGACGCTCACCGACGAAAACGGCGACGCGCTGGCCCAGCTCAACGTGCTGGACATGCTGCGCAGCGGCGACGTGGGCAGCGAGGTCACGAAGCTGCTCAACACCCAGCATGAGGCCTTCCTGCCGCTGGCCATCGTGGGCCAGGGCGGCGGCTCCTACAGCCTCGGCTGGCTGGATGAGGGTTCGCTGGAGGCCATGATCGCCGGCGCGGTCGGCGACTACGGCAAGAGCGCGGCCACTCCGCCCGAGCTCGTCAACGGCCCCAACGGCTGGGAGATCAAGCCCGCGAAGGACGGCACCGCCCCCGATCTGGCGGCGGCGGCCTCCAATCTGGCGAGCGTGCTCAAGGGCGGCTCCCTGAGCAGCAGCCCGCGCGTGGCGGTGCCCACGACGAGCACACCCGGCAGCTTTGCCGATATCGACGCCAAGCTCCAGAAGCAGATGGACGCGATCAACGCCGCGATGGGCAAGAGCGTGACCATCCACTTCGGCGAGGGGCTGGACGTGACGCTGGGCAAGGCGGATCTCGCCGGCGCCTATACCGTGACGCCCACCGAGACCGGCGCGGACGTGGAATTTGACGAGGAAGCTCTGGCCGCCGTGCTCGACAAGCTGATCGCCGACAACAAGGCCGACGGCGTGGAGCGCAAGTACAAGACCCTCGAACGCCACGGCGCCGAGGTGCATTACAACGACTGGGATACCGGCTGGGTGCTCAACCGCGCGACGCTGCTCAAGGAAGTGACCGACGCCGTCAAGGACGGCAGCGAGGTCAACGCGCAGTACGACTACGTCGGCTCCGTCAAGCAGCACTTCAAGAGCGGCAACAACTCCTTCATCGAGATCAACCTCCAGAACCAGTA
>JAFZQE010000018.1 GCA_017552325.1 Oscillospiraceae bacterium
GACGTGGTCAACTCCGGCTACACCTGGTACCGCCAGAACAAGGTCGGCGGCACCACCAACGCCAACATCAACTCCGCGATGCTCTATCCCTTTGCGGATCCCGCGTCCCCGGCCGGCGGCGTGACCGTTGACGGCTGGAAGACCCTGTGGAAGTTCTGCGCCGAGGGCAAGTTCGGCGGCGACGACTGGAAGTACGGCATCGATCCTCTGAACCGCGGCGACGTGGCCATCTCCGAGTACTATTCCTCCTCCCTGTACGGCTCCATCGACACCGCGGCCGACGGCAGCGCCAATCCTCTGAAGGGCACCATGAACCCGGAGAACTGGGCGCTCGTCGACATCAAGGACGGCACCTACTACATCGCCGAGTACATCGGCATCCTCGACCGTGCCGGCCGCACCGATGAGCAGACCGAGGCCGTCAAGGCCTTTGCCGAGTGGTTCGGCTCCGCCGAGGTCCAGGCTGCCTGGGGCGAAGAGTTCGACTCCTTCCCCTGCAACACCAAGGCTGCTGACGCCCTGTATCCCGACGGCATCCCGGCCATCTACCAGCTGCCGAACTTCGCGCTGACCAAGGTCGCCGGCACCGACATGACCTATGCCGAGTACGTGGCCGCCCACAGCGCCGAGTGGACCAACATCATGACCAACCTGGGCTTCTACTGGAAGGACGCGGCCGACGCGCCCGCCGAGCCCGACTGGGACAGCCTCGACTGGGCGACTCTGACCCAGAAGGCCGAGTAATCTTTCCGATCAATTCCATATGGCGAGCCGGGCAACCGGCTCGCCATAGCCATATCCCTCCGGCGGGCGGCCGAAAGCGCCTTTGGGGCAAAGACGTTTCCGGGCACCCGTTTTTTCATGGAAAAGAGAGCACAAAAAGGAGAAATGCAATATGATCCGACTCAACGACATCGTGGTAAAATTCGGCGACTTCACGGCGCTGCACGACATCAACGTCCACGTGAAGGAGGGCGAATTCTTCACCTTCCTCGGCCCCTCCGGCTGCGGCAAGACGACGACGCTGCGCACCATCACCGGTTTTATTGAGCCTGTTTCCGGCACCGTGGTGGTCAAGGACCGCGACATCACCCACGTCCCCATCGAGGACCGCAACATCGGCATCGTGTTCCAGAGCTACGCGCTCTTCCCGACGATGACGGTCTACGACAACATCGCCTTCGGCCTGAAGATCAAGAAGATGAAAAAGCAGGAGATCGATCAGAAGGTGCGCGAGATCGCCCGCAAGGTCGACCTGAGCGACGAGCAGCTGAAAAAGGCCGTCTCCCAGCTCTCCGGCGGCCAGCAGCAGCGCGTGGCCATCGCCCGCGCCCTGGTGACCGGCCCGGCCATCATCTGCATGGACGAGCCGCTGTCGAACCTCGACGCCAAGCTCCGCGTGCAGCTCAGAAACGAGCTGAAGAAGATGCAGAAGGAATTCGGCATCACGACGATCTACGTCACCCACGACCAGGAGGAGGCGCTGACCCTGTCCGACCGCATCGCGGTCTTCAACAAGGGCTACATCGAGCAGATCGGCACGCCCAACGAGGTCTACAACTTCTCGAAGACCGAGTTCGTGTGCAACTTCATCGGCGACATCAACCGCCTGAGCGACGAGACGGTCGCTGCAGTCAACGCCGCCGGCGGGCAGCTTGACCCGGCCAGGCACAACTACGTCCGTCTCGAGCGCCTGCACGTCAACGTCGAGCCGAAGCCCGGCCAGGCGGCGCTGGATGGCACCGTGACGATGCGCGAATACTACGGCCTGTACATCAAGTACTACATCGACCTCGGCAGCCAGTCCATCAAGGTCATCGAGAAAAACGACGGCGTGCGCATCTACGAGGAGGGCCAGCAGGTGCAGGTGATCCTCGATCCCGCGGACGTGATGGCCTACGAGCCCTCCGGGGAAAACGAGGTGGAGAAATGAATCGGACGCTGGATAAAAAACTGCACCCGGAGTGGCTGCTGCGGATCTTCGGCATTGCGTTTTTTGCCTATCTGTTCTTCGGCTTCATGCTCCTGCCCTGCCTGAACACTCTGGCCAGCGTCTTCCGCGCCAAGAACCCCGACGGCACCGACGCCGGCCCCTTCGCGGTCATCCAGTTCTTCCTCGCCGGCAAGATGAGCAAGAACATCTGGAACTCGCTGAAGCTGGCGGTCTGCCTGGTGATCACGGTCAACGTGGTCGGCGTATCGATCGTGCTGCTGACCGAGTATTTTGACATCAAGGGCGCCAAGATCCTGCGCATGGGCTACATGACCACGATGATTTACTCCGGCGTTGCCCTTGTCACGGGCTACATGTTCCTCTACGCGGGCGACGGCATGCTGACCGCGGCGCTGAAAAACGCCTTTCCGGACTTCAACGGCGAATGGTTCTCCGGCTTCAACGCCGTGCTGTTCACGATGACCTTCGCCTGTACCTCAAACCACATGCTGTTCCTTCGCAACGCGATACGGGGCATCGACTACAACACCGTCGAGGCCGCGCGCAACATGGGCGCCAACCCCTTCAAGGTGCTGTGGAAGGTCGTGCTGCCGACCCTGATCCCGACGCTCTTCTCGCTGACGGTCATGACCTTCATCACGGGCCTTTGCGCCATGTCCGCGCCGACCCTGCTGGGCTATGACTCCATCAACCCCGAGATCGTGCGTCTGGCCGGCTCCTCCAGCGTGGACGAAGCCTTCCCGCAGGCGCGCGCGGCGCTGCTGTCGATCATCCTGGCGATGTTCACCATCGTCCTGCTGACCGTGCTCTCCGCCTACGAGTGCAAGGGCCACTATCTCTCGGTGTCCAAGACCAAGGCCAAGCTGCAGAAGCAGAAGATCACGAACCCCGTGGCCAACGTCCTCGCGCACATCTACGCCTACATCCTCTTCATCATCTACATGACCCCGGTGGTCATGATCATCGTCTTCTCCTTCCAGAACTACAGCGCGATCCGCGCGCGCCGTCTGGACTTCAGCGGCTGGACGCTGATCAACTTCTTCGGCACCCAGGACTACACCTATCTCAACGACCGCGGCCGCGAGAAGACGGTCGTCGGCGCGATCTCCGGCGTGTTCTCCAACGAGAAGACCCTCGGCGGCATCAAGCTGAGCTTCCTGCTGTCGGCGGCGGCGGCCGCGCTGGCCTGCGTGATCGTCGTGGTGGCCTGCAACTACATCTTCAAGAAAAAGAACAAGAAGAGCGGCCTGATCCTCGAGTATGCCATGCTCTTCCCCTGGCTGCTGCCCACCATTCTGATCTGCTACTCCTACCGCACCTACTTCAACTCCAACGACATCTGGTACGTCGGCTATCAGAACCTGTACTACAAGGAAAACGTCCGGCTGCTGATCATCATGGCCTACACGGTGACGAAGCTGCCCTTCTCGCTGCGCATGATCAAGGCCTCGTTCTATTCGATCGACGAGGAGCTGGAGGACGCGGCGCGCAACCTCGGCTCCGGCGGCCTGCGGACCTTTATGCGGGTCAAGCTGCCGATCATCCTGCCGAGCGTGCTGGCGGTCTTCGCGCTGAACTTCAACGCCCTCTTCACCGAGTACGACATGTCCTACACCTTCCATAAGCCGGAGGGCACGACCTACGCGATGGTCATCCAGGGCATGCTGGCAGACGCGACGCGCGGCAGCAACATGAACGCGCTCGGCCGCCGCTGCGCCTCCACCGTGTTCATCATGGTCGTATCGGGCCTCGTGCTGTACCTGGTCTACGGCGTCGGCTCGCGCGACCTCGGCGACCGGCTGGAGATCCGCGACCGCCGCCGCAAGCGCATGGAGGCGCTGCGCGCCCGGTTCCGCAAGGCCGAAAAGACGGAGAGCGCCTGAGACATGATCCGACAGGTCGTTTTTGACATGGGCAACGTCCTGATCGAGTGGGATCCGGACAAGATCGTCGCCCGCCTCGGCGTGGTCGGCGAAGACGCGAAGCTCCTGCGCCGCGAGGTCTTTGACTGCCTTGAGTGGACGGCGATGGATCACGGGACGATGACGCAGGACGAGGGCCTGGCGCGCATCCGCCGCCGCCTGCCCGAACGCCTGCACGGCGCGGCGGAGCGCTGCGTGCGCGACTGGTGGAAGGACGAACTCGTGCACATCGAGGGCGTGGAGCCGCTGATCCGCGAGATCGACGCCCTGGGCTACGGGCTCTACATCCTCTCCAACGCGACGAGCTTCCTGCACGACTACTTCGACCGCCTTCCGGCGCACGAGTGCTTCCGCGGGCTGATCGTTTCGGCCGACTGGGGGCTGCTCAAGCCGGAGCGGGCGATCTACGAGAAGCTTTTCGAAGAGTATGGCCTCCGGCCGGAGGAGTGCTTTTTCATCGACGACAACCCGCTGAACATCGACGGCGCCCGCTGCGTCGGGATGCCGGGCGCGGTGTTCTTCCGGGGGGACGCGGCGCGGCTGCGCCGCGAGCTGAACGAGGCGGGTATCCCCGTCCGCAAGGAACTATGAGTGAGTTTTATCAAAGCATGATCGGCAGGGCCGAGGCCGGGGAACCGGTCTGGCTGAGCGAAGTCCGGGCCTCCGGCGCGAAAGCGCCGGGGGCCGCGCGCCTTGTGCTGCGCCTGACGGACTGCCGCGGCGAGCGGGACGATTTCGCGCTCTTCCTGCCGCCCTGGGAAGGGGAGGCGGAGCGGGACTTCGCCTCGTCGGTCCTGAGCGCCTGCGTGTTCAACCTGCTGTCGGCGCGGGGCGGCCGTGAGCTGCGCTTCTTTTTCGACCAGCGCAGCGCCGCGCTCGCCGCGCTGGTCGGGGAGACGGACGCGCTCTTCCAGCTCGGAGAAAAGACGCGGCGCGGCCTCGGCAAGGCGGTCAGCGTCTCCGAGCGCATCGCCGCCTCCCTCGGCGGAGGCCGCTTTTCCTTCGCCGCGGAGGATCTTTCCGCTTACGCCCCGCTCCCGGCGAAGCCGGCGGAGGAGAGCGGCGCTGCTCTGGCCGAGAGGCTTCGGCGGGCCTCGGCGCGGGCGGGAAACGGCTTTTGCTGCGGCATGGACGTCGGCGGCACGGACGTCAAGCTCGCCGTCTCGCTCGACGGGGCGCTCGTCCATACCCGCGAGTTTGACTGGGATCCTTCGTCCAGCCCGGATGCGGCGGGAATTATCGAACCGCTGCTCGCGCTGGCGGAAGAGGCGCGGGCGCGCTGCGGCGGAGACCGGCGCTTCGACGCGATCGGCCTGAGCTTCCCGGACGTCGTGATCCGCGACCGGATCCTCGGCGGGGAGACCCCCAAGACCCGGGGCATCCGGAACAATCCCGCGCTAGACTACGAAACGGAGTTCGCCGTGCTCGGGCGGCTGAACGAACGGCTGCTGAACCTCTGCGCGCCCGGCGGGCGCGTGCGCGTGACGAATGACGGCAACATGGCTGCCTTCACGGCCGCGATGGAGCTGGCCTTCGGCGGGGAAGAGGGACTGGAGGGCGGCGTGCTGGCCCATACCCTCGGCACCGACCTCGGCAGCGGCTGGCTGCTGCCGGACGGAAGCGTACCCGCGCTGCCGCTG
Organism: Oscillospiraceae bacterium; assembly: GCA_017552325.1. Classification (GTDB taxonomy): domain Bacteria; phylum Bacillota; class Clostridia; order Oscillospirales; family Oscillospiraceae; genus Limivicinus. The sequence continues at coordinate 5,517 of JAFZQE010000018.1, forward strand.
GAGATGTACGACTTTCTCGTCGATCTGGGCAGCTTCCCGCAGCGGCGCCTCGACCCGGAGGATCTGCGCTCGGTGCGCAACGAGAATTCCGGCCTGCCCGGCGCGCGGCGCTATCTGGGGCAGGCGGCCTGCTACCGCATGGCGCAGGAGCTCGAGCCCTCGCTGCTCGCGGGCTTTGCCGAAGAGAAAGACGGCCTGCTGCAGATCCCGAGCAGCCTGAGAAAGCCCTGCCTCGAGCATCTGATGGCGCAGGCCGAGCAGGGGAACGCAGCGGCGGAGGAGATCTTTCGGCGCATCGGGCTGCACCTCGCGCAGGTGAACCGCGAAATGCTGCTGATCCTGCGGCCGGGGACGGCGACGCGCTATCTCTACGGCCGCTTCGTCAAGCGTCCGCGCTGCTTCGCGCTGATCCGCGAGGGCTGCGCGGCTGCGCTGCCGGAGCTGCGCCTGGTAGCCGCGGACGAAAACCTCGCCTGCTCGCCGCTGATGCGTCAGCTCGCGCGGCGCGAGGGCGTCACGGTGGCTCAGTTCGGCCAGGCGGTCGGATCGATCACATACGCATGGATGGAGGAAGATGCATGAAACGAAGCGAGATCAACGCGGCGCTGCGCGAAATGGAGCGGATGATCCGGGATTACCGGATCGCCCTGCCGCCCTTCTGCGCCTTCACGCCGGAGGACTGGAAAACGATCGGGCATGAGTACGACGAGGTGCGCGACTGCATGCTCGGCTGGGACATCACCGACTACGGTCTGGGCGATTTCGAGCGGGTGGGCTTTTCGCTGATCACCCTGCGCAACGGAAACCGCGCCATGCCGGACAAATACCCCAAGGTCTACGCCGAGAAGCTGCTGTATCTGAAAGAAAGCCAGTATTCCCCGATGCATTTCCACTGGTTCAAGACCGAGGACATTATCAACCGCGCCGGCGGAAACGTACTGATCAAGGTCTATAACTCTCTGCCGGACGAGGAGATCGACTATGAGAGCGATGTGACCGTGCACACCGACGGCCGGACTTACACGGTGCCCGCCGGGACGCAGGTGCGGCTCTGCCCGGGCGAGAGCATCCACATCCAGCAGCGGCTCTACCACGATTTCACCGTCGAGCCGGGCACCGGCCCGGTGCTGCTGGGCGAGGTGAGCCAGTGCAACGACGACAACACCGACAACCGCTTCAACCCGCCGGTCGGCCGCTTCCCGACGATCGAGGAGGACGAGCCGCCCTACCGGCTGCTCTGCAGCGAATACCCGCAGGCGTGAAAACACCGCCCCGGAATGTTTCCGGGGCGGTGTTTTCAGTTTTTAGTTTTTAGATTATAGTTTTTAGAAGACCTCAGATCAGAATATCGTCTTTCGCGACCTTGTCCCAGGAAAAGACGCTCAGCAGCTCGCGGGGGCTGACGGGCTCCTCTTTCTCAATCAGTCCGCAGAAGAAGGCGAGCCTTCCGACCAGCGCCTCCGGGGAGAACTCCACGCGCAGCTCGCGGGTGCTGAGGCTGCCCAGGCGCTTGGAGAGTTTTCCGCCGCCGGAAGCTATCAGCGGACCGTGGCAGTAGTCCGGCGCGGCGCCGCCCAGGGTCTCGATCAGCCACTTTTGCTTCGGCGCGGAGGAGAGCAGGTCGCGCCCGCGCACCACGCGCGTCACGCCCATTTCCATGTCGTCGACGCTGACGGCCAGCTGATAGGCATAGACCCCGTCGGCGCGCCTGACGATGCAGTCGCCGCCCTCGCGGGCGGGGTTCTGCGAAAAAAGCCCGTAGTGCCCGTCCGCCACGGAGATCGTCTCGTCCGGGCAGCGGAGCTTCCAGGCCGGTGCGCGTCCGGACAGAAGCCTTGCCGCGCGCTCTTCCCGGCTCAGCCGCGCGCAGCGGCAGGCGGCGTCGCCAAGCTGCTCGCCGGGGTGCGGCGCGTTGGCCGCGGCGAGGCGTTCGGCCCGGCTGCACCAGCAGGGATAGACGAGCCCCCGCTCCTCCAGCCGCCGGAAGGCCGCCTCATAGCGCGCCGTGCGGCGGGACTGGGCAAAATCCGGGTCCGGCCAGCCGCGGTCCCAGTCCAGCCCGAGCCAGCGCAGGTCCTCGGCCATCGCCTCGGCAAAAACCGGCTTCGAGCGGGCCGGGTCGAGGTCCTCCATGCGGAAGACCAGCTCCCCGCCGAGGGCGCGGCAATCCAGCCATGCCAGCAGCATGGACAGGAGGTTTCCGATATGCATATAGCCCGAGGGGCTGGGGGCGAAGCGCCCGACGACCGGTCGTTCCATCCGCTCAGAGCCTCCGGGTGTGCAGCTCGCGCAGCGCGACGACGAAGCTGATGCCCGCGGCGATGGCCAGCGCGGCGATCAGGGTCTGCTGCCCGAAGATGCGCGCCTCGTCCAGGCGCCCGTGCACGGCGTTTTCCATCGTATAGTACAGCGAGCCGCCTGGCACCAGCGGGAGGATGGCCGGCACGACGAAGAGCGTGGCGGGAGTCTTGAGCAAGCGGGCGTGCAGCTCCGCGTAAACGACGGCCAGCGCGGCAGCGATCAGACAGGAGAGGAATTCGCGGCCCAGCCATGCGTCCATGGCGAGATAAACGCCCCAGCACAGCAGGCCGCCCAGCGCGGCGGGCAGCAGCAGGCGGCGGCGCACGCCGAAGAGCATCGAGAAGCCGAGGGAGGAGAGAAAAGCGGTCAGCAGCTGGATCAGAACGGTAATCATCGCGATTCCTCCTTTCAGGGCAGCAGGCCGACGACGACCAGCGCGACCATGAAGCCGCCGGCCAGCGCGGCCGCCCAGATCAGGCTCTCGCCGAGGCGAACGAAGCCGGAGATCGTGTTGCCGACCAGGGTGTTGCGGATGGCGTTGGTCATCGCAAGCCCCGGGATCAGCAGCATGATGTCGCCGATCAGGATCTTGTCCATGTGCAGCGCGGGGATCAGCTTCGTGACCAGGCCGACGCCGACGCCGATCACAAACGAGACCATCAGATTCGAGGCCACGACGCCGAGCTGCGTCTTGCCGAGCCGCTGCTGCAGCAGGCAGATCAGCGCGGCGAAGACCGCCGCCGCGAGGCCGTCCCAGATGCTGCCGCCGAAGAACACGGCGAAGCCGCCGCCACCCAGCACGCTGCCCCAGAAGACCACGGGGAAGGGCTTGCGCCCGGCGGCGACCTTCTCCAGCCGTTCCCTCAGCTCGGGGACGGGGATCGGCTCGGCCGAGCACTGGCGGCTCAGCGCGTTGAGCTTTTCGAGACGATAGAAGTCCGTGTTCCCGTTGGAGTGGATGCGCCTTGTCTCGGTGAGGGCCTCCTCGCCCGGGAAGGCCATGCTGATGCTGATGAGGGAGGGGATGACGAAGACGCTGGGCTTCCCGGCGCCGTAGGCCGCGCCCATGCGGCTGAGCGTGTCCTCCACGCGGCCGATCTCCGCGCCGCAGTCCAGCAGCAGATCGCCCATCTCCAGCAGGCAGTCGAGCAGCAGGCTCTGCTCGGATCTTGTCAGTTTCATGATGCTTGCTCCGTTTTCCTTGAAGTCGCTTCCTGATAATATGGCCGTATTGTATGAGGCGGGGCGGGAAATGTCAAGAGGACGGCGGCAGATTATTTTTCAACAAATGCTTGCATTTGTCGGCGCAATCAAGTATAGTCAAAGCAGCGGAGGCCGCCGGCCGATGCAAATACAGGAAGCGGGGGTAGTTTGATGTTTGACGTGAAAGAAAAAATCGACGAGCTGGTCAAAAAGCTGACGACCAACAAAGGCCTGGCTGCGAAGTTCGCGAAGAACCCGGTGAAGACCGTGGAGGAACTGATCGGCGTCGACCTGCCCGACGAGACCGTGAAAAAGCTGATCGAGGGCGTCAAGGAGAAAATCAGCCTGGAGAAGATCAGCGCGCTGTTCGACAGCGACGGGGACGGCAAGCCCGACCTGGGCGTGCTCTCCAAATTCCTGGGCAAGTAAGTCCGGCAATAAGCCATACCAGTATTATTCAATCAGGAGGAACTGCAAATGCGTTATGTCTGCGATGTCTGCGGCTGGGTCTATGACGAAGAAGAGACCGGCGTGAAGTGGGAAGACCTTCCCGAGGATTTTGCCTGCGAGCTCTGCGGCGCCGGCAAGGACTGCTTCAGCCCCGAGGAATAAGTCAGCTCAGCACAAAAACTCCCCTGCCGCCATTGAGGCAGGGGAGCATTTTTCGGATGGGATACTATGAGCAAGATCAGACAACTGTTTTCTCCGCGCGACATGAGCCAGGGCGAGCCCTGGCGCCGCATCGCGGAATTCGCCTTTCCGCTGCTGATCGGCAATTTTGCCCAGCAGCTCTACAATACGGTCGACGCCGTGGTCGTCGGCAACAGCCGCTGGGGCTATCAGGCGCTCGGCGCGGTGGGCAACGCCTCGCCGGTGCTGAACCTGCTGCTGGCGCTCTTTGTCGGTATCTCCACCGGCGCGGGGATCCTGGTGTCGCAGCGCTTCGGCGCGAAGGACTCGGAGGGTCTCGGCCGCACGATCGGCAACTGCGTGTCCGCGACCGCCATCGCGAGCGCCTTCATCATGCTGGTCGGCCCGCTGCTGACCGGCCCGCTGCTGCGCGCCGTCGGCACGATGGAATCGATGTACGGCCAGTGCAAGGCCTACCTCGACATCTTCTTCTACGGCATCGCGGGCTTCTTTTTCTACAACATCTTCGCCGGCATCCTGCGCGGCCTGGGCGATTCCTTCTCGGCCCTGCTGTATCTGATGATCACCTCGGCGATCAACATCGTGCTGGACCTGCTGCTGGTCAACAGCATGGGCGTGGCCGGCGTCGCGCTGGCGACGGTCGTCGCGCAGGGGATCTCCGCGGTGCTCTGCCTGATGAAGCTGCTGTCGCTCAAGGAGGTCTTCCGCCTGCGGCGGGAGTACTTCCGGCCGGCGCGCGCCTATATCGGGCGCATCGTTCAGCTCGGCGTTCCCTCCGGGCTGACGCAGGCGGTCTTCTCCCTGGCCATGATGGTGGTGCAGCGCCTCGTCAACAGCTTCAACGACGAGATGTTCGTGGCATGCAACGTGATGGTCATGCGCGTGGACGGCTACGCCATGCTGCCGAACTTCAGCTTCGGCCAGGCGATGAGCACCTTCGCCGGGCAGAACATCGGCGCGCAGCGGCTCGACCGCCTGAAGGACGGCACCCGCCAGGGCCTGATGCTCTCGCTGGGCACCGCCCTGGTGCTGACGCCGCTGGTGCTCCTCGCCGGTCCGACGCTGATGCGGCTCTTTACGAAGGAGGAGGCCCTGGTGACGCTCGCCATGGGCATGATGTACATCCTCGCTGCCGGCTATGTGGCCATGTCGGTCACTCAGGTGCTGCAGGGCGTGATGCGCGGCGCGGGCGACACGGTGACGCCGATGTGGATCAACTTCGGCACGACGATCCTGCTGCGCCTGCCCGTGGCCTACGGCATGGTCGCGCTGCTGCGCCGCTACGGGGCGTCCGTTCTGATGCAGGAGCGGATGGTCTTCGCCTCGCTGCTGGCGGTCTGGATCACCGGCATGCTGGTCACGATCCTTGTCTACCGGATCGGAAAGTGGAAGAATAAATGTAAAGGTGTATAAAAATACCGCGGTTTTCACCGCGGTATTTTTGGCCCCAACACAACCATTATATGACGAAGAGACGAAAATTGTCAATAGTTTGAAGCGGATTTTTTCGGATTTGTCGCTTCCTACAAGTCGACCTTCGATTTTTTGTTGAGAATACCACTGGATTATTTTGCAGCGCTCCTGTATAGTATAAGCACAAGGACGAAATCTGATACCTCTCTCAGGGAGGAGGGAGGAAACCGCCGCAAGTCAATCGCGGGGAGGCAAAAGGCATCAAGCTATTCCCACTTAAGGGAAGGGGCCGAGGAGCCCACAAATGAAATGATGTGCCTGGCAGGTCCGGAATGACAAGGCGGATGTATTCTGAAGAAAGAGAGGTAACCATGATGCTAGATACCAAGAACAAAGAGAAGTAAGCCCTGGCTGCGAGTGAAAATGAGGTCAGTCAGGGCTTGCTTCTTTTTTTGCCTGTTTTGTGTTGACGGCGGCTGCATTGCCGTCTTTTTTTATGTGCGGGCGTGAAAAAGCGCCGCACGTTTCCGTGCGGCGCTTTTGGCAGGCGCGATCAGAAGTTGCTCTCGTAGATGTGCGCGGCCAGGGCGGGGGAGGCGAAGTCCACGACGATCCAGCCGGAAAGCTCGGCGGAGGGCTTGTCCAGCAGCTTCGCGTTCAGCTCCCTGGCGAAGCCCCAGGGATGCCCGTAGGCCGCGGTGCCCTTGGTGCTGAGGAAGTGGATCGCGGCGTCGCCCTTCTCCGCGCCGTTCTGCTCCAGGCCGGCGAGGAAGGCCGTCCACTTGTCCGCGGCGTCGTACTCATAGCGGTCCTGCACCCAGAGCCGGTAGCTGCCGTTGTCGGTCATCGCGGTGTTCAGGCTCGTATCGTCGTGCCCGTTCTGATTCGGCCAGAGCAGCGGGATCCCCGCCGCGGCGCCGAGCCCGGCCTCATCCTCATACCGGCGCAGCAGCACCAGCTTCCCGCGCGCTTCGTCGAGGGTCGGGATCGTGTCGCTCAGCAGCCAGTGATCGGGGCTTTGCCGTACATAGGCGTCCAGCAGCCGCTGGAAATCAGCCACGCTCTCGTCCCCGTGTTCCTGCTTGACGGCGAAGACGACGGTCTCGGTCGGGTGCGCGTCGAGGAAGGCGCAGCACTGATCCAGCACCTCGTCGAGATACAGCGCGCCGCCGAAGGCGGAAGTCTTGCACTTGGTGAAGCCGTGCATCAGCATCAGCCGCTCGCCGTCCGCGCCGAGGCGGACGTCCAGATAGCGGAAGCCGGCCTCGAGCTGCCCGCCGATATCGAGACTCTGGCACTTGGAGAACCAGGCCAGCTGCACGTACTGCGTGGCGCTGTCGTGCGTGCCGGGCAGGGTGATCTCGCTCAGAAGCAGGTCGTCGTCAAGGCTGCCCATCCAGTCGGCCGAGCCCTCGACCGGGCTGCGGTCGGCCTTTTCGGTCAGCGGGACGAGGAGGAAAAAGGCCGCGGCGCAGAGGATCAGCGCCAGCAGGACGCCGAGAATGCGCAGGATCACGCGGCCCGCGCCGATTTTCTTTTTCGTTTCCATGGGATCGCTCCTTTGCCGGTGTTTTTTTTCCATTGTAGCACGAAAGGGGAAAAGAAAAAAGCTTTTTCTTGCCAAACGGGGCAAAATGAAATAGAATATCGGCATAGACAAAAACGGGAGGGGAAAAGACATGAAGTACGTCATGATGTTCTACCGCGAGGACTGCGGCTACTGCGACATGGCCCGCCGGGCCCTGGTCGAGCTGCGGGACGAGCTGCCCGGGCTCGACCTGACGCGCATCCAGATGGTGGAGGAGACGCTCGAGCCGGACTTTGCCGATCAGTTCGATTACTACGCGGTGCCGAGCTTTTACCTGGACGGCGAGAAGCTCTTTGAGGCGCATATCGGCATGCGCTACGAGGACATGAAACGCGAGGTCAGACGGGTGATCGAGGCCGCGCTGGCCTGAGCAGGAGAGCGGGAAATCCGCACTTGACAAGGGCGCGGCGCTGTGATACTATACTCGGGCAATGTAAAAACCACTTACATTCGGCCTGCAGAAGTACCCAAGAGGCCGAAGGGGCTCCCCTGCTAAGGGAGTAGGCCGGTTTAGACCCGGCGCGAGGGTTCAAATCCCTCCTTCTGCGCCAAAAAAGACCACCCTCTCGGGTGGTCTTTTTTGGCGCAGAAGGAGAAAAATAGGAAGCCGAGCGCCGAGGCGCGAGGGAAAAGCGCCCCTGCGCCGCCGGTGGCGGATGCAGCAGGGGCGCTTTTTCCGCAGCGGTCGAAAAACCGGAGGAAAAGCGAAAGCCCGAACGGTTTTTCGGGCACCGCAAGGCGGAATCAAATCCCTCCTTCTGCGCCATCAAAGAAACCTCTTTTGTCTACCAGACAAGAGAGGTTTTCTTGTTGTATTGGTGTGTCTGGAAGTGGTATAATCAGCTCAACAAATCGGTATTTATTGAGGCGGATAATATGCATATTTCTTTGGAAAACCGAACTGCTGATTCGGTGAGAATCTATTTTGAAAA
>JAFZQE010000019.1 GCA_017552325.1 Oscillospiraceae bacterium
ATGATCGGCACGGTCTTCATCTCCGCCTTGTCGAGCAGCAGCGCGGGAATGAAGTAGTTGTTCCAGGAGCTGACGAAGGAGAAGATCATCTGCACGGCGATCGCGGGCTTCATGATCGGCAGCACGATCGTGTTGAAGGTGCGGAACTCGTTGGAGCCGTCCACACGGGCCGCCTCGACCATCTCCAGCGGCAGCACGCTCTCGAGGTACTGCTTCATGTAGAAGAACACGACCGGAGCCGCGATGCTCGGGATGATCAGCGGGATATAGTTGTTCGTCAGATGGAACTTGTACACCAGCTGGATGAAGCCGACGGCGGAGACCTGCGGCGGGATCATCATGACCGCGAGGATGAAGTAGAAGGCAAATTTCTTCAGCTTGAAGTTGTAAACATGGATGCCGTAGGCCGTCAGCGCCGAGAAATAGGTCGTCAGTATCGCGGAGCAGATGGCGATGAAAAAGCTGTTGAGCATGCCGCGCGGGATGTTGATGGACTGGTCGTTCCACGCGTTTTTCAGATTGACGAAGAAATTGTCCTTCGGAGCCAGCGTGAAGCCTGCCTGGAGCTGGGCGTTGGAGCGCGTGGCGTTGATGATCAGCATGTAAAAGCTGAACAGACACAGCGCGGAAAGGAAGATCAGGATCGCATAGACGACGACGCGGGAGACGATCAGAAGGACTTTTCCCTTGGTATTTTCTGCGTTTTTCATGGTCCCTGTCCTCCCTTACTTTTTATACTGCTTGGTCAGCGAGCCGTACACAAAGAAGCTCAGACCCGCGGAGATGAGGAACAGGATCACGCTGATCGCGCCGGCCATGCCGAAGTTCTTGCTGGTGCCGAGATAGTTGTTCAGATACATGACCATCGTCATGCTTGCGCGGTCCGGCGTGCCCTTGCCGTTAGTCAGGACCTGCGGCACGTCGAACATCTGCAGGCCGCCGATCATCGCCGTGATGACGGTGTAGACCAGGATCGGCATCAGCAGCGGCAGCGTCACGCGGAAGAAGACCTGCAGGGAGCTCGCCCCGTCGATCTCGGCCGCCTCGAACATGTTCTGGTCGATGCCCTGGATGCCCGCCATCAGCAGGATCGTCGTGTTGCCGAACCACATCAGGAAGTTCATCAGCGAGATCAGGATGCGGACGGAGACCTTGATCCCCAGGAAGTTGACGCTCTTTTCCACGATGCCCTTGGCGAGCAGGATCTGGTTGATCGGGCCGACCGTCGAGAAAATCGTGAAGAACAGCATCGAAAAGGCCGCCGCCATGATCAGGTTCGGCATGTAGATTACGGTCTTGAAGAACTGCTGGCCCTTGATGTTCAGCCGGTAGCTCGTGAAGAAGACCGCCAGGAGCAGCGCCACCACGATCTGCGGCACGGCGCCCATGAGCCAGAGGATCATGGTGTTCCCGAAGTACTTCAGCATACCGATGGTACCGGTCTTGTCCGGGGTAAACAGGGCGATGTAGTTTTTCAGGCCGACGAAATTCGGCCCGACCTGTTTGAGCCCGTTCCGGTAGTTTTCGAAGAAGCTGTTGTAGATGGTCATGATCTGCGGCGTCAGCGTAAAGATGATATAGGTGATGAAGAAGGGCAGGATGAAGATATAGCCCCACTTCGCATAGCTGATGCCTTTTTTGCGCGTTTTGAGTTTGTTGCCCATTGGCGATCCCTCCCGGTCTTGTCTGCAAAAAAGCGCTTCCCGGCGCAGCTCCGGACGGAGCTGCGTCCGGAAGGGCTTTTCTGGACTTTCATAAAAACTGAGGCAAGGCAAAAGGCCTTGCCTCAGTTCGCATCAGGTCAGGTATTTATCCTTTTGTGTTCGCTCGGATCAGGGAGTGACGATCTCGGGGTACTTCTCCTGGAGAGCCAGGTAGTAGTTGTTCAGAGCGGTCTCCTTGTCGACGAGGCCCTGGAAGTACTGCTGGAGGTTGTTCTGCAGATCCTCGTTGCAGGCCTGGTCATAGATGGTGTGGTTCTCCCACTTGATGTTGTCGGTCATGGCGGAGAACACGGCCACGGGGTTCTGGCCGCCCAGGAACTCGCTGCCGAAGTTGGGATCCTCAGCGTACTTGGCGTTGACAGCCATGTTGTTGGAGAACTGGGCCTGCTCGGTGACGAGCTTGGAGCAGACTTCCTCATTGTTGGTGAAGAGGTTCATGATCTCGGCAACAGCCTCGGCGTTGTCGGTGCCGGCAGGAGCCATCATCCAGGTGCCGCCCCAGAAGTGAGCAGCGGGGCCTTCGCAGATGGCCCAGTCGCCGATGCAGCCCTTCTCGGGATCCTGGGCGTTGCCCATGCAGAAGTTGAAGTACCAGGCAGGACCGAAGAAGCACATGGTCTTGCCGTCGGCAAACATCTGGTCGTTCTTGGGCTGATCCCAGATGCCGGAGTCGGCCAGGGTGTAGCCGTTCTCGCAGAACACTTCGGTCTGCTCGATCCAGGCGAGGATCTGGTCGTCGAACTGGAGCTCGTTGTTCTCATTGACCCAGGGAGTGGTGCAGTTGTTGGAGAAGGGACGGTAGGTCTCGGCGAAGGAAGCGGTCATGTAGTAGCCCTTTTCCTTGGCGTCGGCGGCGACAGCGTTGAACTTGTCCCAGCTGTCGAGCAGGGACTGGACCTCGGCGGGATCATCGGTGCCCAGAACGTCCTTCGCGATGGAGCGGCGGTAGATCAGGGCGGAGGGGCAGCACTGGAAGGAAACACCCTTCACAACGCCGTTCTCGTCGGAGGCGGCCTGCACGGTGTACTTGTACATGTTGCTGAAGTCGGTCACGCCGATGGCGGTGATGTCCTGGGTGTACTCGGACTCGGCATACTTCTGGATGTAGTCGGCCTCGGCCAGGAACAGGTCGACCTTGTCGTTGTCGGCAGCGTCGGCCTGGGCGAGCAGAGCCTCGTCTAGCTTCTGCTGGTAGGCGCCGTTGTCGCTCGGGGTGATAACGAAGTTGATCTTGGTCACGCCGTCGGGCAGGTACCAGTCGCCGTCCTTCTCAACGGCGTAGTAGGCCTTCAGGAAGCCGATGAACTCTTCGTTCCAGGCATACAGGTTGAAGACTTTGCCTTCCGCGGGGGCGGGCTCGGACTCGGTCTTGGCGGGCTCGGACTCGGTCTTGGCGGGTTCGGACTCGGTCTTGGCGGGCTCGGACTCAGTCTTGGCGGGCTCGGTCTTGCCGGTCTCGGTGGAAGCGCCGCAGGCGCAGAGCGCGAAGACCATCACAAGAGCCAGAAGCAGTGCGATAAGCTTTTTCATTTTCTTTCCTCCTAAAGTATTTGTGATCATATATTAAGCAGGAATTCCTGCCAATCACCTGTTTCTGAGGTCGGCCACCGAGCCGCCCTCCTGCAGACGGCCGGAGACGATCACGCGGTCGAGGATCGCGGTGCGCGGCCGCTCGATCAGCTCGACGAGGCGCAGGGCCGCGGTCCTTCCGAGCCCCTCGGTGTCCTGCCGCCAGGTCGTCAGCACGGGCTTGACGATCCGGGAGAGGGGAAGGCCGTCGTAGCCGACGACGGAGATGTCCTCCGGGATGCGGAGCCCGGCCTCCATGATCGCGTTGAAGCCGCCGATGTAGCTGTAGTCGTCCGGGAAGAAGATGCAGCTCGGCCGCTCGCTCTGGCTCAGCAGTTCGCGGGTGATCTCGCCGCAGCCGTCGGGATCGTGGAACACGCCCTCACGGACCCAGTCCTCGCGGATCGGCACGCCCAGCTCCTCGCAGCTGCGGAAGAAGCCGGTCAGGCGGGCCAGCGTGACGGTGGTCTTCTCGCCGTGGATCAGCGCCAGGCGCCGGTGCCCGCGGGACACCACGTAACGGACCAGCTCGCTCATGCCGGGGAGGTTGTCGCTCATGACGGCGATGTGGTTGTTGAACACATGGTCGATGCTGACGACCGGGAGCGAAGAATCGACCAGCTCGGTGATCAGCGGATCGCTGAAATCGGCCGAAGCAATGACCACGCCGTCCACCCCGCGGTAGACGCAGTGCTGAAGAAAGCTGGTGCCGCTCTGGCCGACGCGGCCGCTGATGAAGGTGATGTCGTAGCCCTGCTCCTCCGCCGCCTGCCGGATACCGTCCAGCACCGTGGAGAAGAACTCGTGGGCCAGGCCGCTGTGCATCGGGTCGACGAAGAGAACGCCGATGTTGTAGGTGCGCTTGGTCTTCAGCGCGCGGGCCGCGGCGTTGGTCGTATAGCCCAGGCTGTCGGCCGCTTCCAGCACGCGGCGGCGGGTGTCTTCGCCGATGTCCTGCAGGCCGTTGAGCGCCTTGCTGACCGTGGCAACGGAGACACCGCACTGTCTGGCGATATCCTTCATGGAAACCACGTCATCAACCCCCGCACTTAATCGTTTACGTCGGATTCACTGTACTCTCTTTCCCGAGAAAAAGCAAGAGGAAGATGAGAAAAAGAGAGCGCGATTTAATTTTTTGTAAAAATCGCACAAAAAAGCCTGCACATTTTTGACATGTCACCGGCAAAACATGGAAACGGCCTTGCGAGGCCGCTTTTCCAGTATCTGTCTGCGATCCGGGACGGGAAAGAAAACTTTTTATTTTACGAAATTTACCCTTGCATTTTTTCGAAGGATGGGCTATTATGTGGTCAATAAGCAACTTAAACGATTACGCGGAGGCTCTGCCATGAAGTACGGCCATTTCGACGACGCCCGGCGGGAATATGTGATCACCACGCCCCGTACGCCGCTGCCGTGGATCAACTACCTCGGAAACGAAGACTTTTTCACGCTGATCAGCAACACGGCCGGCGGCTACGCCTTCTTCCGCGACGCGCGCCTGCGCCGCATCACCCGCTACCGCTACAACAGCTGCCCCCTCGACCAGGAGGGCTTTCATATCTATATTAAAGACGGCGAGACCGTCTGGAACCCCGGCTGGCAGCCGACGCAGACCGCGCTCGACGCCTATCGCTGTCGCCACGGCCTCGGCTACACGGTGTTCGAGGGCGAAAAGAACGCGATCGCCGCGAAGCAGGAGCTGCTGGTGCCCCAGGGCGACCGCTGCCTGCTGATCCGCCTGACGCTGACGAACCGCGGCGGGGAGACGCGCAGCCTGCAGGTCTTTCCTTATATAGAATTCTGCCTCTGGGACGCGATGGACGACGGCTCCAACTTCCAGCGCAACTACTCCACCGGCGAGGTGGAGCTCGATGGCGCGGCCATCTACCACAAGACCGAGTACCGCGAGCGCCGCGACCACTACGCCGTCTTCTGGGCCAACCGTCTGCCCGACGGCTTTGACACCGCGCGCGAGTCCTTCATCGGCGTCTACGGCAGCCCCGCGCGGCCGGAGGCCGTGTTCGGCGGCGGATGCACCGGCAGCGTCGCCCACGGCTGGCAGCCGGTCGCCGCGCAGCAGTTCGATCTCGAGCTGCGGCCCGGCGAGAGCGAGGAGATCCTGTTCGGCCTCGGCTATGTGGAAAATCCGGCGGAGGAGAAGTGGGAAAAGCCCGGCGTCATCAACAAGGGGCGCGCCAGGGCCATGATCGCCCGCTATGCCGGCAGCGCCGTCTTCGACGCGGCGGCAGAGGCCCTCCGTCGGCACTGGGAAGAGCTGCTGTCCGGCTACCGGCTCGAGGCCGGGGACGAGAAGCTCGCCCGGATGGTCAACATCTGGAACCAGTACCAGTGCATGGTGACCTTCAACATGAGCCGCTCGGCCAGCTATTTCGAGTCCGGCATGGGCCGCGGGATGGGCTTCCGCGATTCCTGCCAGGACCTGCTGGGCTTCGTGCACATGATCCCGGAGCGCGCCCGCGAGCGCATCCTTGACATCGCGGCCACGCAGTTCCCGGACGGCAGCGCCTATCACCAGTACCAGCCCCTGACCAAGAAGGGCAACCTCGCCGTCGGCGCGGGCTTCAACGACGACCCGCTCTGGCTGATCGCCGGGACCGACGCCTATCTGCGCGAGACCGGGGACTGGAGCATCCTGGACGAGCGCTGCGATTTTGACAATGACCCGAGCCTCGCGGCGCCCCTGCTGGAGCATCTGCGCCGCAGCTTCAACTACACCGTGAGCCACCTCGGCCCCCACGGCCTGCCGCTGATCGGCCGCGCCGACTGGAACGACTGCCTCAACCTCAACTGCTTCTCCGAGCATCCGGGCGAGAGCTTCCAGACCACCGGCCCGAGCGAGGGCCCCGTGGCCGAGAGCGTATTCATCGCCGGCATGTTCGTCAAGTACGGCCGCGCCTGGGCCGCGATCCTGCGGCACCTCGACCTGGAAGGGGAGGCGGCGGAGGCCGAAAGTGCCGTCGCCGCGATGGAGAAGACCGTGCTGGACGCCGGCTGGGACGGCGCCTGGTTCCGCCGCGCCTACGACGCCTTCGGGAACGTCGTCGGCGGGAAGGACTGCGAGGAAGGCCAGATCTTCATCGAGCCCCAGGGCATGTGCGTCATGGCCGGGATCGGCAAAGACAGCGGCGAGGCCGCCCGCGCGCTCGAGAGCGTGAAGGAGCGGCTCGACACGAAGTACGGCATCGTCCTGCTGCAGCCCGCCTACACCCGCTACCGCCTCGAGCTCGGCGAGATCTCGAGCTATCCCCCCGGCTACAAGGAAAACGCCGGCATCTTCTGCCACAACAACCCCTGGATCGTCTGCGCCGAGGCGGAGCTCGGGCACGGCGACCGCGCCTTTGAGGTCTACGCCCGCACGGCGCCCGCCTATATCGAGGACATCAGCGAGATCCACCGCACCGAGCCCTACGTCTACAGCCAGATGATCGCCGGCTGCGACGCGCCGGGCTTCGGCGAGGCGAAGAACAGCTGGCTGACCGGCACGGCGGCCTGGACCTTCCTGAGCGTTTCCCAGGCGATCCTGGGCGTGATCCCCACGCTCGACGGCCTGCGGATCGAGCCCTGCATCCCGGCCTCGCTCGCAGGCTACACGGTCACGCGGCGCTTCCGCGGCGCGGGCTACGAGATCCGCGTGGAAAACCCGGACGGCGCGCAGCACGGCGTGCGCGAGGTCCTGCTGGACGGAAAGCCCCTCGCGGGCAACGTCATCCCCGTCCAGGCCCCCGGCGCAAAGGTCCGCGTGACGGTGCGCCTCGGCTGAATAACTTTGACTTTTTCTGTGTTCCTCTCTTTTTTTCTGGCTTCGGCCCCTGCTTCGGCAGGGGCCGCGGTTTTTTCCGGCATCCCTTGACAAGGCGCGGCGGATGAATTAGACTCTTGGCAGGACGAAAAAGACGGAGACATGCGATGAACGGCGAAGCGGTGAAAAAGACAACAGCGCGCGATATGACCAGCGGCCCGATCCTGCGGCAGCTGGTTCTCTTTGCGCTGCCGCTGATGCTGGGCAACGTCTTTCAGATGCTCTACAACACCGTCGACTCGATCGTCGTCGGCCAGTTCGTCAGCAAGCAGGCGCTCGCGGCCATCGGCTCGACGACGATGATCACCAACATGATGGTGTTCTTCTTCAACGGCTTTTCGGTCGGCGCCGGGGTCGTGATCGGCCATTCCTTCGGCGCGCGCGACATGGACAGGCTCCACCGGGCCATCGAGACCACGATGGCGGCCACCTTCCTGCTGTGCCTGCTCATTACCGCGGCCGTGCTTCCTTTGGTGCGTCCGCTGCTGCGCCTGATGAGCACGCCCGAGGACGTCATGGAGGACGCCGCGCTCTATCTGCAGATCTACGTCGGGGGCATCTCGGGCCTCTTGATCTACAACATCGGCAGCGGGATCCTGCGCGCGGTTGGGGACTCCACCCGCCCGCTGTATTTCCTGATCTTCACGAGTGTGCTGAACATCGGTCTCGACCTCCTGTTCGTCATCGTGCTCAAAACCGGCATCGCCGGCGCCGCGATCGCGACGATCATTTCCCAGGCGCTGTCCGCCGCGCTGATCCTCCTGCTGCTGACGCGCACGAAGGACATCTACCGCCTGAGCTGGCGGGAGCTTCGCATCGAGTGGCCGATCCTGCGGCGCATCTTCGCCGTGGGCCTGCCCGCCGGCGTCCAGTCTGTCATCACGGCCTTCTCCAACATTTTCGTGCAGGGCTACGTCAACGTCTTCGGCTCGGACGTGATGGCCGGCTGGGCCAGCTACAACAAGCTGGATCAGTTCATCATGCTGCCGATGCAGAGCATGGCCATGTCCGCCACCACCTTCGTCAGCCAGAACATCGGCGCCGGGGAGGAGCGGCGCGCCGACCGCGGCACCGCGGCCACGCTGGGGCTGACCTGCGGCATCACCGGAACGGTCATCGCGCTGCTGATCATCTTCGCGCCCTCCGCCGTGGCCATGTTCTCCCCGGATTCCGAGGTCATCCGCTGGGGCACGCTCTTCATCCGCACCAACTGCGCCTTCCTGCTGTGCAACTGCATCAACCACGTGCTGGCCGGCGCGCTGCGCGGGCGGGGCGATTCCCGCGGCCCGATGATCGTCATGCTCTCCTGCTTCGTCGCGCTGCGGCAGATCTATCTGTACGTGATCACGCATTTTGTGGCCAACACCCCGCGCGTTGTCGGGTTCGGCTATCCGGTGGGCTGGACGAGCTGCTGCGCGGCGATGCTGCTGTATTACTTCATCAGCCGCCGCCGTCGCCTCCGCGCGTCGGCTCCGGAAGAATAAAAAAACAGCCCGGGCGTCCTCTTCGGAGGACGCCCGGGCTGTTTCCGGGTCGGCTCAGTCGATGTGGATGATCTTCGCCGCGAGCTCCGCAGGCGTGACGTCCGGGTTCGGGAAGCGCTTGCGCTTTTCGGTGACCTTGCCCATGTTGATCGCTTCCTTCGGGCAGTACTGCAGGCAGCTCAGGCAGCCGATGCACTCGGTGCCGAAGACGGGCTTTCCGTCGGTCAGGACGATGTTCTGCCGCGGGCAGAGCTTGACGCAGGTGCCGCAGCCGACGCAGCTGTCATTGACCGAGAAGCGCAGGGCGTTTTTCTCGTGCGCGCTGGCAAAGCCCTTGCTCTCGAGCTCGAAGAGCGTGTTCTTCGGCGGCTTTTTTTCGCTGCGCTTCATGATATGCGCCGCGCCGCCGACCTCCATCGCCTTGGCCTCGATGCGAGAGCGCGCGCCCTTGGCCGTCGTGGGCGGGAAGGTGAGGACGTGGGGCATCAGCCAGATGCAGGTGCTGTGGTTCGAGACTGTGTCCCAGTAGTCGAGGCCGACGATGCTGTCGATCTTGTGCAGGCCGCAGCCGATGTAGCCTGCGTACTGCTCGACGGCGAACTTGTAGGCGTCTGGGGCGATTTTGATGTCTCTGACATAGTCCTCCACGAAGCCGGGCAGGCCGCCTCCGTAGCAGGGGAAGACGAAGCCGACGCGTTTGGCCTCGGTGGCGTCGGTCTTCTCGGGGCGGCTGCGCATCATGACGATGTCGGTGTCGCCGAGGACGCGGGCGATGCTCTTGGCCATGCTCAGGCAATGGCCGGAGCCGGAGAAGCAGTAGATGATATTCTCGCTCATGGGGGATTCCTCCTTGTCGGTTTTCGGTCGGGATCTTTCTTTCCTATTTTACCCCGCGGCCGCGCCGCTGTCCAGCCTTTTTTGCCGCGGCCGAAAACGGGATGCTTTCCTTTTTCTGCCTGCTGTGGTACAATGATCCCGGCGGCGGCGCGCCGCGACATGACGATCGGGGAGATACGACGATGAAAGTGCTTGTTTTGAACGGCTCTCCCGCGGGGGAGAACAGCATCACGCTGCAGACCGTGCGGTATATCGAGGGCTTTTTCCCGGAGGACAGCTTCGAGCTGCTCCATGTCGGGAGAAAGATCAAGAGCATCGAAAAGGACTTTTCCGAGAGCCGGGATAAGCTGGAGGCGGCCGATCTGCTGCTCTTCTGCTATCCGGTCTATACCTTCCTCGTCCCCGCGCAGCTGCACCGCTTCATCGAACTGATGAAGGAGCATGGCGTCCGGGTCGAGGGCAAATACGCCACGCAGATCACGACCTCCAAGCATTTTTACGACATCACCGCCCACCGCTTCATCCAGGACAACTGCGAGGATCTGGGGCTGCGCTCCGTCCGCGGCCTGTCGGCGGACATGGAGGATCTGCTCGGGGAGAAGGGGCAGAAGGAGGCGCTGGACTTCTACCGATATGTGCGCTGGAGCGTCGAACACGCCCTGTCCGAGCCCGCGCTCATCCCGCCGGAGGGCCCGGCGCTGCGTGAGGCCTCGCCGCTTGAGGCGGAGGAGGCAAAGAGCGGCGACGGGATGCGCGTGGTCGTGGTCACCGACCTCGGCGAGGACGACCGGCGGCTGCGCGGCATGATCAAGCGCTTCCGCGCGCGGATGCCGGGGGAGACCGCGCTCGTGAACCTGCGCTCCTTCCCCTTCGCAGGCGGCTGCCTCGGCTGCTTCCACTGCGCGGCCGACGGGACCTGCATCTATAAGGACGGCTTCGGCGAGCTGCTGCGCGGGCAGATCCAGACCGCGGATGCGATCGTCTACGCCTATACGATCCGCGACCACTCGATGGGCTGCCGCTTCAAGCTCTACGACGACCGGCAGTTCTGCAACGGCCATCGCACCGTCACGATGGGCAAGCCCGTCGGCTATCTGGTGGACGGGCATCTGGAGCGGGAGACCAATCTCCAGACCCTGATGGAGGCCCGTGCGCAGGTCGGCGGGAACTTCCTGGCGGGCGTCGCGGGCAATACGGGCGACCCGGACGCCGAGATCGACCGCCTGGCGCAGACCCTCAGCTATGCAATCCGAAACGCTTATCAGCCGCCGAAGAACTTCTACGGGGTCGGCGGGCTGAAGATCTTCCGCGACCTGATCTATCAGATGCGCGGCCTGATGCGGGAGGATCACCGCTTCTACAAAAAGAACGGCTTCTACGACTTTCCGCAGAAGCGGCGCGGCATGATCGCCGGGATGTATCTGGTCGGCGCGATGATGAACAGCAGAAAGCTGAGCAAAAAGCTCGGCGGCAGAATGACGGAGGGCATGATGATGCCCTATCAGGCCGTGCTGAAGAAGGCGGAGAAAAAGAGGCAGACAGATTAAAATGAAACCGGCGCGACCGAAACGGTCGCGCCGGTTTTTCCCGCCCGGGAGGGCGGATCAGTCGATGTTGAAGGTATAGCCGAAGAGCTTGCGGATGGTGGAGTTGAGGTACATGCGGCGGCCGCCCTTGATCAGCAGCGTGTCGCCGGGGCGCAGCAGCGCCTTGAGCACTTTCTCCAGCGAGGTCTTGCTCTGGAAGTACATCACATGGTCGGCGGGGAAGCCGCAGCGCTTGGCCTCGGCCGCGGTGAAAGAGGCGGCAGGGCCGTAGCAGAGCAGATAATCGGCCCCGGTCTCTGCGGCGATCAGTGCGCCGAGCCTGCGGTGCTCGCGCTCGGTCTCCTTCCCGTCCAGGTGCATCTCGCCGATGACGATGACGCGGCGGCCGCCCTCGGCGGGCTCCAGCTGGCAGAAGGCGCGGATGCTCGAGGCGGCGGAGGTGGGCGCTGCGCTGCGGCAGTCGAGCATCATCTTCAGGCCGCGGTAGTCGATGACGTTCTGGCGGATGCCGTCGCTCTGGTAGCGGGCGATGGCCTCGACGGTCCGATCCTCCGGGATCCCGAGCAGATCGGCGATGGCGACGGCCACGGCGACGTTGTAGGCGTTTTTCTCCACCGGGGAATCCAGCTTCGCGTGCAGGCGCTTTCCGCCGCGCACGACGTCCAGCTCGAGCTGCCCGTCGACGACGCGGATGTTCTCCGCGCGGTAGTCCAGATCCTCGCGCTCGACGCCGAAGGTCATGATCCGGAAGGGGCGGCTGCCGAGATTCTCGACGCCGTGCATCACCTTCGGATCGTCGCCGTTGACGAAGAGGACGCCGGTATCCTTCAGGCCGGAGGCCACGTCGAAGAAGCTGTTGATGAACTCGTCCTCGGTATTGAAGTTCTCGCGGTGCGGCGAGTCGATGTTCGTGATGACGCAGCAGTCGGGCATGAGGGCGTTGGAGATCTGGTAGGCGGACTTCGGGTCGCCCTCGTGGACCTCCTGCAGATAGACCTCGTGGTACTCCCGCAGGCGCTGCATGACGAGCATCGCGGTGTGGCGGGTGTTGTTGTTGCCGGGCGAGGCCAGGGTACTAAAGCTGCTGTTGAGGATGTTCTCCATGATCTGCTTGGTCGTCGTCTTGCCGACGCTGCCGGTGACCAGGATGGTCGGAAGGTCAAAGCGCTTTTTGATCGTGGAGTAGACCTTGATATAGGCCTCGGTGGTGTCGGGCACGACCAGGCAGGGCAGACCCTCGATCTGCCGGTTGGTGATGACGGCGATCGCGCCCTTTTTGATCACGTCGGTCAGCTCGGTCTTCGAGCGCCAGATGATGCCGAAAAAGACCGTGCCGGGGACGACGTCGGAAGGCTGGGAGGCCAGGCGGGTCGCATAGCGGTCGGGGATGCTCTCGGGCCGCTGGATCGACAGCACCTCGCAGATCTCGTTGATGGAGATGGCGCCGGTCACGGGCGGCTGGAGCTGGTTCATGACCTTCATCACATAGTCCCGCGCGCTGTTGAGGCGAGGAGAGCTGACGCCGCCGTTGAGCGCGATGTCCGTCGGCACCGGCGCAAAGGCCGAGCCGCGGATGTCGTCATAGATGAAGCAGGGGATGAAGCGCTCGCTGATCTTGATGCCGCCGTCCTTCCGCTCGACGAAGAGCTGCAGGATGCCGGTGTGCTTGCAGATCATGCGGGTCTCGTTTGTGACGAAGTTGCCCATCGAGTAGATCACGGGCACTTTTCTGCCGTCGGAGGTGAGGATCTCGTCGCGCGGCTGCAGGCAGTGGGAGTGCGAGCCGATGATATAGTCGGCGCCGGCCCCGGCGATCTCGGCGGCCCGCTGCTTCTGCAGGTCGTTGACGTTGTGGGTGTATTCCTGGCCCCAGTGGATATAGACGAAGACAAGCTCGGCGCCGGCGGCTCTCGCGTCCGCCACGTCTTTCGCCATCTTGTCCCTGTCATAGGCGTTGAGCAGCTTTTCGCGGCCGAGCTCGGTAAAGTTGGTCTCGAGCTGGTTGAAATAGGTGGCATAGGACAGCAGCGCGATCCGGATGCCCTTGACCTTCACGAGCGCGAAGCGGGGATCGCCTTCGGGATGGAAGGTGCCGGTGTGGATGAACCGATACTCGTCCAGCGCGTCCAGCGTGTCCATCAGGCCCATGACCGCCGAGTCGCAGTTGTGGTTGTTGGCGTTGACCAGCGCGTCGAAGCCGGCATAGCGCAGCGCGTCCAGATAGGCCTTCGGCGCGTTGCAGTGGTATTTGCCGTCGATCAGCTGCCATTCGCCGGTGTAGGGGGTCAGGTCGGTCAGCGTGGTCTCCAGGTTGCCGGCCACAAAGTCGGAGTTGCGGAAGACATTGCGCACGAAGCGGAACTCTGCCTGGAAACAGTGCTGGTTGCCGAAGCGGTAGGCCTGCTGCTGACGCTGCTCGCACATCAGGTCGCCGGTGAAGGACAGCAGCGCGCGCCCCGTCTCCTCGGCTTCCGGATCGTACCAGTATCCGTCCTCGCCCCGGACATAGCGGATGCGGTCGTCCTCCATCCGGTTGGCATAGGGGAAGGCGAAGGGGAAGGCGCGCTCGTACTTGGCGTACTCGTCCTTGTAACCGCCGCCCCAGAAAACGCCGGGCAGGTCCTGATCCAGATAATACTTCAGGCTTTTGTTCTCCACAGTCGGATCCTCCTTGTATGGTTTGGCGGCGCTCAGGAGCTCCTTCACGCGCATCACGGTGGTGGCTCGCTCCTGGCCGCTCATGGAAAGCAGCTTTTTGATCTTGCTCATGGCAGTTTTCTCGCCGCCCCGGGCGGATGGACCCGGAAACGGCAAAATCCTTTCTCTGTTAAACGCTTACAGATCATTATGCCACAGCAGACGGATTATGTCAATTTTTTTCCTCTTGCACAGGATATGGAAAAAATATAGAAAAGCTTGGTCAGCGTCTTGATTCCGACGCCGTTTCCGAGTATAATAAACGAGTCAAATACATGGGAAGAGACGAGATTTGTTTCGGCTCCGACTTGGGAGGCCGCCGTTTTGGAACCTGTCAGACCGCTGCTGCAAACAGAATATTTCTTCGGTAAGATCCGCTCCTGATTTTCAAGGGGCGGATTTCGGCTTTTTCGGGGACTTTCACCGCACCGGCGCGGTACGGCCGGGCGGTTTCGGAAAGATATTAACCAAAGGAGGCTGAGTGAGAATGGAAAAACTGTTCCTTCTCGGATTTCTCGGCGCGCTGCTCGGCATCGGCTTTGCGCTGGTCCAGCGCAGGAGGGTGCTGTCGGTGTCCGAGGGCAGCGAACGGATGAAGAAGATCGCCGAGGCGATCCGGGCCGGCGCGAACGCCTATCTGAAGCACCAGTACACCACGGTGTTCAAGGTCTTCGCCGTCGTGTTCGTGCTGCTGCTGGCCCTGGCCTTCGGCTCGGGCGGCAAAATGCTCGCGCGGGTCACGCCCTTCGCCTTTCTGACCGGCGGCATTTTCTCGATGCTGGCCGGCTACTTCGGCATGAAGATCGCGACCTCGGCCAACGCCCGCACGGCCAACGCCGCCAGCCACAGCCTGGACAGGGGCCTGCGCATCGCCTTTTCCTCGGGCAGCGTGATGGGCTTCTCGGTGGTCGGGCTCGGCATGCTGGACATCACGATGTGGTTCTTCATCCTGCGTTACGGCCTGGGCATCGTCGATCCGAAGCAGATCGGCAGCATCATGGTCATGAACGGCATGGGCGCGAGCTTCATGGCGCTTTTCGCCCGCGTGGGCGG